>JANRLN010000001.1:0-2277 GCA_033762515.1 Planctomycetaceae bacterium
CTGCAGGTCCTGCTCATAATGCACCCGCGCCCCATACCGGCCACGCTCATACACCCACCCAATCAACTGCTGCACCGGCAACATCGGCCTCGCATCCGTCGGCCGAAGCGGCACAGGCACCTCCGCCGCCGGTCGATCAAAGTAAATCGGAAACAGATACCCCCCGAACCTTCGCCCGCCCTCGCGCACCACCGCCCGGTAAGGGCTCGCCGCCTCGCGCGGCACCCGTGCCGGCTCGAGCAGTGCCCGCCAGTTCCCACCCCGCACCAGATCAATCTCCACCACATTCACCCCCGCCGTCAGCAGCTCATCACGCTTGACGCGGTACACGGTCATCCCCTCGCCCCGTTTATTCGACGGGCTGAGAAACTCGATCACCGTGATCAGCGTCCCGCCACCATCGATCACCCGAACAAACGCCTCCGTCACCGGATCCAGATCGACCACCAACTTGTACGGTGCCTCGATCGCCGCCCCCCCCGCGCTCCTCACCCCCTCGGACGGATCCGCCGTCGAAGGCGAAAACACCCGCACGTCCGGCCCGATCCGGTGCAGCGCCTCGCCTTCCGAATCAATCGCCACCCGCTCCTCGGTCGATGCGATCAGATCACCGGGCAAATGCTCGTTCAGCCAGTCCGAAGCGTACGTCACCAGCCGATGGTGAACATCTAGCCAGAACGCCTCAAGAAAAGGATCCATGCCCGCGAACGGTGATGGCATGCAGTGAGTTTATCCCCCCTGCTTCATGTCGTCGCACCGCCATGATCCGGCTTGTGACGCCGGTAGGGCCGTTCTATTCTGCCCCCATCACGTTTCCCATTGACTTCGTCACCGGTGAGAGGCTCCGTTGATGTCGCCGAGCAGCCACAAAACACTCGACTACGCACGCCCTGCCGGTTCCCGCCGGGATCACTGGTTCGTCAGAATCTTCCTGTCACGGTGGGCGCTTTTGATCACCGCGTCCCTGGCTTTCACACTCGCGATAACTCTACCGTCATTCAACAAGCGGGCCCCCCATGACCTCAGAGTGAGGTGTGCCTCAAATCTTCGCCAGATCGGCCAAGCCAGTGAACTCTACTGCAACGAAAACCGCGGCCAGTTTCCACCCACTCTCTCCCTGCTGTTTTCCACTCAGGACCTCTACGCCGATCAATCAACCTGTCCGTTAACCAACACACCTCTCCCCTCAACCCATCCCTCCGCGGCCTTACTCGACACCAGTTCCGACTTTGTCTACCTCGGCAGCGGCCTGACCAGCAAAGCCCCGTCCGACGTCATCATTGCCCACGATCGACCCACCAATCACCCCGACGGAACCGTCAACGTCGTCTACCTTGACAGCCGTGTCGAGCGCTTCCCCGCCAGGAACTTTCCCGCCGCCCTCTCCAAGTCTGCAACCATAAGAGCCCAATGGGAAGCCACCACCCGGCCAGCCGCTCCCTGAAATGACCGACCGCTTCGCTTCATTTTCCTTCACCCAGCGGAGCCAAACTTTGCTAGCATAAGACGAGAACCTGAGAACCCAAGGAGTCTCCGGTGGCACTGACTTCGAAACTCATGACCGCAGATGAACTCTTCGTCCTGCCCGACCATGGCATGAGACACGAACTCGTACGCGGAGAACTTCGAACCATGGCACCGGCCGGACACAACCATGGAGACATCGGCAGCGAGTTGCTTTTGCGATTGCGCTCCCACGCAAAAGCCAACGGACTCGGGAAGGTGGTCGGACCCGACACGGGATATTTGCTTTCCCGAGACCCCGATAACGTGCGGGCTCCCGATGTCTCGTTTGTGCGCCTTTCGCGGCTGCCTCCCCTCCCAGTGAACACGTTCTTTCCCGGCGCGCCGGACCGTGCCGTCGAGATCCTTTCGCCCAGCGATACGGTCGAGGAACTGGAGGAACTGGAGGAGAAGCTCGCTGATTACTTCGCCGCCGGCACACTCACTGTCTGGATCGTCAAGCCGCGGACCAAGTCCATCGACATCCTCGGTCCCGCAGGCCTGATTCAATCTCTCAAAAGCGAAGACACCCTCACCGCCCCCGACCTCCTCCCCGGCTTCATGTGCAAAGTCGCGGAGATCTTCGCCTGATCGCCGACATGCCCCACTTCGCGGACACCTCGTCGCACCCACCGGGTGTAACTCTTTATTCTGGCGGCTATGCCGCGCGGTTTCGCCAGTAGGCTGGGGTTTGGCGGCTGTAGTCGAGGCAGCGGAGGGCTCCCATCCGTTCGGCTCGCTGGACACGCCAGCGGGCACCATTGAGCTTGAGCC
>JANRLN010000002.1:0-5311 GCA_033762515.1 Planctomycetaceae bacterium
GGCGGTAGTGGCGGCGGTGGAGCCGAAGGGAACCGGTCGGAATCGCGACGCAAGACCGGCGAACGGGCCGTGTGGCAACGCCGATTCTGGGAACACGTCTGCCGCGACGAAGACGATCTGCTGCAAAAGGTTGACTACATCCATTGGAACCCCGTGAAGCACGGACTGGTCCGGCACGCGCGGGATTACCAATGGTCGTCCTTCCGCAGGTATGTGAGATTGGGTCAGTATGAAATTGGCTGGGGCAACGCAGCCGAGATCAAGCACATCCGTGACGAGGAATGGGAGTGAAGTCGGTCGGGCGAAGGTAGGGTGACGCCGAGTCTTCGAGGCTCACCCCGACGGTGGACGGCGTGGGGCTGCCTACATCGCGGGTGCGCCTCGCCGACTCGGCGTCACCCTACGATTCGCGACGCTTCATGCCGAGCTTGACGCTACCGGACGCGCCGCCTGACCGCTGCGAGTTGATCGTATGCGGGGGCGGCGTTGCTCCTTGGGGGCTACTCAGGGAGGGCTATTCCGTTGCCTCAATGGCGATCACAAAGAACCGCTGGGTTTCGAAGTTTTCCACAAAGGTGAGCGTTGCCAACGCCAGCAGGACCGGGCCCACGCACCGGGCTGCGTTCGTCCCCTCCATCACCCCGTTTCGGCGCGCCCGCCGATCACGACCACTCGCTGGGCGGCGGATCGTAACAGAGGGGGAGTTGAAACAGCACGGCAGTGGCTTAAGGACCGCCCGGGCCGGCGATCTGCGTCAGCACCGGTTCCAGGGCCATCCGACCCGTCCGTTGCTGCATCCCGCGAATCTGCTCTTCGACCTCCGCCGCCGACCCCGACGCCACCCGACTCTCGCTCCCCAGTTCTCGACCATCCAACGTGACCGTAAACTGAATCAGCATCGAAAGCCCTCCCTGGGTTCGCGGAGTTCCCAATCCCGCATTCATCACACCCCATCGAGAGTATCTATTTGTTCTCCCGCACGCCCCCTCAATTAACGACCACACCCCACCTCCGTCCGTTTCCTGACGTGCTTTGACCTTCAGCCCCAGAATCGCTCACTGGAACTGACGTGATGGCAGCCGGCTGCACAATGGCCGCTGGGGAAACTCACAAAACTGCTCTTGATCGGCGTACGGGTGTACGTCATTATTCGCGTACAACTGTTTGTGAGCTGCGGGGAGGGAAGATGGGGGAACGGCCGGGGTTGTCTAAGGGGGAGCTCGAAGTCGCCCGGATCGTGTGGGACTTGAAGTCCGCGACGGTTCGACAGGTCCACGAGCGGTTTCCCGCAGAGCGCGGCGTCGATTTCGCCACCGTGCAGACCTATCTGCGACGGCTGGAGACCAAGGGGTATCTCAAAGGCCGCATGGAAGGCCGGACGCGAATCTACAGTCCGCGCGTGCAGCCGCGGACCGTCATTCGCGAGACGATCAACGACCTGGTCGACCGCCTGTTCGGCGGCGAAGCGTTGCCGCTGGTCCGCCATCTGATCGAAGACCGGGGAATCTCGGCCGAGGACCTGACGACCCTCAAGGAACTGATCGACCGGTTAGAGGGGGAACGCCGCAATGACTGACTGGTATCCGCTCCTCGTGACTCAAACCTGGCAATTGGCCGTCGTCATCGCGGTTGTGGCGATGCTGAATCGGATGCTGTGTCGGAATCGTCCGCAACTGGCGGCGACACTCTGGTTGATTGTACTGGCAAAAGCTGTGACGCCACCGGTCTGGACCAGCCCGGTCGGCGTCTTTTCGTGGTCGCCGCCGATGGCGTCAGGCGACCATCAGGTTGGGGACGACTTCGAGCCGGATGCGTCGGTTCGCAAAGCCCCGTTGATCGCCGTGAATCCGACGACGGGCTTGTCGAAGGATGCACCGGAACTCGGGCGACGCGCAGAAGTAGGTTCTGTCCATTTTGTGGAAGCAATCGACAACGGAGGACGTGTTGCCATGGATGTGCGGCAATGGTCGAGAATTTTTGTCGGGGTCTGGCTGGCCGGTGTTGTGGCGACATTCGTCGCGATCAGCGGGCGGCTCGGCCTTCTGGCCTGGAAGCTGCAACGGTCCGGACACGAAGAACATCCGGCGCTGAAACAGTTGGTGTTCGATCTCCGGCGGCGACTACGCGTGCAGCGAAGTATTCGACTGTGGGTCACGCCGACGCAGTGCGGCCCCGCCGTGATCGGCGTTGTGCGTCCGTGCCTGTTGATGCCGTCGGCACTGGTAACGGCGAACAACGCCGACGAGCTGGAACCGATCGTGGCCCACGAGTTGTTGCACATCCGACGCGGCGATTTGTGGCTCGGCTGGTGGCAGACGGTGGTGCAGTGCTTGTGGTGGTTTCATCCCTTGGTGTGGTGGGCCAACCGGTGTCTCACGCGACAACTGGAGCGCTGTTGCGACGACGCCGTCCTCGAAGAACTCGGCTGCGATCCCGCACGGTATGCGCGGGGTTTGCTCGCCGCTTTGGAACTGAAGCATCGGCTGCAGCCGGTGCCGACGGCGCCGGGAGTTCGGCCCGTCGATGTGACCGCGGAACGAATGGAGCGCATCATGCGAGCGGGACAGGGACGTCGACAGCGAACGCCATGGTGGGGCTGGGCGTTACTCGGAGGCGGGCTGCTTGGCAGTCTGCCGGGAGCGACACGAAATCTTGTGGGCGACGAGCCTGCACTGCTGCCCAATCCCGTGTCGCATACGAGTGCAGCCATCCTGGGGCCTCCAGCACGGGGCTTGACGTGGACGTCCCATGATATGTCTGCCGTGCTGGATCAGATTGCCGGACCGTATGGAGACCGCCGTGAAGCTCGTCAACAAGTCCTGCACAGTGTGGTGCAGTCGGCTGTGCAACAGCATCAGTTGCGCTTGCAGTCAGGACTGATGGAGCCGATGCCGGTGTTTCGGGCCGTCAGTTGGGACGGCGACACCTTGAAACTGGAAGCGCTGCCGGAAGAGCACGCGGAACTGGAGCAACAGATTCAACGGCAGCTCGACGTTGGCGCATGCGGTCGGGAAATCGAACTGGATCTCGTGATGGGCACACACTGGGAGCAAGCCTGGGGCCGGGTCAACAGCGCAACGCCGATCAACAGAGAGGCCGGCAACGGCCTGGAGTTGCTGGCGTTGATCGAATCGCAACAGCGCACTGAATTGCTGCAGAAACTGCAAAGCGATTCCACGTCGAAGATCATGTGCACTCCCAAACTGAGGGTTTACGACGGCGCGGAAGCGACCGTGCTCACATCCACTCTCCGCCCGTTCGTGACCCGACAGAGTGGTGCTCCAAGGCTCGTTGAGGATGGCGTGAGCTGGACTCTGCAGCCCACGCGTCTGCCGGACGGAACGATTCGGCTGCACTTCGTCGCGCGGCTGCAGGCCATTAACGACGTCCGCGTCCTGCCGTCAAACGGCGACCAGCACGAGGTCCAGACCCCGGAGATCTCCTCGCGCCGTCATGAAACCACGATCGATCTGCCTCCCGGCCAACATCTCGTTCTGAAGCTGGCAACCCCCGGCGACGATCTGATGGCGTGCATCTCGGCGACGGCCGTGTCGGAGAGCGAACCATCGACCAAGAACCAGGCGCCTTTTGCTGTTGTTCCCGCCCCGAGGAAAGAGTACGAGCTGTCGACACCGGTCACGTTCCGCACCACGGGCGCGAACACTGACATCGCCGATGCTCTGCTGCAGCGCCCGTCCGTCGGACCAGACAATGTGCAGAAGGCCACCACATGGTTGCCGGAACGCCTGCGGAATGAGTACGTGAAGAATGGATACAAGTTCGCGTTCGTTCAGGTCACGATTCAACCTCGACAGGCAGAGGGCCATGAGGAACCGTGGGAAGCGGTCTTTCACATTGCCGCAGGCCCGAAGGTTGTCAGCAATAACTTGCGGTCCACGGAACCTGGAACCGACGATCCCGCAGTTGCAATAGATTGGAAGCTGTTGGTGGAGTTGCCGCCAAGCTCGTCACTCAGGGAGACGGAAAATACGATTCGATATTGGCTCCAGCAACGGGGATACTTCGACGCGGACGTAGAAACGTCCCAGCGCGGCGGTTCCAACGGCATCGGCCAGGTCGTTGGCGGACGGGGATACTCCGACGCAGGCGCAGAATCGTCCCAGCCTGATTCCAAGGCGTCTGGCGTACAGGTGGAACAAATCGAACTGCGTGTCAAGACTGGGCCACGCTATCGCATCTCGCAGGTCGTCATTACTCCCGACCTGCCGACGGATCCTCGTCCTGGGTCCGAGCGCGCGGGGTTGCCCATCCAGTCGGGGGAGCTGTTCGACAGCGAACGGATCGCCACAGCGGCCGCTTACATCCGCGAGCGCTTCGAAGCGGCCGGGCATTCCGGCGTCGAAGTCGATTCAGCCCCCGCGTTCGATGCACGTTCCGGCAAGGTTGATTTGTGGTTCACCGTACGGTCTCCACAAGTCACCAACGGAGATCTCAGTCCCCCACGCACCATTGATGGAGGACCGGCTGCACAGCGATTGGTTTCGGGCACCCCTCGACGAACAGCCGAGTACGGCAGACCGCAGCCGCAGCCAACCGCCGGTGACCTCGAACAACGCGTGACCTTCGAGTGCCAGAATCGCCCGCTGTCAGAAGTCGTCAACCGGCTCGCACAGCAGACGCACAGCTCCCTCATGCTGGATCCAAACGGCTTGGATGAAGAAGGACTGACACCCCAGGAAGAAGTCACGTTCAGCGTGGTTGACGTCCCCCTCAAAGATGTCCTCCAGCTTCTAGCCGACTCGCTGAATCTGGAAGCCGTGACGCGCGATGGGGTGATCCTGATCACCAGTCGCGGGCGGGCGCATCCGATGGTGGTCGCGACTTATCCCGTCGCCGATCTTGTGCTTCCCATTCCAAAGGCAGGCCGCGAGTCGGCGCCTGCGGACAAGGTCGTCGCGCAAGCCGAGCCGCTGATTCAGTTGATTCATTCGACCGTGTCTCCGGACTCGTGGAACGAAGCAGGCGGTACGGGAAGCGTCAAGTTCTACGAGGCGACCTTGTCGCTGGTGGTGCGCCAATCGGCAGTCGTCCACGAGGAACTCGCTGGTCTGCTCGACCAGTTGAGACGTCAGGCCGACAAACAAGTTGTGCTTGAAGTCGCTCCGCGTACGGTAAACGCCGACGTCTGGCGTGAAGTCAATACGTCCGGAGCACGACAGGTGATCCTGACGAATTCTTTCGGGAAGTTGGAGCCTGTCACCGGCCTCAAGCTTACCTGCTTCAATGCCCAGCACTTGACGATTCCACAGACGAGCGGTCTGAGCATTGATTTGGGGATGTTGCCGGTGGT
>JANRLN010000003.1:0-8138 GCA_033762515.1 Planctomycetaceae bacterium
GGATTCACCCGGCCAAATAGGTCGAGTTCATCGGCAAGGTCTGCGTCAACTCCCGATTGATCAGGTCTGGGGAGGAAATGGACCGCACGCCGATGGGGTCGGCATCCGATCTCGAAGGCTGGACGCAATGCCTTGGGAACCATGAAGTCTCCGCCGTCGTCATCAGCGGAGGGGGTCGTACCATGACTCTGCCGGAACAAGCCTCGGAAACACCGCCGTCTGCCAGTCTCCCCGAGACCAAGCCGCCGCGCCGTTCGGGACGCTGGTTTGTACGTTTGTGTCTGACGGTGGCAGTTTTCTCCACGGCGGGGTGGTTCATTCCCGAGATTGTGGCGCGCACTTCCCTGCGGCAGGAAGTGCCGAAGCTGCTGTTTCCCTTCTTCAAGGGACAAGTGGCCCTCGGAGAAACCACGCTCGGCTGGATGTCTCCGGTCGTCGTCCGCGACGTCCGCGTCGTCGATCAGGGCGGCGTCCCCCTGTTCACGATCGGCGAAGTCCGCAGCTCGGCGACCTTGTGGCAGATCGCCACCGACGCGGCAGACCTGGGTCGGTTTGATCTCCGCGAGCTCGCGGCGACCGTTCAGAACCGCCCCGACGGGACCAATTTCGACCAGACGCTGGCCGACTTCTGCAATGCTCCTGCGCCCGCCAAGCTGAAATCGCTGGAGCTGGTCTGTGAAGGGGCGAAGGTTGAGGTCGCGGAACCCACGGGAGGCGACACGGTTCAGCTTCCGCCGATCGATGTGCACCTGAGCGTCGGCCTCTGCGCCCCGAATACGGTCGAAGTCGCTGTGACGGCGCGTGATACGGCCAGCGACGCGTCGTCCCTGCGTGTGCATACAGTCTCCCCCATCCAGGGGACGGGGGACGGCCCATTGGAATTGGAAGTGACGGCGGTACGCTGGCAATTGGCGCAACTCACGCCGCTCCTTCGCCGCTGGGTCGGAACCGGGCGGGTGTTCGGTGAACTCAACGGTTCCGCCAAGGTGGCGGTCACTCCCGCGACGACGCTGCGGGTTTCCTGCGACAGCGATCTGCAGGTGGAAAAGCTGGAACTCCTCGGCTGGCCGACGTTGCAGGGAGACGATCTGCGTCTGGATCGAGTGCAACTTACGGGACAACTGGCCGCGCTCGATCAGGTGGTTCGCTGCACCGACGTGAAGTTGCTCTCGAGCGTCGCCGAATTGACGGCGAACGGCGCGTGGTCCCTGCCGACGATCCAGCCGACGGCCGGTGAAAACGAGGATCCTCTGCTTGCCCTCGTGGACGAAGACTTCCAGCTGCAGGGTTGGGTCGACGGCGCCGAGTTGGCCCGGCAGCTTCCGAAGACAATGCAACTTCGCGAAGGGACGCGGATCACCAGCGCGCGCATCGCCTGGCGCCTCAGCAGCGAATCAACCGCCACCGGCCGTGTGTGGATCGGCGCCGCGGGTGTGAAAGAACTCGCTGCCGACGCCAACGGTGCGCCGTGGCGCTGGGAGACTCCGGTCGATGCGCAGGTGCGACTGCGGCGCAGCGCGTCCGAGTTGGTCTGCGAGCAACTCCTCGTCAACAGCGAATTCTGCCGCGTCAACGGACATGGAACATCGACCAATGCAGAGCTGCAGGCGACCGCCGATCTCGACCGTCTGAGCCGGCAGATGTCTGCGATCATCGACCTGCAACAGTCCCAAATCTCCGGCCTGCTGCGACTCGACGCGAAGATTGCCGCGGGCGACGACGACAGCGTCGCATTGACCGCGACCGCGAACATCGAACGTCTCACGCTGGGTGATCCGCAACAACCGCTCTGGTCGGAACCCCAATTGCAGGCGAGATTGACCGCGGTGGGAAGCGGTCCCGGTTCCACACCATGGCAGACGTTGGAATCGGGGCGGGTCGAGTTGGCCGCGGGGGACGATCAACTGACGATCGCACTCAGGGAAGCATCCGAATGGCAGTCGCCGACGGCGGTGCTTCCACTCAAAGTCGATCTGGTGGGTGACTTTACGCGCTGGCGTCAGCGCTGCCGCCCGTGGTTGCCGAACGATGTCGGCGACTTGCAGGGACAAGGTCATTTCGCGGCTCTCCTCCGCTGGTCGGCGGACGAAACCGTGGTGGAAAAGGCCGGCCTGGCGGCCCGTCCGCTGCGTTGGACTTCCGCCGATTGGCAGATTGATGAGCCCGATTTCCGCATCACAACGCAGGGGACATGGTCCAGCAAATCGCAAACTTTCACCACGCCCCATTCGACGGTGTCGGCCTCATTCGGTCGGCTCGATTGGGAGCAGGGCGTCTTCGACGCCGCGACCGATGCGGCAGCGCCCCTCGCGGGGGACTGGAAGTTCGATGTCGACCTGGGACGCCTCTCGCGCTGTCAGGGCGCGGGCGCGGAGCATCATCTGCTGGGGACCGCCAAGGGGGTTGTCCGCTGTCAATCGCGCGCCGATGCCGTGGGAATTTCGATGGACGCCGACGTCACAGGGTTAACCATCGCGGGACTCGAAACGGCTCCCTCGCCGGCACCCTTCGGTGCTCCCGCCGGAGCCCATTGGGCGGCGCTGTGGCAGGAGCCGCAACTCCATCTGCAAACTCAAGCCCGCTACACGCCTGCGAAAGAGCAATGGGAGCTGCGGCATCTCAAGGTGGAAGCGGATGGCGTTGGTTTGACCGGGAGTGCACGGACCCAGCACACCGCGGGACTGATGCAATTCGAAACTCAGGGGCAGTTTGATTATGACTGGACGCGGCTGTCGGTCCGCATGGATCCCGCCATGTCCCAAAAGCTGAAACTCGCGGGCGCCGGCAGCCGCCCCTTCTCCCTGCGCGGGCAATGGCAGTTGGGCGACGCACCGCAATTCCAGGAAGCGGCCGCCGCTTCGGGAAATCAGCTCGAGGGGGAACTGGGTATCGGCTGGGAGTCGGCACAGCTCATGGGGCTCCCCATCGGCCCCACCGAGATCGTCGCCGCCTTCACCGGGGATGCGGGAGCGATTCGCCCGATCGATCTCGAGGTCGCGGAAGGTCGCGTCCATCTGGCGCCGCAGTTCCGCTTCCAGCCCGGTCCGGCGATCATCACCCTGCCGCCGGGCCGCATTCTGGATCAGGTGCGCCTCTCGCCGGAACTGTGCCGCGACTCCCTCAAGTTCGTCACCCCGATGCTGGCCGACGCCACCCAGATCGACGGTCGTTTCTCGCTCGATCTGACCGAAGCCGCCTGGCCCCTGGGCGACACCGGGGCGGGGACGTCCTCCGGCAGTCTCCGGATTCACGGCGCGCAGGTGAAGCCCGGACCTCTCGCCGTCCAGTTGATGACGACGGTCGAACAGATTCGGGCCGTCGTCCAGAAGCGCGCACCCCGCGAAGAAGTCGCCGATCGCGCGGTGATGGAACTCCCCGAGCAGAGCGTTCAGTTCCGTCAGGCGGACCAACGGGTGGCGCATGACCGCTTCCTCATGCGATTCCGCGACGTCGAGATCCAGACCCGCGGCAGCGTCGGGATCGACGAGTCCCTGAACCTCGTCGCTTCGATTCCCATCCGCGAAGACTGGATCTCCGACGAACGCATCCGCACGGCTCTCGGCGGCCAGATGCTGCAAGTCCCCATCTACGGCACACTTCGTCAACCCCAGGTCGACCCCCGAGCCATCGGCGAACTCGCCCGCCGCGCTGCCAGCAACGCGATTGAACGGGTCATCGAAGGCCGGCTGAAGAGCGGCCTGGAGAAGCTGTTGCCGCGGTAACCGGCGCGCACCCGGCAGACCCCGGGGATTTGACGGTGACGGTGTCTGGAGCCGAGGCGTCCAGTCCGCCGCAATCGCTTCCCGGCGTCGCCCCGGCAAAACTCCGCATCGCTGCTGTGCGGAGACACATCGGGATTGTGTACGCTGTGCAGCGAGGATGGGGCCATCCGCGGCGCCCCTCACCCCGGCACCCTGGTCCGAGGACTGACAACCATGCGCTCGCTCTGTTGGTCGGCAACTCAAATCTCCGCCTGCCTCCTGCTGTTGGTCGCGCCAACGGCGAAACCCGCCGCCGCCGATGTCCCCAATGTGATCATCCTGTTCGCGGACGATCTGGGATACTCCGACCTGGGCTGCTACGGCGGCGAGATCGACACTCCGAACCTGGATCGACTCGCGGCCGGCGGCCTGCGCTTCACCCAGTTCTACAACACCGCTCGTTGCTGGCCGTCGCGCGCGGCGCTCCTGACGGGATACTACGCGCAGCAGGTCCGTCGCGACGACTTGCCCGGAGTTCCGGGGGGGAGCCGCGGCACCCGTCCCTCTTGGGCGCCGCTGCTCCCCGAGATGCTCAAGCCCTGCGGTTATCATTCCTACCATTCGGGCAAATGGCACATCGACGGCAATCGCCTGGTCGGTGGTTTCGAACACTCCTACAGCCTGGAAGACCACAATCACTATTTCCATCCCCAGCAACACCTGGAAGACGATCGGCCGCTCCCGCCGATCGCCCGGGGGTCCCACTACTACGTGACCAGCGGCATTGCCGACCACGCCATTCGGTGTCTCCAAGGGCACGCGAAGGAGCACGCGGGGGAGCCCTTCTTCTCGTACGTTGCGTTCACCGCGCCCCACTTTCCGTTGCAGGCGTTGCCGGAGGATATCGCGAAATACCGAGAGCGTTATCGCGCCGGCTGGGAAGTCGTCCGTGCGGCGCGGCATCGTCGCCAGGTCGAACTCGGCCTCACCACGGGTGATCCCTCTGCCCCCGAACTCGAACTCGGGCCGCCGTATCATTTCCCGGACGCACTGGAGAAACTCGGTCCCGGCGAGGTCAATCGCCCGTTGCCCTGGAAGGACCTGACCGAGGAACAACGCGAATTCCAGGCGGCGAAGATGGCGATTCACGCGGCGATGATTGATCGCATGGACCAGGAAATCGGCCGCATCCTGCAGCAAGTAGCGAAGATGGGCGCGACCGAAAACACGCTGGTGATGTTTCTCTCCGACAACGGCGCCAGCGCCGAAATCATGGTCCGAGGCGACGGCCATGACCCGCATGCCGCACCAGGGTCGGCGGCATCCTATCTCTGCCTTGGTCCGGGTTGGTCGACCGTGGCCAATACCCCGCATCGCCGGCACAAAACCTGGGTCCACGAAGGGGGGATCTCAACGCCGTTCATCGCGAACTGGCCGAACGGGATCCCCGCCCGCGGCGAACTGCGGACCGCGCCAGCGCACATTATCGACGTCGTCCCCACGGTGCTGGAACTGGCGTGTGGAGGGAAACCAGCGAGAGCGGCGCCGAATGAAGCCCCCCCCAGGCCGGGGCTGAGTCTGGTCGCCGAGTTCACCACGCCGGGATCGCTGCAACACCCCGACCTCTGGTGGCTGCACGAAGGGAACCGCGCGATCCGCGTCGGCGACTGGAAGCTGGTCGCCGCCGGAGCGGCCGGGGCGTGGGAACTCTACAACTTGAAGACCGATCGGGGCGAACAGCGAAATCTGGCTGCGGAGGAACCCGATAAGGTGCAAACCTTGTCGCAACGATGGAATGAGCGCACTGAGGAGATTCGGCAGTTGGCCCGAAGAGGGATTCCTGTTGAACAGCGGGAACAGAAACCGAAGCCGTGACAGCTCGGTCCTCAATCTGGAACGCGATGGTGGCCCCGCATGACTCGATTACCGTGAGCGTGGAAAGTCTTTCGGCCCATTGACCGGTGTGGATTGATCGAGCGGCCGCTTCTGCCGGTGCGGTGCGATGCTGTTCGGAGCGGAACTCCCGAAGCCGCGTGATCGTCGCCGTCCTCGTCAGCCAGGAGCAACGGACTGCGGTTGTTCGGCGGTTGCTGGCCTGTTCAGCGGATCCGGAACAATCGATTCAACCGTTAACCTCCGCAAAGTCGATAGAGACTTCCGTATCGGATCATTGCCGGTCCCGTCGGCGCACACGCTGTCGTGATCGAGGCATTGTCGTTGGGAGGCCGGATCATGGGAAACGGGTGGGCCGTCTTCGGAAAAGCTGTTGGCATTGTGGGTTTGGTCGCGGCGGGGCTGATTGTCGGCCGCGGAGGGCTCAACGTAAGCCCTTATCAATCTTGGCCGTCAATAGCCCAGCCTGGTTATCCCGCCGGTTACCCCGCGTACTACCCCCCGCCCGTCCCGCAACCGCAGTTGCCGCCAGGCTATGTGTGGCAGGGGCCGGGCCAGCAGCCGAGCTATGGTGCGGTACCAGCCCAGTGGCAGGTTCCGCAGGGACTTCCGGCGGTTGTTCCGGCCAGTGCTGTTCAAGAGTCGGTGCAACCCGTCCAACAACCGGCTCCCATTCCACAGAGTGAGTCGGTTCCGGCGAGCATCGAGCTGCCACCGGCCGAAGCACCAGCAGTACCAGCAGCACCAGCAGCACCAGCAGCACCAGTACAACCTGCGGCTGGACGACTCGCGTCGTCAATCATCAGCCTGACGCAGGGCGACACCACGTTTTTGCATAGCCCCGTTCGACTGGCAGGCGAAAGTCGGTCCATTCAACTGCGAATCAAAGCAACGCCGCAACCAACAACGATGCCCACATTCGTCGTACGCATTCGTCCTCAGGTCGGTCCGCTTCAGAACGTCAGGGTTGCCGACGCAGATGTTGCACTGATCAACGGCACCCACGATGAGTTCGCAGTCCAAGCCAACCTGCCGGCGGCGCTCCAGAACTTGCGGATCTCCATCATCCTCAACGGCGATGAACGAGACGAGTCGATCGCGTGGTCGATTACGACACCGGATAACTCTCAACTGGAGAAACTTCCCAGTTTTGCAGTTTCCAACAATCGTCGTCGGGCGACAGCGGCCGTCACTGGTGACGCACCAATCAACATCTATGGCGGATACCTGTCAGTGAGTGGACGATCCGCAAATGGGACGACCATTGGAGCGGTCCTGGATCAGAAGGTCGGCGGAACTTTTCAACGCTATGCCGAACTGGCGGCGACGCGAACCTCACAGGTTCAGTCTGACTGGGTCTATCGGGTTCAAGTTCCCAAGGACCTGCCCGATAACTTTGTTGGCCGCGTCAATCTGTATGTCCAGCGCGGCGACCAGTTTCGGTTCAGTTCCAAGCCGGTGGACATCCAGCGGGCGAACCTTCCCGGAGCAACGCTGGAGATCACGTCGATTCAGCAGAACTCGGAGGCGCCGAAAGCAGACAGAACACCCTACTATAACAGCAGTGACCTGAAACTGACGTGCAGATCGACGCAGACAGACTTCGACGGCATGCTGGTTCTGCTCTCCCGCAATCAGGAAATCGAAGACACTCGTTTCCAAATTGCGAACGCAGCAGCCAATCCAATTCTCCCTTGGACGATCCCGGCCCCCGGCGCCTACGAGTTGCGGATTGGCCTGGTCTACGGCGATACGCTGTTGCCCCAAGTGTCTGACTCAAAGACCATTCGCTTTCGCAGGGCTGGCCCGGCGCCCACCCGTGCCGAGGTGGCGCAAGCCAGCCGTACAGCGGCGAGCGGTGTTGTCCGCGTGACTTTTGACGCTGAGAGTCCGCTCAAGGCCGGCTCGGTGGACACGAGCAATCTGCAGCTCAATCGGACGCGCGGCAGCACTGGGATCACCATCAGCTCCGTGACCATTGATCCCGCCGATGGGCGCTATGTGGACTTGAAGATCGACTCAGGCTTGGAAGCCGACGACTACACATTGGTCGTCAAGCGAACTGGTTCTGGAGCTGGTTCTGATAGTGCCAAGGTAATTCGTGATCGATACGAAAACCCTCTGGGTCAAGCAGCCGACGGAAGCGACGGGCGAACCGAGTTCACGCTGACATTCAGCTACGGCGTCGATTCCGATCCGTTGACTGGAACCATTGTGGGAGATGTGCCATTGACGAGAGACCGCAGTCTCAAGGACTTTACCGGTCCCAACGTCGAATTCCCTGAGTACACCGACCCGCGACCCAGCACGAATGGATTCAATCCCTCCGACAAGGTCGTCTCTCGCGTTGCTCGGCTGTACTACAACCGAGATGCACACCGTGTTGCGCAACTGATCAACCGTGACGCACGATCGTATAACCGGCAGGCCGTCACGCAGCAACAACAACTCGCGGACAACGCTCGTCGGGATGCAGACAACTTCACGGACGAACGCCGTGCGACAGAAACCCAGGCAATTCGGGCCGCGCAGCGAGCGCGTGCC
>JANRLN010000004.1:0-2471 GCA_033762515.1 Planctomycetaceae bacterium
AAACTGCGATCCGCCCGGCGTGAACCGAGCGTGCGCACCACGGAGGCAGACCTGGTCCCGCTTCCGCGCGCGGGGGAACCATATCAGCAGTCCTTGCCGATGCCTAGATCGGTTCAGGGATCGATAGAGTCCGGGAGCGCGACACCGCAAGCGCGTTGTGCGAAGAGCGCTGCGGGCAGCGTCGGCGAAGTCCTACATTTTTTCGGCGACGCCGATTCCGAGCAGCCCCAGTCCCTGCTTGAGAACGCGCGCGGTGAGATCGCAGAGCAACAGCCGACTGGCGCGGAGCACCGGGTCGGGCTCGCGCAATACCGGGCACTGTTCGTAGAATGTCGCGAATACATTCGCGGTCTCGTAGAGATACTGCGTCAGCACATTCGGCCGGTAGTCGTGGACGACATCGTGCAGCGTCGGGGCGAACCGATTGAGCTGAATGGCCAACTGCCGTTCCGCAGCAGAGTCAAGCTGCACCGGGAATGGGGACTTCCGCAGCGAGACGAGATCGATGTCTTCCCGGGAGAAGATTCCCCGGACGCGGGCATAGGCGTACTGGATGTACGTCGCGGTGTCGCCGGTCTTGGCGAGCATCTTCTCCCAGCTGAAGACGTAGTCGCTGTCGCGATTGTGGTGCAGATCGGCATAGATGATGCCGCCAATCCCCACGATCTCGGCGATCGCCTCGCGGGCTGCGGCGTCCAGTTCAGGACCGTGAGGCTTCCCGTCGTCGTTGGCGTCGACGATGTTCCGCGCGTGTTCCCGGGCCTCGTCCAACAGGCTTTCCAACCCAACCGTGTCTCCCGAACGGGTCTTGAAGGGTCTGCGATCCTCTCCGAGGATTGTGCCGAAACTGACGTGCTTGAGTTCGACGTCAGAGTAGCCCAGTTGCCGACAGGTCTCGAACAGCAACTGAAAGTGCTCGCTCTGCCGGGCGTCGACCACGTAGAGGATCGCGTCGGCGTGGAGTGTCTCCACCCGATACTGCACCGTGGCCAGGTCGGTTGTGGCATAAGTGAAGGCGCCGTCCGCCTTGCGGATGATGAACGGGGCCGCATTGCCGGGGACAAAAACGCAGATCGCGCCATCGCTTTCCACGGCGAGACCTCGCTCCAGCAGGTTGGCCACCACCCCGGCCAGCATGGGGTTGTAGTAGCTTTCGCCCAGCGTCAGGTCGAAGCGCACGCCAAACCGTCGATACATGGATTCCAGAGCGTGCAGACACTTGGGGATGAACTCGTCCCATAAGCGCTGATTCTCCGGGTCGCCCGCGTGCAGCTTCGCCGTCTCCAACCGAGCAAGTTCGGCGATCTGCGGATGTGCGGCGGCCAGGGCCTGCCGCGTCGCATCGTCGTCGACGGTCGCGCGCTTCTTGTGCGCCGAGGACACGGCATCGCGTGCGGCGGCGAGATCGTTCTGCAGTTTCTTGACGAGTCGTGCAGCCTCCTTGTCGGCGGGTTTCTCGGCCGCAGCCGATCGGGCCGCTTCCAACTCCGCTTCGATGCGCGCGGTCGCGGCGATCAAGTTCGGCAACTCTTTGCCGAGGGAGTGGTAGTCACTGAGTTGATTCACCAACCGGTAGAGCCGCGCAAGTTCCGCCACCGGTTCGGCGTCGTAGGCGGCGGCGTCGCGGAAGTGCTTGTAGCCGTAAATGATCATCCCGAACTGGGTGCCCCAGTCGCCGACATGGTTGTCGCTGGTGACCTTGTGGCCCAAGAAGCGAAGGACATTGTCGAGGGCGTGGCCGATCACCGTGCTCCGCAGGTGTCCCACGTGCATCGGTTTGGCGACATTCGGCCCGGAATAGTCGATGACGAAAGTTCGGGGCGACTCGACCGGCTGAACGCCGAGACGCTCGTCCGCCACCAATTCCGTCGTCGCGCGGGCGAGAACGTCGGTGCGCAGCTTGAGATTAATGAAGCCCGGGCCGGCAACGTCGGGGGTTTCGCAAAGATCGGAAACATTCAGGCGTGAGACGATCTCGGCGGCGACATCCCGCGGCGGACGCTGAGCGATCTTTCCCAGAGGCATGGCGCAGTTCGCCTGAAAATCTCCAAACTTGGCGTCTTGAGTGGGACGGAGCATCTCCACATACAGACCGGGATCAGCGACCAGTCCGGTGAGCGCCTGCTGCAGACGAGTGCGGAGTTCCGACAGAAAATTCATCGAGGAGTTCCGGGAGGATTTCGCGCAAGGGATTCGCGAAACCGCCTGCTTAAGACGGAAGCGTTAGAGCGATTCGGTCACCGGAGCGGCGGGGAGACCCAGGTGTTCGCGCCAGTTGACGCGTTTGGCGTCGGCCCAGAGGCGCTCCAGGTCGTAAAGCTGACGGGCTTCCGGCTGGAAGACGTGCAAGACAATGTCGCCGTAGTCCTGCAGCAGCCAGTTGCTGTTGGCTTCCCCTTCCGTACCGAGACAGTGACTCCCCTTGGCCTTCATGACCACGCGAATTTCATCGGCGAGGGCGTACATCTGCC
>JANRLN010000005.1:0-32574 GCA_033762515.1 Planctomycetaceae bacterium
CCTTCCGCGAAGCCGGTGTAGAGGACCTCACGAACGTCGGCTTTCCCGTCACCATCCGTATCGGCGGCGAAGAAGATGTCGGGGGCGGCGGAGACGAGAACGCCGTTTTTCCAGGGATGGATTCCCGAAGGAAACGGAACGCCGTCGAGGAACAGCGTCGACTTGTCGTACTCGCCGTCGTGGTCGGTGTCTGCGAGATACCGCACGCGGCCGCCGGGTTGGCCACGACCATCCAGACCGTTGGGATAGTCGGCCATCTCGACCACCCACAGTTTGCCGTCCGGTCCCCATTGAAACGCCACCGGGTCCATGACGAGGGGTTCATGAGCCATCAGCTCGACGGTGTACCCGGGCCGCGGCCGCATCGATTCCATCGCCGCCCGCGGCGTCTTCGCGCTCGGCATCCGATCGCCGAGGAGTTTGTCGAAATCCCAACTGACAATCAGATTCGGCAGATGGGCGGTGTCTTCGTTCATCCAGTGCAGTGCGCGATCGCGGACGAAGAAGCCGTTGTCGGTGCCGTCGGCGCGGACGATGGGGGGAAGTTCTTCGTCGGCAGGATTGTCGCCGCGGTGGCCGGACATCAGCTCGATTGTCCAGCCTTTGTCGAGGGATTCAAAGAGCCAAACGCCGTAGCGTTCGGCATTGGAGAAGACGACGTCGAGCTGGCCGTCTTCGTTGATGTCGACGAAGCGAACAACCTCGGAAAACTTTGCAGGATCAATTTGGGCCACGGGAATTGGGAGTCGCAACCCAATCGGAATCCATCTTTTTGAATCGGAATTCCACCGCAGCAGCCGGTACATGAACGTCACGGGTTCACCGACTCGAAAAGTCTTTTGTGGTGTTCCGAGGATAAGTTCACTGCATCCATCCCCATCGATATCGCGAAACTCACGACACCACCAACCCCATCGTTGCCCGTCACGAAATCGAGGTGGCGGACGGGATTTCAAGTTTTCATCATGAGGGCCACTTTCAAACTCATGTCCATTCCAGTGGAGCATCCACTTCATCGCGAGAATGCTGGGGGTCTGTGTTGAAAGCACCACTCCGAAGTAGGGACCATGCGAGGGTTCATTGCTGCGAGTGGATTGAGCAAATGGTCCGGTGGTGTCAGTCCAATTCTTCGACTTCGGATTCCAGACCTTACTAGTTGCGCCGGCGTAAACGTCGAGATACCCGTCGACATTCAGATCCAGAAGTACATATGGCTGGTTCTGGGCATCGGGTCTCCGTAATGCATCGCCCGCCAGCAGGTGCTCGTTCAACCGCTCCAGCGCCTCCTTGAACGTCAGGAACTTCACCTTCCCCCCGTGCTTTGAGACGGCGTGGTCGATGAGTTCGTTGACCTGCTCCGCCTGGATCCAGCCGTGCGGGTGGAAGACCAGATTCAGCACCCCTTGCTTAACGACCGTGATGTCGAGAGCCGCCTTCAGGTCCTCAACCGTCTGCGGGTTGTTCGGCTGGTGCAGGAAATTGGCTTCCCAGTCGCTGGGGGTCATGCACGGGAATTCCCAGCACAGCCGGTCGATGACGTACGGGTACGGATAATTCTCGACGTAGTTCACAAACCGGTCGTGCGTCTGGTCGCCGCGCTTGAGGCCCTTTGGGAAATACTTGCGGAAGCGCTCTTTACCGTCGGCGTCGAACAGCAGTTCGCGGGGGATCTCGGGATCGGCGGCGGTGTAGACCTGAAAGACCGACGAGCTGATCTGCAGGAATTTGCCGTTCGGCGTCGTCTTATTGAAAATCTCCTTGTAGAACCGCGGGCTGACGGTGTTCAGCGAATCGCAGCAGGGCATGCGGTACGCCACGGGCGTGTTGTTGGGGATCGAGAACATCAGGTCGACGCACTTGTCGTACGTCCCCTTCGCCTTGGCGAAGTCGCCCCCCTGCAAGAGCGGGCAGGGATGGTCGAACGTGTGGACTTCGAGGCTGAGGCCTTCCTGCAGCCAAGTCTGCAACTGCGGATCGTCGGGCTTGACGTTGCAGGTCATGATGCTGACCGGCGCCCGGCCGTCGATCTGCTTCAGCCGCTGCAGAATCGGCCGCAGGTAGCTTTCGTACTTGGCGGTGTCGCGCATGTCGTCGATCGCCAGGATCACGACCGCCTCGACCCCCTCGTCGCCGACCCACTGCGGCGTGATCAGCTTGGGAAACTTCGTGTGGGGATAGTAGATGTCGTGCCCGTCGAGATACGCGAGCCGATTCCCATCCACCGGCGGCGCCGCCAAGGCCAACGTGGTCAACCAGAGTCCCAACGACATAGCGATTCTCCGAGAGGCGTGACGTCTGGGAGAGATCGTCGCATGGAGCGATCACGGAGGCAAACAGTGCGGCGGCTGATTTATGTAGCAGAATTCGCAAGAATTCTGACGATCAAAGCGCGACGCTGATCCGCGACGAAGATCCGAATTCTGGCGAATTCTGCTACATTTGCCATCTGTTACCCTGGCTGGTCATCTTTGGACGAAAACAGCCCGTCCTTGCGGATGTGGGAGTAGATCCGCCAGAACCGGTCCCAGTATTCCGCTTCGAAGGGCTTGAGTTCCGGGTATCCCGGAATCAGGCAGCCGCTGTAGGGATAGGTCCGAAAACCGTTTGGTGGGACCAAGCCTTTTCGTTCGGGGTTGCGAGCAATGTACTCGACGACGGATTCGAACGCCGAGCGTTCCCGCTCGTCCTCGCGCAAAACATGATCGTAGGGTTGAACCTGGAACTCCGCCCCAAGCTTATCGAGGACAGGAGTCATGTGTCGCCGAAAGAAACGCATCCCCAATCGCTGGTCCGCCCAGTCGGTAATGCCGATCCACAGCAGGTGCAGGTGATCCGGCATGCAGCAATAAATGGGGCAGCACAATCCGTAACGAAACATCGTATGCGTCAGTATCTCGCGAAATTTGTAGTAGAAGATCGGAATCAGCCAGCCGGTCTTTCGATCTTGCATCGTCAGAGACCAATGGACATAGGATTGACCGCGGTAACACTCCGCTGGCAGTCGCGGCAGGATGAGATGCTGTGTTCTCGCTGAATCTTGATTGGACATGATTTGTCCCCAGTTGCAGAATTCGCCAGAATTCTGGGCTTTCCTGCGTGGGTCCGCCACACGCAAACCGTCAGAATTCTGGCGAATTCTGCTACAGGGTGGTCAACCAGAGTCCCAACGACACGGCGATTCTCCGAGGAGCGCGAAGCCGCGGAAAGAGCGTCGCATGGCGGAATCGCCGCGGCAAGCGGCGAAGCGGCAGTTTTATGTAGCAGAATTCGCCAGAATTCTGACGATCAACTCGCGACCCCGTCTCGCACCGAAGAGCAGAATTCTGGCGAATTCTGCTACATTAGTGCCCATGCACGCCATCGATTTCCTGAAACCCGCCGCGCTCGACATCCCCGCGGTCGTCGCCTTGACGGGGACGCAGCGGCATTTTAAGTCGCAGGCGCTGGCGCGCCTGCGGCAGACGGTGATCGACGATGACGACACCTCGTTGACCCGCTTCACCGGCAAGGACGTCGACCTGCAGACCGTCAGCGATGAATTGCGGACCGTCTCGATGTGGGGGGACCGGCGGCTGGTCATCGTCGATGACGCCGATGAGTTCGTCACCAAGCACCGCAGCGGACTGGAAAAGTACGCCGAGGCTCCGGCGAAGAAGTCGGTCCTGGTGCTCGACGTCGGCACGTGGATGAAAACCACGCGGCTGGCGAAGCAGGTGGCCAAGACCGGCCTGGAGATCGACTGCAGTCCCCTGAAGGGCGCCGAACTCATTCGCTGGTTCAACACGGCCGCGAACGAAACCTACGGCGTGAAGCTCGATCGCGACGCCTCGGCCCTCCTGATCGAACTGATCGGCGAGGAACCGGGGCTGCTCGATACCGAATTGTCGAAGCTCAGCGCCTATGTCGGCGAGCGGAAGCGAATCGTGCTCGACGACGTGCAGGGCCTCGTCGGGGGCTGGCGGACGGAGACGACATGGTTCATGACCGACGCTGTCCGCGAGGGGCGCGTCCCCGATGCTCTCGACGCCCTCGACCAACTCCTCAATGCCGGGGAGGCCCCGCAGAAGCTGCTGGGAGGGATTGGCTTCGTCTTCCGCAAATTGGCGCATGCGACGGAACTGGCCCGGCAGGAGCCGCTGGATCAGGCGTTGCAGCATGCGGGGGTCTTCCCCCGCGACATGGGCCTGGCGACGGCCTACCTCCGCCGGATCGGGCGCACGAAGGCGGAGCGAATCATCGCCGCGATTGTCGCCGCCGACGCGGGGATGAAAGGGACGAGCCGTCTGCCGGAGCGGATTCAGATGGAACGGCTGCTGGTGACTCTCAGCGGCGTCGAGTGATGCGGCTTCGTTTGGGGTTTCGGGTTCCGCCGAGTCCGCGCGGCTCACCGCTCGGGGCTGCTTGCGGTGTGCCGCGCGGACTCGGCGTCACCCTACCGTCACAGTCGTTAGTTGTGCAACGACGCGCCTTGACGCATGCGACGCATCGAATCATGCTTAAGTGTTGGCCGTGCGTTGGCGCGACCTCCCACCGTTGCCCACACGATGTTGCACCATGAGTCTGAAGTCGTTCCCTCCACGAATCGCCGTCTTTTTTGCGGGCTGGTTCGTCGGACCCCTCTTTGCCGTCGCGGCCGAACCCATCGATTTCGACCGTCAGATTCGGCCGATTTTGTCAGACAACTGCTTCTTCTGTCACGGACCCGATCACGAGGGGCGCCAGGCCGATTTGCGGTTGGATACCCGCGAAGGTGCGACTTCTGGGGGAGCCATCGTTCCCGGCAAGAGCGGCGAGAGCGAAATCCTGAAGCGGATGCTTTCGACCGACCCAGAAGTGCGCATGCCGCCGCCGAAGACCAATCGACAGATCACGCCGGCGCAAGCCGAGTTGATTGCGAAATGGATCGATCAGGGAGCCGAATGGAGCGAGCACTGGTCCTTCGTCAAACCGCGGCGCCCCGCAGTGCCCGCGATCCATGACGACAACGCCCGGCACAATGCGATCGATGCCTTCGTGCAAGCGCGGTTGGTCGGAACCGAACTGAAGCCCTCGGTGGAAGCCGACCTCGCCCGGCTGCTGCGGCGCGTCACGCTTGATCTGACCGGTCTGCCGCCGACGCTAGAAGAACTGGACGTTTATCTGAAGGACGCTGCTCCCGGAGCGTATGAGCGCGCGGTGGACCGTCTGTTCGCGTCACCGCGCTACGGGGAACGGATGGTCTGGGACTGGCTTGACGCCGCTCGTTATGCCGACACGAACGGTTATCAGGGTGATCCGACTCGGCCGATGTGGTACTGGCGCGACTGGGCGACGTCGGCGATCAACGCCAACCAGCCGTTCGATCAGTTCAGCGTGGAGCAACTGGCGGGGGATCTGCTGCCGAGCCCTTCGCGAGAGCAGTTGATCGCCACGGGCTTTCATCGCAATCACATGATCAACGGAGAAGGGGGGCGCATCGCTGAAGAATCGCGAGTCGACTACGTGCAGGACCGCGTGGAGACGACGGGAACCGTATGGCTGGGGCTGACCCTCAACTGCTGCCGCTGTCACGACCACAAGTTCGACCCCATTTCCCAGCGCGAGTATTACCAGCTTGCGGCCTACTTCAATTCCATCGAAGAGTCGGGAGCCAACGACGCGGGCGGTTTGGCCAATCCGGTGATTAGCCTCGCCACCGACGAACAGCAGCAGCGGCTGCAGGAACTCCGCAGCGACGAGCAGGCGGCGCGGCAGAAACAGACCGAGGCGGAACAGCGCGTCGCGCGGGAACTTCCCGCCTGGGAGGCCGAGTTCGCGGCGAAGACCTCTTCGGCTGCGGGAGAGGGCACGAAGTCGCTGGAGATTCAATGGAAGCCGCTGAAACCCACGTCGCTGTCAGCTCAGCATGGAACCAAGCTGTCCGTCGACGAGGCGGCGGTGGTTACCGCCTCGGGAGACAATCCGCCCCAAGAAACGTTCTCGATGCTGTTCGCCCCGCCGAAAGAAACGATTACGGCTCTACGCATCGAGGCGTTGCCGGACGACGCGCTGGTGAACTCCGGACCCGGGCGGGCCGACAACGGCAATTTCGTCCTTTCCGAAGTGATCATGGAAGTCTACGGTCGGGCGATCGACCTGGATCCGCTGCGCGTTGATTTCGCTCAGGACGGTTGGCCGGCCGCGCACACCGCGGACGGGAAACCCGCAACCGGCTGGGCGATTATGCCTCAGTTCGGCAAGCCGCACGAGCTGATCATCGCCCCGAGGACGCCGCAGACCGTCCCCTCCAGCGAGGTCCTGACGATCCGCCTGGCGTTTGAATCGCCGCACGTGCAGCACGTTCTGGGTAAGTTTCGTGTGAGCATGACGTCGGACCCCCCGGAACTGGTTCGCGGCATGCCCCCCGCCGTTCTGGCGGCATTGTCCAAGCCGAAGGATCAGCGATCAGAGGCCGAGCAGAAGGCCGTCTCTGACCACTACGTCTCCACGCACGCCAACGTCATTGCCGCAAAGGCAGCCGCGGATCAGGCGAAGTCGCGTCGGGAAGGATTCGAGCGGTCGCTGCCGCGAACGATGGTGATGCGGGAACGTTCCCAGCCGCGGGAGACGTTCATCCTTGTCCGCGGGGCCTATGACAAGTTCGGCGACAAAGTCACCCACGGCACACCTTCGGTGCTCCCCGCCCCGTCCGCGGAAACGGGAGCAAATCGCCTGGCGCTGGCCCGATGGCTGATGTCGCCGGAGCACCCGTTGACGTCGCGCGTGGTGGTGAACCGCATTTGGCAGACGTTCTTCGGTGCAGGACTCGTCAAGACCACGGAGGATTTTGGGGCCCAAGGGGAAAAGCCCTCGCATCCCGAGCTGCTCGACTGGCTGGCCGTAGAATTCGTGGAGAGCGGCTGGGATGTGAAACATCTGCAGCGGCTGATCGTGACGAGCGCGACGTATCGACAGTCGTCGAAAGTGAGCGCGCACGCCGTCGAACAGGACCCCGAGAACCGCCTCTACGCCCGCGGGCCGCGCTATCGCTGGCCGAGCTGGATGCTCCGCGATCAGGCGCTGGCCGTCAGCGGTTTGCTGCAGGAACACCTCGGCGGTCCCCCCGTGAAGGGCTATCAGCCGGAGGGGATCTGGGAAGAGGCGACGTTCGGCAAGATTACTTACCAGCAGGACCACGGCCCGGCGCTGCATCGTCGCAGTCTGTATCAGTTCTGGCGGCGGATCGTCGGTCCCACGGTGTTCTTCGACGTCGCCGCCCGTCAGTACTGCGCCGTCAAGGTGGCGCGCACCAACACGCCGCTGCACGCTCTGACGACGCTGAACGATGTCAGCTATGTCGAGGCGGCCCGCGTGTTTGCCGAGCGGATCTTGCGGGAAGGGGGGCCCACCGACGCCGAACGTCTCACGCTGGCTTTCCGGCTGTGCACCTCCCGCGAACCGACTCCTGCGGAACTGCCGGTGCTGCAGCGCCGGCTGGGTCAGTTGCGAACTCTCTACGCGGCGGATGCTGCTGCCGTCGACGCGCTGCTGAAAGTCGGTGAAACGCCGGTCGATCCCAGCGTCCCGAGAGCCGACCTCGCGGCCTGGACGTCGATCGGTTCGCTGCTCATGAACCTGGATGAAACATTGAGCAAAGATTAAACGGCGAGCGGGGGGACGTCAGTCCCCCCGGTATTGCTCGCTCGATTTCAATCACCGGGGGGACTGACGTCCCCCCGTTCGCCGATCTGTGAGAACTGATCATGAATTCGCGTTCCACTGCCGCCGCGCTGACCCGCCGACACTTCTTCTCGAAGTCTGCCACGGGCATCGGCGCCGCTGCGCTGGCTGCGTTGCTCGCGAAGGAGGGGCACGCGGCTGCGGGTCTGGCCGGGCTGCCGCATCACACGGCGAAGGCCAAGCGGGTGATCTACCTGTTCATGAACGGCGCGCCGCCGCACATCGACACCTTTGACTATAAGCCTGAAATGGAAAAACATCGGGGGGAGGAGATCCCCGAATCGATTCACAAAGGCCAGCGTCTGTCGACGATGACGCAGGGGCAGAAGAAGCTGGTTCTCCCGGCGCTCCCCGGGTTCCAACAGCACGGAAAGTCGGGCGCGTGGGTCTGCGATTACCTTCCTTATACCGCGGGGATCGCCGATGATTTGTGCTTCGTGAAATCGATGCACAGTTCCGCCGTCAATCATGCCCCGGGCATCTGCTTTTTCCTGACCGGATCGGAACTCCCCGGCCGACCAAGCATGGGAGCCTGGCTCACTTACGGACTCGGAACCGACACGGAAGAGCTTCCCAGCTTCTGCGTCATGACCTCGCGCGACAAGGAAGCCTCTTGCGGGCAGATTTTCTACGACTTCTACTGGGGGTCGGGGTTCTTGCCGTCGAAGTTTCAGGGAGTGAAGTTCCGCGGCAGCGGCGACCCGGTGCTGTATCTGTCGAATCCCGACGGTCTCAGTCGCAACGTCCGCCGGGGAGTCCTCGATGACCTGGCGGTTCTCAATCAGCAGCACTACGAAGAATTCGGCGATCCTGAGATTCTCACGCGGATCGCCCAGTACGAGATGTCGTACAAGATGCAGACCAGTGTTCCCGAACTCACCGACTTCTCCACAGAACCGGCACACATTCTGGAGATGTACGGCCCCGATGTGCATCGGCAGGGGAGCTATGCGTACAACTGCCTGATGGCCCGCCGGCTGATCGAGCGGGGCGTCCGCTTCGTGCAGTTGATGCACGCCGGGTGGGATCATCACCGGAACCTCACCTCGCAGTTCGCGATTCAGTGCAAAGACACCGACCAGCCGTCAGCCGCGCTGGTGAAAGACTTGAAGCAACGGGGGCTGTTGGAAGACACGCTGGTCATCTGGGGAGGCGAATTCGGTCGCACGCCGTTCCTGCAGGGGAACATGGCGGATGTGAAAGCCTGGGGACGCGACCATCACCCCTACGCCTTCACCGTCTGGATGGCGGGCGGCGGCATCAAGCCCGGCATCACCTATGGGGCCAGCGACGACTTCGGCTACAACGCCGTGATCGACCCCGTCCACGTCCACGACTTCCAGGCGACGATCCTGCACCTGCTCGGCATTGATCACGAGCGCCTCACGTTCCGGTTTCAGGGGCGTCAATTCCGCCTCACCGACGTGCACGGACACGTGGTGCAACCCATTCTGGCATAATCCGGCGAGCAGGCGGACTCACGTTCCCCTGCTCGCCGGGAGAAGCCGCTCTGGACCGAAGTCGCCGCGGATGTCACAGTATCGTAGGCTGAGAGTCTCAAGACCGACGCGGAAGGGAGAAGGCGATGCAAGTCCGCTGGTGGGCTGCCGGGAGTGCAGCGGCGATCATGGTCGTCGCCGTGGCGAGCACGGTTGCGTTCTCGCGCGAATCTGCCGCACCGGTCGCGGGCGTGCGTGTGGTCGCCGCCTATCCGCACGACCCCAAAGCTTTCAGCCAGGGCTTGGTTGTTGTGGAAGGGCAGATGTACGAAGGGACCGGCCAGTACGGGAAGTCATCGCTGCGCAAAGTGGAACTCGCCAGCGGCCGGGTGGAGCAGATCATCCCCTTAAGTCGTCAGTATTTCGGCGAGGGGATCACCATCCTCGGCGACAAGTTGTACCAACTCACCTGGAAAGAGCGGCTGGGAATCGTCTACGACGTGGCTTCACTCAAACCCATCGGTTCATTTCGCTATTCCGGTGAGGGATGGGGCCTGACGAATGATGGCGACGAACTGATTCTCAGTGACGGTTCGGCGACATTGCGGTTCCTCAACACCACGACGTTTGAAGTCACCAGGCGCATCGAAGTCCGCTCTGGGCGCAGTCGAGTCGACAAGCTCAACGAACTGGAATTCGTTAACGACGAAATCTGGGCGAACATCTGGTACGCCGACCGGATCGCCAGGATCTCCCCCAAGACTGGGGAAGTTCTCGGCTGGATCGATGCCGGCGCGCTGTACCCGGCGAATCAGCGTCCCAGCCGCGAGCACGTCATGAACGGCATCGCCTATGACGCCTCCAGCCAGCGACTCTTTCTCACCGGCAAGAACTGGCCGCGCCTGTTCGAAGTGGAAGTCATTTTGGCCCGCTAACGTACTCTGCGAACTCCCATTCCTGAAGCCTTCTCCCCCCATGCATCCTGCCGACATCGTCAGTCAGAATCTTCGCTCTCGTCGCACCGTCGGGGCGTTTCGCCCGGATCTCGTCGATCCCGCAATTGTGCAACAGTCCCTGGAACTTGCCTGCTGGGCGCCCAATCATCGCCGAACGGAGCCCTGGCGATTTCATTTGATTGGTCCCGAAACGCAGCGTCGGATCGTTGATCTCAACGGTGAACTCGTCGCCGAGAAGAAGGGCCCGGAGGCGGCGGCTGCCAAGCGCAGGCAATGGGCCGCCATCCCCGGCTGGCTGGCAGTCACGTGCCTGCGATCGGAGGATCCGCTGCTCGCGGAAGAGGACTACGCCGCCTGCTGTTGCGCCGTACAGAATCTTCAACTGGCGCTGTGGAGCCGCGGCATCGGCGCCAAGTGGTCCACCGGTGATGTGACGCGCCGTGCCGAATTCTACCACCTGCTGCATGTTGATCCCGCCGCAGAGCGGACGGTGGGATTGATCTGGTACGGCCTCCCGGAGGCCGTACCTCAACAAACGCGTCGGCCGGTGGAAGATGTCATCCGCCGTCTGCCGTAGATATCGGCCGAATAGAGCCGCGAGGCGCAGGCCGAGCGCTCAGCAGTTACCACGCATTGGTTTCGTTCATCGCAGTGCTCGGCCTACGCCTTGCGGCTGATTAAGGAGTCAAAATGAGCGTTCTCGATCGCTTCCGCCTCGACGGCAAACGGCTCTTCATCACCGGCGGTAGTCGCGGCCTGGGACGAGAGATGGCGCTCGCAATTGCGGATGTCGGCGCCGACGTCGTGCTGGTCGGACGAGAACTGGAGTCGCTGGAGCAGACGGCCGATGACGTTCGGCAGTTGGGACGTAAGGCGACGGTGATCGCAGGGGATGTCGGCCAACCCGCCGATTGCGAACGGGTTTGCCTGGAAGCCCTGCGAACCTGCGGACCGATCGATATCCTCATCAACAACGTCGGCGGGCGACGAATCAACGTGCCGCTGGAAGAACAGTCGCTCGAACAGTGGCAGCAGATTCTCGACCTGAACCTCACCAGCGCCTTTTTGTGCCTGAAGCACATCGGGGGGGCGATGGTGGCTCGGGGCGCTCCGGGGCGCGTCATTAATGTGGCCTCGGTCTCGGGCATGATCATCAATCGGGGCATCGGTGGGCGGAGCTACGAGACGTCCAAGGCCGCCGTCATTCAACTCACGAAGGCCGCCGCGGCAGATTGGGCGCCGAAGGGGGTTACCGTGAATGCAATCTGCCCCGGCGGATTCATGACGGCTCCCAACGTCCGCTGGTCTCAGGAACATCCGGACGTCATCGCCAAGTTCCGCGATCAGATTCCCGCCGGAGACTTCGGCCAGCCGGAAGACCTTGGCCCCTTGGCCGTCTACCTCGCGAGCGACGCCTCCCGCTACGTCACCGGAGCAGCGTTCGTGATCGATGGCGGGTACACGCTCTGGTAGCTGGTGTGCGAGCCCGCCCTCGAAAGCCGGCGTCAGGACCCTTTGCACGAGGTTGATCGCTGGCTGCTGCGGATCGAACCGTGGGGACGGTCGTCAACGTCGTGATGAGATTCCCCGACCGCAAAAAAATTTCGAGATTCCGGCGGAATGCGCTTGCGAAACAGACGGAGTGTCTATATCGTTGGTGTCGTCGAACCTCTCGATGCTTCCGTCGCATCTGGAACCGACGTTTGGTCCGCTTCCTTTGCTGCCGAGGAACGTGACATGTTGAGATCGCTTCATCCTCTCATCTTCGGGGCTGTGATCGTTCTTGGAGCAGCGATGGGGGTGATTGCAGCGGAGGACGGGACCGACGCGGCTCCTCGTCTCAGTTGCAAGGATTTGGCGCGTTGGATCGATGCCAAGTTCGGCGGTGTGCCCGCCGAGGCGGCACGTCCCGTCGTCGACGACGCCACGTTTCTGCGCCGAGCCTCGCTGGATCTCCTGGGGTCAATTCCCAGCATTTCCACCACCCGCGACTTTTTGGCAGACGAAACCGACTACAAACGCGATCTGTTTGTCGAAGGGGTGTTGGGGGTCGCGGGCCAAAAGAGTCGCTTGACCGATCGCAACGCCGAGCACATGGCCCGCGTGTGGCGAAGAATTCTCGTTCCCGGCAACGGGCCCAGTGCGATGATGGCGACCCGACTCGATCCCTGGCTGAAGACGCAGTTCGCCGCCAACGTCTCGTACGACAAATTGGCCCGGACGTTGGTGCTGGCGCGGCAGGAGACCCCGTCCGCAGAGTCGGCGACTCCCGTTGGGACGGTTCCCGCGGAGGGGCCGCTGCTGCTCTACGAAGCCGTGGGTGCGACTCCCGAGAACCTGGCGAATTCCTTTTCGCAGACGTTTCTGGGTGTCCGAATCGGGTGTGCGCAGTGCCATGACCACCCCTTTGCCGAATGGAAGCAACAGGACTTCTGGGGGATGGCGGCTTTCTTCGCGGGACACAGCCGCGGACCGATGGGGGAATGGACGGAGGTCAAGGTCACCAAGATCATTAATCCTGCGAATTCCACCGAGTATTCGGCGCGGTTCCTGTGGGGGGAGTCTCCGGATTTTCAGGGCGACAAGCTGCCGCGAGCGGTCTTCGCGGATTGGTTGACTTCCCCGGCGAATCCCAATTTCTCGGCGACGGCGGTCAACCGCATCTGGCAATATCTCTGCGGGCGTGGACTGACCGACGCCGTGGAAGATCTCGACACGGACTCTCCCGATGAGCGCGCAGTCCTTTATGAGCTTGCGGAACTCTTCGAACAGCAAGGCTATGACGTCCGCTGGCTGATGGCCGGGATTTGTGAAAGCCAGACCTATCAACGGGCCTGCGTGTCGCAGAGTCTCGATTCCGAACCGTTGCCGCCGGGCGCCCGCCCGGTGAAGACCCTGCTTCCCGAACAGGTGTTCGATTCCCTGGAGCAGGCGATGGCGCTCCCGGTGTCAAAAGTCGACGACAGCCCGCGTTACAACGGTCAAATGGGGGAACTCATCACGCGGTGGAATGAAACGGTGGGGAGCACGCCGGAGGATTTTCGCGGAGGGGTGCCCCAGACTCTGCTGTTGATGAACGGACAGTTGGTGGCGAAGGCGACCGATCTCAAGGAAAGCCGCACGCTGCGTGCCGTGGTCGAGGCGCCGTTCCTCGACACCGAAGAGAAGCTCGACACGCTGTATCTCGCCGCGTTCACACGACTGCCCAAAGCCGAAGAACGCGATTTTTTGCTGCAGCATGTTCGCTCTCACGCTGATGTGAATGCACAGAAGGAGGCGTTCGGAGAAATCTTCTGGGGGTTGCTCAACAGCCCCGAGTTTGTACTGACCCGCTAGCGGCAGAGCCGGTTGTTTGCAGCCCCCAATGACCTGATCGCGAGTCCCGAGATGATGCGTTTCATCGTTCCCCGCCGCTGGATCTGCCGGTTGCTCACCGCTGTTGTCGGCGTGGTGGTCGCAGCCCGCGCTGCCGGACCAGCTGAGGTCGCCGCCGCGGAGCCGGGCTCCCAGACGGATGACCGTCTGCAATTCATGAAGAGCACGCTCGCGGAGTATCAGATTGCGGTCTCGGGCGCCCCTGGATCGACTCCCCGGAAGTTCACGCGGATCGAAGAGCCGTTGCTGCGCTGGGACAACCCGGTCAGCAACGTCCCCGATGGAACGCTGTTCTTATGGACCGACGAAACAGGTCGACCGGGATTCGCCGCTCAGGTGTTTATCGCGGGGGGGACGAAACATCTGTGGTTGCACGAATTCCAATCGCTAGCGGTGGAGAAGTTCCGAGTCGTCCGCGGAGCGGAGGCGATCTGGACGCCCGAGCGCGAAGGTGTTGACTTCCAGCCGGTTCCCGATGCCCCGGCGCCCGGTGAGACGAAGTCCGCGCGACTGGTGCAAATGCGGCAGATCGCGCGGCGGTTTGCCGCGGAAGACGACTTCGAAGGTCGCAGTCGCTGGGAACTGCGGTTGTTGACCACGCCCGTCTATCGGTACGGAGATGGTCGCGCGGAGGATCCGCTGCTGGACGGCGCCCTGTTCGCTTATGCCCACGGGACTGATCCCGAGGCGCTGCTCTTGGTGGAAGTGAGAAACACTCCGTCTGGCCCCGCCTGGGTTTACGCTCTGGCCCCCATGACAGGCTACGCCCTGCGCGTCACCCATCTCGGCGAGGAGGTCTGGTCGGTCGGTTGGCGTAAAGAGCCTTACGATTTGCGGGAACCGTTCGTGTGTCTGCCGTACAGGCCCTGAAGATTCGTCGAATTCGAAGCGTTTCAGGAGTCGATGATGTTCGATCACTACAGTCGGCGTGAACTGCTGCAGATGTCGCTGGCCAGTGCGCTGGGAGTGTCGTACTCGGGTTGGCTGCCCCGTTTGGCGCGAGCCGTCGCGGAGGAACCGGCGCGCGGCCGTCGCAAGGCCTGTATCCTCCTGTGGATGCCTGGCGGGCCGAGCCAGACCGACACGTTTGACCTGAAGCCCGGTCACCCCAATGGTGGACCGTTCAAAGAAATTCCGACGGCGGCCCCCGCCATTCGCTTCAGCGAACACCTGCCGTTGCTGGCGAAGGAAGCGAAGGACCTGGCGGTCATTCGCAGCCTCACCTCCAGGGAAGGAGATCACGGGCTGGCCACGAAACTGATGTCGACCGGCTACCGTCCGATTCCCGGCGCCATCGACTATCCCAGCATCGGATCCATCGTTGCCAAGGAACTTGGTCGCGAGGACGACATGCTGCCCGGCTATGTGAGCGTGACGCCGTTTCGTTTTGGCGATGCGGGGGGCGCCGGGTTCCTGGGGCCGAACTATGCGCCGCTGACCGTGACCGGGGCCAGCGACGATCCTGAAGCCCGCGCGAATCTCTCGATTGAAAACCTCGCCCCCCCCAGCACCGTGCGGGCCGAGTCGCTGAAAAGGCGGTTTGAGATCCTCGGCTTCCTGCAGAGCGACTTCCGCAAGGCGGCCGACGGCAACGCGACGGCTGCGCACCTGGCCAACGCCGAAAAGGCGCGGCGGATGATCGAGTCGCAGGCCAAACATGCGTTTAAGTTGGAAGAAGAAACCGCAGCGCTCCGTGATGCCTACGGGCGCAATCGCTTCGGCCAGGGTTGCCTGCTCGCGCGACGACTGATTGAACGCGGTGTGTCGTTCGTCGAAGTCGGCCTCACGGGGGCGGGGCAGAACGCCCTCGGCTGGGACACCCATGCGCAGAACTTCGAAGCGGTCAAGACCCTGAGCCAGACGCTCGACCCCGCCTGGGCGACCCTCCTGCGCGATCTGCGCGACCGCGGAATGCTGGAAGACACGCTGGTCGTGTGGATGGGGGAATTCGGCCGCACACCGAAGATCAACGAAAACATGGGCCGCGATCACTGGCCCGACGCCTGGAGCACGGTCTTGTGCGGCGGCGGCATTCGTGGAGGACAGGTCATCGGCAGTTCGGGCAAGGACGGCGGCAGCGTTGCCGATCGCCCCGTGACCCCTCCCGATTTCCTGGCCACGATCTGCGCGGCGCTGGGGATCAATCCCGCCAAGGAAAACATCTCGACGATTGGACGCCCCATTTCCATCGTCGAGAAAGGCGGACAACCAATTACAGAACTCCTCTCCAACGCCTGATTCCTGCAACGGCTGACTCTGATGTGGATGCTTCTCGCATTGCTGTTCCTGGCTGGCTCGCCGGCGTTCGCCGACGAGACCGCGGAGGATGCGCAACGCACGCAGCGACTGAAATCGCTGCAGGAAAAGTTCAGCGCCTGGAATTTGTCCCTGCACAACACGGCGGAACCATTGACGTTCGAGCATGACGAGCTGCCGTTGCTGCGATACACCAATCCCGTCGGGGGAATGGTGAAGGACGGCGGTCTGTTTGTCTGGCGGGCGGGGCGCCGTCCGGTCGCAGCCTGTTCCTTCACCATTCGCGGACCGACGGATCCCCCCAGCCTCTATGTGGAAATGACCTCGTTGACGGCGACGCCTCTGCACTGCGAACGCAGCGGCAAACCGCGTTGGACGCCGCAATCCGCGGGACTGGCGGATCGCGACTTTCCTGAAGCGGAGCCGCCCGGCGACAAGCCGATCGCGCGATTGGTCGCCATGCGGAATCTGGCTCGTCGGTTTACGGCCGAGGAGTTCAGCAAGGAACAACAGAGATACGGCGAACTGCGTCTGCTGCCGCAGCCGATCGACCGTTTCGACGATCTGGACCGAGGTGTTGTGGATGGGGCGCTCTTTGCGTTTGTCGAGGCGAATGATCCGCAGGTGCTCTTGTTGATCGAAGCCCGGAGACAGTCGCGCGGCGACGTTCGCTGGAGATACACGATCGCCAGGATGTCGTCCCGGCAGCAGCGCGTGCTGCTCGACGGCCGGGAAGTCCTTTTCGCCGCAAATTTCTGGCAGGGATCCAGATCCCCGGATGAGCCGTACCTGGAAATGCGCGACGGACCAATGATTTTGAATCCCTCGGGAACCAAATCCCCCGAGTGAGCGTCGGGAATCTGAGAAAACTGTGGTCCAATCGCCGCTTGCTGACGTTCCGTGAGTGCCATGCTGATCCAACTCCTCACCGCCGCTGCACTGCTTGCCGAACCGGCTTCGGAACGGCGTGAGCCCGCGCCGGACGCACGGCCCGCGGTGGTCGGCGAGACACGCGACGCGATCCTGATGCTCGCCGCCGGGCCGTTGCATCTGCGGTTGCATGTCAGCATGGGGGGGGAAGCGCTGGCGCGGGCGCGCCAGCAATTGGCGGAGAAGTTATTGCGGACCCTGGATGCGGATCACGATGGACGCTTGAGTCGCGAAGAGGCCGCGCGGTCTCCCTTGCTGCGGACCAAGGAGCGCTCTTCGGCGAAGAACTTTCTCAAGTCAATCGGCGCCGGTGATCGGACGGTCGACCTGCGCGACATCGAACAAACCATTGAGCGCATCGGCGGAGAGACGGTGGTCTATCGACAGGACGCCGCGGCCTCAGAACCCGACAAGCAGGTCTTTGATTTTCTCGATGTCGACAAGAGCGGAGTCATTGAACGGAACGAGGTTTCCATCGCCGCCGAGCGGTTGCTCGACAAAGACGCGGATCGGGACATGTGCATCGCCTTCGATGAGTTCGCCCCGCCCGCGCCCGATCCGAATGATGTGGTCGCCCGGCTGAATCAGACGCCGAAGCCCGCCGCCACCATGTCGGAAATGCTCCGCGACATGCGCGATCCGTTTCTCGGTCGTCGGCTCTTGGCCGTCTACGATCGAGATCGGAGCAGGAATCTGACAGCCAAGGAACTCGGCTGGACCGCCGAGCAAGCGGCGCTGATCGACACCAATCGCGACAAGGTTCTGGACGCCGCGGAACTGGCCCGCATTCCGGAAGTTCCGGTCGAACTGGAACTGGTTGTCGATTTGGCGCCGCCGGAGGGAGCTGTTCCCTCGGTGCAAGTCTTGAGCCCGGGGGTTGAGCGTCTGGACAATCAGGACCGTCCCGACTTCGCGAAACTGCGCTTCCGCGACGCTGTGATCAGCCTGTCGCACCGGCACATCGACCCGACGGAGCGCACGATGCAATCGGCCATGCGGGTCTTTAACCGCCTCGACGGCGACGCCAACGGCTATCTGGAGATGGCGGAAGTGCGCGACAGCCGGTTCGAACGGGGCCTGTTTGAATTGATGGACGAAGACGCCGACGGCAAGGTCTTCGGCGATGAGATGAAACGCTACGTCGCCGTCCGAGGGGAACCCGCGGCGACGACCTGCCGCGTGAATCTGTACGACACCGGATCGGGCTTCTTCCTCGCGCTGGACGCCAACGGCGACGGCCGCATCTCGGAGCGGGAGCGGCGGTCGATGCACGAAACCCTGCAGCAGTTGGACCGGGACGGCGACGGAGGCATTGCACAGGTTGAGCCGGTGCGGCACTTCCATATTGAGTTCGTCCGGGGCACGTACGTGTTGTTCGGTGCTCCCGAGCCGTCGTCGTCGCAGTTGCCCGCGTTCCAGCGGCGACCGCCGGTGGGCCCCTCCTGGTTCCAGGCCATGGATCGCAACAACGACGGGGACCTTTCCTGGGACGAGTTCCAGGGGTCTCGACAAGACTTCGACTTCATCGACTCCGATCAAGACGCCTTGATCGACGTGCAGGAGGCCGCTAAGGCCGAAGAGGAGTATCAGCGGGAGCGGACGCGCGTGACGAGTGCACGCTAGTCTTCGGCCGGGTTCCACCAGCAAATCGGCCCGGCCCCGCGGAGCCGCAGGGATCTTGCCGCGTAGCCGAATCGATTCTGTGTTTTGCGCAGGCTTCTGACCGGAGTCCGATCATGAGCAGTCGATATTCCCCGTGGGCGGTGGCCGCCGGATTTGCGGCGATCGCCGTGCTGTTCTGCGGCGGACTCCGCCTGCTGGGGTTGTCGACGTCTCCCATCGACGCGGGGAGCTTTCTGTTGACCGTCGAACGGGTGTATGAAACGCAGGACGACATTGTCGTTCGCATGTTGGTCGAGAGTGCGGAACCGCTGCATCGACAAGTCTGGTCGCCGGGCGTCAGGTCGGCGTGGCTGGCTGCTTCGGAACAAACACCCTGCCAGCGCCATGCCCGCGCCCATTCGGCCGGCGAGATCTGGATTTTCAGCAGTTCGATCGTCCTGGGGAGAGATCGAGTCATCAAAGTCGACTGGGGCAACGGGGGATCCCTGCGGCATGCGCGCAGCTCCGCCCGTGACAACCCCCGACTTTACATCACCGTCCAGAGCGGCAAATTTCCCACCGGTCGACCCATCCGCATCGGGCATGTCGACGGCGAGCCGGTTTTTCTGGCCGTCGGTCAGCCGACGCAACTGAATCGGCTCAAAGAACAGACCACCAATCGGCCCGCGCTCGTCGGAAAGATGTTTCGCCGCGCGCCGTGCTACACCCTGAGGAGCGTCTGATGAACGACACCACGTCGGATACCGCCGTCATTCAACGGCTGCGCGAGGCCCACGAGGCGGTTCAGCACCAAATGAGCAAGGTGATCGTCGGCCAGACGGACATCATTGAATCCCTGATGATCGCCCTGTTGTGCCGGGGACACGTGCTGCTTTACGGCGTTCCCGGGCTGGGCAAGACGCTGATGGCCCGGACGCTGGCGCGATGCCTCGATCTGGAATTCCGGCGAGTGCAGTTCACCCCCGACCTGATGCCCTCCGACATCACCGGCGCCGATGTCTTGAAGGAAGATCAGTCGGGCAAGCACTTCGTCGAATTTCAGCCCGGTCCGGTCTTCACCAATTTTCTGCTGGCGGACGAAATCAACCGCACCCCGCCGAAGACCCAGGCCGCCCTGCTGCAGGCGATGCAGGAAGGGGAAGTCTCGGCCGGTCGGCAGACATATCCTCTCAAGCCGCCGTTCTTTGTAGTCGCCACGCAAAACCCGATCGAGATGGAAGGAACCTATCCGCTTCCCGAGGCGCAGCTCGACCGGTTCATGTTCAATCTGAAGGTGCGCTATCCGTCGGTCTCCGAAGAAGTGCAGATCATCAAAGGGACGACCAGCACCCTGTCCGCCCATGCGGAATCGGTGCTCAGCGCCGATGAATTGCGGCGGCTGCAGGAGATCGTGCGCGGCGTCCCGATTGCCGACAGCGTGGTGCACTACGCGGCACGGCTGGTCGCCGCCACGCGTCCTCCCGGACCGGGGCAGACGTCGCCGAAGGCGCTGGAACCCCTGCACAAATACATCAACTACGGCGCGAGTCCGCGGGCCTCGCAATTTGTGGTGCTGGGGGCCAAAGCCCGGGCCATCCTGGCGGGCCGCTATCACGTCGACTTCGCGGATCTGCAGGCGGTCGCACCGGCGGTCTTGCGGCATCGGTTGGTGCTCAACTTCCATGCTCGGGCCGACGGCGTCGATGCCGACGTGCTCGTCGAACGTTTGCTCAAGTTGATTCCCACAGAGGCGTAGGTCCGCACGATGCGTCAAACCAATGATTCTCCCGCGCGTCAGATGGTCGCGACATTGTTCGGGTTCGAAACCGGGGGTGGAGCGATGGGTCGAAGGATGCTGTTGTGGAGCGCGCTGGTTTCCGCCTGCACGCTGCCGGTCGGCGCTGCGGAAGCCCCGCTGAAGCCAGTCTCCAAGGCATGGTTCCCCAGGTTTTCACCCGACGGCCGCCTGGTCGCCAGCGCACACGGAAGCTGGGAGGCCGACGCCCCCGGTGAGGTGCACGTTTGGGATGCCGCAACCGGCGACGAACGAGTCCTCATTTCGCAGCCCCGCGGCGTGCGATCGGTCGCCTGGTCGCCGAAGGGAACCTTCCTTGTCACGGGCAACTACGGCGGCGACATCAACTTCTACGAGGCCGCCACAGGAAAGCAGCTTCATTCGATGCGCCCCGGCAGCCAGGTGGAGTTGGTCCTGGTCACGCCCGATGAGAAACGCGTCGTCACCCTGCATGGCACCGGAAGCGTCATTCTGTGGGATGCAGCGACGAAGAAGCAGATTCACAAGTGGAATCAGGTGCACAGCGGCGGAATCTGGGGCGCCGCCCTCTCCGCCGACGGTCGGCTGCTGGCCACCGCGGGTCAGGACGCGATGGTCCGCGTCTTCGACATTACAGCCCTGCAGGTGCGTCATGAACTGCCGCACCCGGCCTCCACCAACGGAGTAGCCTTCTCGCACGACGGCAAGATCCTGGCCACCGGTTGCGGCGACGCATTGATTCGGCTGTTCGACCTGCCGAGCGGACGCCAGGCGCGCGAGCTCAAGGGACATGCTTCCGGCAGCGTGACGGATCTGCAGTTTTCTGCGGATGATCGCCTGCTGGTGAGTGCAGGGATGGATTCCACGGCGCGCGTGTGGAAGTTTGATGACGATCAGATCCCCGAGTTGCAACAGACCTTCCGCGGTCACCAGGGGTTTGTCTTCGGCGCGGCGCTGTCTCCCGACGACAAGTCGGTCGTGACTGCGGGCTGGGACGGCGCGGTGACGTTGTGGAGCGTGCCGTCGGGCGAGTCGGTCTGGTCCAGCCCCTGACGTCGCAGCTCCCGATTAATCTTGAGTCGAAACGCATCCTTCCGTAGGCAGCACATCCACCCATGACTCCGTCGCCGCTATTGACCGATCCCGCGTTCTTCTCCCGGCTGGAGAGCCTGGAGCTGCGCGCCCGGTGCATCGTCGAGGGCTTTCTGACGGGGTTGCATCGCAGTCCGTTCGTGGGGTTCAGCGTCGAGTTCGCGTCGCATCGGGAGTATGCGCCGGGCGACGACCCCAAGTACGTCAACTGGAAGATCTTCGCGCGTCAGCGACGCCTGTACGTCAAGGAATTCGACGCCGAAACGAACATGAATCTCTACATCCTGCTGGATGTCAGCGGTTCGATGGAGTGCGCCAACACCGGCCGCTCGAAGCTGCACTACGGCGCGTCGCTCGCCGCGGCGCTGGCGCACCTGGCCCTCAAGCAGCGCGACGCGGTCGGCATCACCTTGTTTGCGGATGCAGTGGTCGGGCATCTTGCTCCGCGCGCCAAAACGCATCAGTTGGAGGAGATCCTGCGTCTGATCAGCACCACGACCGCGCGTCCTGTTTCCGATGCTTCGCGGGCGTTGCAGCAGGCCGCCGAATTGTGCCGCCATCGCGGGATGGTGGTGATCATCAGCGATCTGTTCGATGACGCTTCCGCCATCGCCCGCGGGTTGGAGCACCTGCGGTTTCGCAATCATGAGGTGATCGTGGTGCAACTCTGGGATCCGTGGGAGCGTGACTTGCCGATGGAGGGCAATGTCCGCTTCCGTGATATGGAAACGGGGACGGAGCTCGCCACGCGTGTGGAAGGGATTCGCGACGCCTATCGCGAAGCGGTCGCCAGTTGGCAGGGACAACTGGAAACCGAGTGCCGGAATCGCGCGGTCGATCGACTGGAACTGACCACCGAGGACCGCGTCGACAAGGCGCTTCTGGATTACCTGGTGAAGCGCTCGCGGATGCTGTGATGGGCGATTCGGGCTGCCCCGCCCTGAACGAAGAATTTTGAGACTCCGGGATGCAATTCGTACAAGCCTCTTTCCTCGCCGCCGCCGCCGCGGTCGCCATTCCGGTGATCGTGCATCTGTTGTTTCGTTCGCAGGCGCGGCGCGTGAATTTGGGAACATTGCGATTCCTAAAGCAGGTCTTGGAACGCAACGCCCAGCGGCAGCGCATCATGCGCTGGCTGCTGTTGGCGTTGCGCATGGCTGCGGTGGCGGTGCTGGCCTTGCTGTTCGCCCGCCCGTATTTTCTGGAAGCCTCGCTCGCCAAAGATCGCAAGCTGCTGCTGATCCTGATCGACAGCTCAGCGAGCATGGACCTCAAGAACGAGCACGGACGGCTCATTGATCAGGCGCTGGCGGAAGCTCGGGAGATCGTCGGCGAACAGGGCCCGCGGACCCAAATTGAGATCGCGTATTTCGACCATGCCGTCCGCCCGCTGAGCGGGAACGTCCGCCCGTCCGCAGACGCCGCGTCCGGCGACAACCTGCAGAGCGCCCGGGTGCTGATGCGCGATCTCCCCGCTCCTGCGGCGTCGTATCGAGCGACAAACTATGGAGCGGCGATCAACTGGGCGCGCGATCTGGCGATGCGTACGCCGGCGACTCGGCAGGAGTTGCACATCTTCACCGACTTGCAGCAGTCCGGCCTGGACTGGACCGAGGTGGAGCCGCTGCCGCAGCAGGTTGAAGTCCAACTCCACGATCTGGGGCGCGTCGCCGTCAACAATCTCGCGGTCACCGAGGTGCGCGCCCTGCAAGCGGCGTTGCATCCCGGCGAATCGACCGCCGTCCATGTGACGTTGCTCAACAGCAGCCCGTTTCCCGCGGCCGCCCAGACGGTGGTGCTCAAACTGGAGTCCGGGCAGAAACGGTTGTCGCTCAAGGAACGGGTCAAGCTGGAAGCGGGCTCCACGGGAGGGGTGACGTTCGAGACTCCCGCCCTGGAAGCCGGCCTTTGGGCGGGGACCGCGACGATCGAAGCGGACGACGATCTGGCGTTTGACAACACGCGTCATTTCGCCATTCGGTGCGCTGCTCCTTACCGAGTTCTGATCGTCGACGGACAACCGCACGCCTTGTCCTTATTGAGCGAAAGTTACTTCCTGTCGGCGGCGCTGCGACTGGCCGCTCCGGAAGAATCCTACGCCAAGGCCGCATTCGACGTGACCGTCGTCCCAGGGGGGCTCGATGTCGCTCTGCCGGAGTTGGAGACGTTCGCGGTCGTGGTGTTGGCCAATCCCGGCGCGTTGTCCGAGGCGCTCGTCCGACCATTGAAGAGTTTCGTGTCGGCGGGCGGAGGACTCGTCGTTTTCGGCGGCGATCAGGTCACGGCCAAGAGCTGCGAGGCGCTGCGGAAATGGGGGCTGAGTCCGGGGGACATTGCGGGCCCGGTGCTCACCAACGACCTCCCCTTCCGCATCGACGTCTGGGAAGAACACCATCGGCTGCTGGCGCCGTTCGAGGACCCGCAGCATGGTGACATTCGACGTCTATCCTTTCGGGGATACACGCGGCTCGTGGTTGCGGATCCCGCGGCGACCACGTCGGAACAAGGCGTCGCTCCCGTGAGTACACATCACGGTCCGCGAGTCCTGGCGCGCTTTCGCAACGGCGATCCGGTGCTTACGGAACAGCGGGTGGGGGATGGTGCGGTCCTATGGTGTGCACTGGCCTGCGATCGCTCCTGGAGTGAATGGAGCAGTTCGCGGCTCTACGTGCCGCTCGTCCATCAACTCATCCGTCAACCCGTCGGGCTGAACGACGGGGGACCCATTCGGCCGATGCCGATCGACGCCGAGCACGATGCCTCCGGAGATCTGCAGCCGGGATTGTCGCCGCAGCCGGGCTACTGGAACGTCGTGAATGCCAGTCCGCGGGAGTCGGAGACCGACCGCTGCACCCTGGAGGACTTTGCCGAACGATTCCAATTGACGCTTCAGACCGGGGAGTCGACTCCGATCGGGCCGGTGGCGCAGATCACCCGGTCGGACATGCGTCCCCACGAGCAATGGCATTGGGCCGCCATTGCAGTCCTGGCGCTGATGTTGACGGAAGGTTTTGTTGCGAACCGTACTGTCAGTTGACGGCCCTGGTGGAGACCGCGGGAATGACTGCGGGCGGCCTCCGCCAAATTGATGATCGAGTGGTTGTTCACGCTCCCACTCCTGAGAGTCCCCACACCACGCAAGTATGCGATCCCGAACAGCACAGCAGAATCGCGTCCATCCAACATGCGGAGATGGCAATGTCGACAGTCATGCAGGATTCACGGTTTCTCCGGCGGTTTGACACGCTCTGGCTGCGGATCCGTCGGGTTCGCTTCGGGCAGGCACTGGCCGTGGCCGGCCTCACGGCCCTGTTGGGTCTGGCAGGTCTGGTGGCAGCCGACTACCTGTGGGAGCTGCCGCGTGCCGCCCGTGCGGGCGGGCTGGCGATTGTGGGGACTCTCATCTGCGTCTGCATCGCCGGACTGACGCAGCTCTATTGGAGAAGTGGTTCAAAGCCGCAAACCGCTGCCGACGTCGAACGGGCCTTTCCCAAGCTCGGGCAATCGGTGCGGACGGTCGTACAATTCGGCGCGGCCTCTCCCGATCAAGTCCGCGCCGCCGGAGTCTGGGAATCCCTGGTTGTGGCGCTCGAAGAGGAGACGCACGCGCGGTCGCGACCGCTCTACCTCGATTCCGTCGTCCCGATTGCGGGTCTGCGAATGGCGCTGGGAGCCCTGATGGTCGCCGTTGTGACTCTCGGTTTGGCGTTCGCCCTGAATTGGGAATGGCGCGTCGCGGCGCAGCGGGTGGCGCTCTACGAGGTTCCTTACACCGCGGTCGCGGTCGCGCCGGGGAACATCCGCATTGACCAAGGTCAGTCCGTGGAACTGCAGATCGGCGTTAGCGGCCGAACCGATCGCAAAGTCGTCCTGCAGACGCGTCCCGCCGGAAGCGATGCCTCAGAATGGACGGAGCGCGAGTTCGCACGCGGCGAAGCGACCCCTTCCGGGCCTTATGCCGTCTCCTTTGTTGCTGCGTTGGACTCGGTGAAGAGGCCGCTCGAGTACCGCGCCCTGGTCGGAGACTCGATCAGCGAGATCTATCGAGTGGATGTGAGATTGCCGATTGCCCTGAAGTCGATCGAAGTGGAATTGACGCCGCCGGCCTACACGAATCAGCCGGCTCTCAAGAGCCAGGAACCCAACATTAACGCGGTGGAGGGGACGATCGCCAGGTTTGCGGTCACCTTCGACCAACCCCCGCAGACGGCGGCTCTGATCCTGACCGATCTGCGCCGTCCCACCGATGACGATGAACCGGCGGCGCCGCAGACGCTGCCGCTGGTGCTCAACGGAGTGACTGCGACCGGCGAATTGGAAGTCACGGCGGATCGAAAATATTCGATCGTCGCTGAGACCGGAGACGCCTTGCGTCTGCCGCCGAACTCCTACCGAATTCGTGTGCGTCCCGACCAGGCCCCGGAAGTCTATTTCGAAGCCCCGGAAGACGGCATCGAGGTGCATACCCTGGCGGAGATCTTGATGCGGATTCGCGTGCGCGACGATTTTGGGATCGCCAAGGCAGGCATTATTTTCGAAGTCAACAATGAAGAGGAGTACCCGCTGATGGATGAAGAATTCGCCATCAGCCGGGAAGATCTCGATGCGCAGGGGAAGCTCAGTCCGGAAACCCAGGCGGCGCTGGAAAAAGTGTTGCCGCTGGAGTTCTTCGAACTCAAGCAGACCGACAGCGTGGCCTACTACGCGTACGCGGAAGACAACTATCCCGGCCGATCTCATCGGACGGTGACCGATTTGCGGTTCATCGACATTCGGCCGTTCCGAATCCGCTATTCCGTGCGCGACGACATGCCGGGCAATGCCGACGGTCCGCCGGGACCGGAAATCGCCACCCTGGAGGAGCTGATCAAACGCCAGCGTTTCAATCTCAACCGCACGATGAACCTCGAGCGGAAGACGAAACGCAATGAGAAGATCGATCTGAGTGTCGTGGATGGCGTGGTCACCTCCGAAGCGGAAATCGCGCAGGCGACGCGGGAGCTTGCCGATTTCCTGACCAACCTCATGGCCGACGTCCTGGAGGACGAAATCCAACTCCTGCTGCTGGCGGAAGCCAACATGCTGGCGGCGGTTGATTCGCTGTCGGCGGGGAAATACGACACGGCAGTGCTTCAAGAGCGGGACGCCCTCAAAGAGTTGATCGAAGGTCGCAATCGGCTGCGCATCGAGATTCAGAAAAATCCGCGGAGATTCCAGGGGCTCGCCGCCGCTGACCGTCGCATGGCGCAAAAGCTGCGGAAACCCAAGTCGGATGCCGAGGAAGCCGCGGAAATTGTGCGTCGATTGCGTCAGTTGGCGGCGGAACAGGAAGGCCTTAAGACCGACATGACGGCGATGATCCTTGGCGCCGGAAGAGGCGAGTCGCCGCCGCAAGACCCCGAGGCGACGCCAGAGAATGCCGCTCCGATGCCGCCCGCGGAGCCGACGCCATCCTCTCAGCCTGATGAGTCCGCGTCGGCCGCTGCCGCACCGTCCGAGCAGCCCGGCGATGCCGAAGCGAACGCGAGTGATTCCGCGCTTGCCGGCTCGGCAGCAAAGTCGGGAACCAGAAGCCGAGATGAAGTCCGCGACAAGCAGTTAGAGAACTCCATCGAAGCACAGGATCTGGAGCAGGCACTGGGGAAACTGAAGAACATCACGGACCTGGCCAAGCAGCGGATGGCGAGCGCACGCGAGGAAATCGAGTCAGCCGGCGCCGCCTTTGAGCGGGGAGACACGCCTGCGGCCATTGAAGGATCAGATCAGGCTGTCACGACGCTTAAGGAGCTGGCTCAGCAAGTCGAGGCCCTCGTCAAGGAAGAGGCCGCCGAACGTCTGAACGCCGCGCGGCAACTGGCCATGCAGTTGGCCGAGGAGCAGCAGGCGCTCGCGATGCAGACGCCGAACCCCAGTGCCATGGGCGGCGCCTCCGAACCGCCTAAACCGGAGAGCGAGGAACGATCTCCAGCGGTCGACGGGATGGAAAAGTCCGCGACGCCGCAACCGGGAGACTCGCGAGAAAGCGGCGACCAGCCGCCGGAATCGGACACGGAAACTCGGCCCGCAGGCAATTCGGCCGCAGGCGACCAGCCGGACGCGAAGTCGCCGGAAGGGGGACGGGGACCGAGCGAAAAACCGCAGGAGAATCCGCGGGAGAACCCCGAAAATCCCGGCGGAGTTGGAGAACCATCCAGGGATGATCCCAAGCCCGGTCCGGGCGCCGGCGAAGATCTGGAGGACGCGGCGGAACGCAATGCCGCCACCGGGGAAACGATCCTGGACATTCTCAAGTCGATTCAGCGATCGACTGAGACTGCCGACAAGGAAGTGATCGAACGGGTCGAATCCCTGATGCAGGACAGTCAGCTCGAAGAGACCGTGGCCCGGATGGGGGGCATCGCCGGTCAATTGCGGAACTCCGAGTTTGCGGGGGCCGCCGCGACCGCCGCGGACAGCGCCGAGCGACTGGAAATTGTGGCGCAGCGACTCAGCACGGCGTTCCGGGAGTTAACCGCGCCGAAGCTGGAAAACCTGATGGAGCTGGAGCGGAAACTGCAGGAGCTCCGCGAGCAACTGGAGAATCTGGAGACGGAACGCGACGTGGTCGATTGGCACCGCGCGGCGGGCGATTTGCTGAAGGAGATGGATGACCTGAAGGTCGCGGGCGGCGTTCGCGAGCAGTTGACCGATCTGATGGAGAAAGCCGGCTGGTCGCCGGGTGTGGACGTCTTCAAATTGAACGACAACGGAGGTTGGGTCTATTCCGGCGAGAATCTCCGCTTTGGTCCGGCCCCGGGATATGTCATCGTCATGGATGCTGTCGCTCGGGAGCTGCAGACCTACATCCAGGAACTGATCCTGGATGACATGCAGCTCGGCGCCGCCGATGCCGTGCCCCCGCAATACGAGGATCTGGTTGAGCGCTACTATCAGGTGCTCGCGAAGCAAAAACGGCCGCAGGGAACTCGCTAAACCCGATTCCTTATTCGCTCGGAGTGCTGCTGCACTCGCCGCCGCGGGGTGGGTCTCCGCGGCGGAAACCAGGGAACCATCACCATGTCGGCACACTGTCGAACGGACGCGTTGGGACTTGATCGTCATGTGTGGCAGACATGCGTCGTGCCGCTGTTCCTGGTCTGGGGAGTTCAGTCCGCGCAGGCGGAGGATCCTCCGGCCATGAAAGACCCGCTGCGCGCCGCGTACCTGAACGACGCGCGCACCTATCAGTTTGTCGGTGGTGATGCCCGACCGCTGGTGATGGAGCCGCAATCCGTCCTGCACTGGGCCAGTCCCGACGACTGGTCCGGCGATATTTTCGTGTGGACGCAATCCGGACGCCCCGAGATCATCGGTTCGATGCTCGCCGGGCCCGCCTCGGGCGAGATGCGTCCGTTCTATCACGAATTCCATGCCCTCTCGATCAACCGCCTGACGCGCCAGACACTCCCCAACGGCGTCGTTTGGGATGCTCCAGCACCCGGCATCATCTTGAAACCGGTTCCGGGCGCTCCCGACGTCGCCGCCGGAGAGGCGGCCCGATTGCGGCAAATGCGATCGCTGATCCGCGACTTCTCAGCACACATGATGTTCAACGACAGCCGCTGGGAGTTGCGGCTCCTCACCCAGCCGATCTTTCGGTATCGCCGTCCGGAAGGAGCAGCGACGCCCGCGGATTGGATTGACGGCGCTGTGTTCGTGTATGTGCTGACGACGGGGACCGATGCCGAAGTGGCGTTGGTGCTCGAAGCGCGCCCCGTCGAGACAGACATTCAATGGCAGTACGCGCCGGTCCGGATCACCAATCGACCGGCCTGGATGAACCACAAAGGCTCTGAGATCTGGCGCGTCGACAGGCACGATGAACTCGCGGGAACGATCACGCGTCCCTACACGACGTTCTATGCTGGGGACAAACAGATCTCGATGTCTGCCGAAAACCCGCCGTCGGCAACAGCTCCACCCTGATCGCCGTTCCGTAATCGCCGTTCCGTCCCTCTCAAACCGATGGCCAGACTGATCGTTCCATTACGCACCTGATCACCCGACGACTGCAGACCTGGGAGTTGGCTCCTTGTCGTATCTCGCTCTGGAATCTCCTTTGCCGACCGGCACGCTGGTCGCCTGGCTCGCGGCGTTCGCGGGGTGCTGGCTCATTGTCCGTTGTCTGACGGGTCCGCCGGCTCGATTGTCGCGACGGACCGAACTGTACGTCTTGCGGATGCTTCTGCTGGCGACGCTGGTCGTGGTGTTGCTGAACCCGGTCCAGGTGTCGGAGACGCCGGGCACGGTCGAACGGCCCGAAGTGTTCTACCTGGTCGACAGCTCCCAAAGCATGATGCTGGGCGACCCGACGACTCGATTCGAGGACGCACTGCGCGCAATGCGCAGCGCCTCCGCGGCGGCGCAGAGCAGCCCGGTCGACGTCAAGCTCTTCCGGTTCGGCCAGCGACTGCTGGCCAGTGCCGCTGTCGACGATTCCGGCGAGTCCCCGATCAGCAGCAGTAGCGGCGCTCCTCCCGCGGGCCTGACTCCCGCCGCGTTTGCGACCGAATCGCGGGTTCCCGACCGCAAGAAAGACCGCCCCAAGGCGCCGCTCGCACCGACCGATTCCGATACGCAGTTGATGACGGCCTTGCGGCAAATCTCCAGCCGCTTCGGACATCAGCCCCCGGCAGGAATTGTCGTTTTCTCCGACGGCCGCGCACGCGACGAAACCGGCGTCGCCGATGTGGTCTCGCCGTTCAAGCGCCTCGGGGTCCCCGTGCACGTGCTGCCGACGGGGAGCCTGGGCAAACGGGGCGACATTTCAATCGTCGCGGTGGTCATTCCGCCGCGGGTGCGAAAGTATTCGGAAGTCGAAGCTCAAGTCTTCATTCGCAGCTTCGGGTACGACGGCGTCCGCACGGAGGTGACTTTGACCGCTCCGGCCAAGGGGGACAAGCCGGCCCGGGAGTTGGCGTCGTTACCGGTGACGCTGCGCAGCGGTTTTCAAGCCGTTTCGCTGACGTTTCGCACGACGACGGAGTCCCACGGAGTGGTCGTCTCGATCACCGAGGCGGACCAGGAAATCTCTGACGCCAATAATCAACTGACGAGCGATGTCTCGATCGATCGTACAAAGATTCGCGTTCTGTACATCGAAGGGAGCGCGGCTCCCCTGACCGCGACCGTGGTCAATAATCGGCAGGTCCTTCGCGGACCATTCACCGACATCTCCACCGCCCTGATGAGCGACGACGACATCGAATGCGTCGTCCTGTCGTCGGCTCAAGGTGGACGACTGCGACGGGTCAGTGATTACTCGTACGACTCCACCCGCGGGTTCCCGGAAACCAAGGCCGAGTTGGCGGCGTTCGATGCGATCATTCTCAGCGATATTCCGGAACGCATTCTCACCTCCACTCAGATCGACTGGATTGAAGAGTGGGTGGGGCGGCGCGGCGGCGGGCTGCTGATGGCCGGCGGCCCGAACAGTTTCTCGGCGGGGGGCTGGTCCGAATCGAAGGTGGCGGCGCTGCTGCCGGTGGAACTGCTTCCCGGAACCGACTGGAACTCGTCCGAACAGATCCGCTGGCTGCCGTTACGGGGTTCCACGCAGCATCCGATCTGGGATCTCTATCGCGAGGAGCGACGCAACGACGAGGCGCTCAGCAACATTCCGCCGTTCTCCGGTGCGAATCGTTTTGCGGCCGTGAAGCCCAATCTGACGATCACCATCGCCGACGGGTCAATCACCGGCTCGTCGCCGAAAACTCCGGGAGCCGCCCAGCGCCCCACGGACGGCGCGACGCTGCAGGATGCCTTCCGCCGGCTCTTCACCACCGCTGAGCCGACAGCCGCATCGGCCGAGCGCGGGGACGCCGACAAGGGGACCAGCGCGGCCGTCGTGCTGGGACGCTACGGCCGAGGGCGGACCGCCGCGATCGCCACGGCGATTACCCCACCGTGGGCCGGCGAGTTCACCGCGAATTGGAAGGCGGGTGATCAGACGAACTTTCCGCGATTCTGGCGCAATCTGGTCTATTGGCTGACGGAGAACTCTTCCATCGGCCGACGGCGCCTGATCGCGTCGGCCGACAAGAAGTTCTACAGTCCCGGCGACAAGATCCTGATTTCGTCGTCGGCCTTTGATGAACTGGCGCGACAGACCAAGGACTACCGCATCGTGGCGATGATTGAACCGGGAGGGTCGCTGAAGGATGCGATCGGAGACTATTCCCCCTTCAAATGGCCCGAGGGCATCCCTCGCACCAGCGGCGAAGACGGTCCGTACATCGCCTGGGGTGAGGAGTTGGAGATTCCCCTTTCCGAAGCCGGCGACGCGCCGCATTACGCCATGACGCTCGGGATCGCCGACGCCCTGGATTCGGGCGCCGCGAATCAATCGCTGCGGCTGGAACTGACCGCTTACGAGGACCTGACGCAAGTCGACAGTACGTCTCTGGACATCCAGGTGCTGCACGATCCATTCGAACTGCAGAACCCGTTTCCGAATCATGATCTGCTGAGGCAGATCGCCGATCTTTCCGGCGGCAGGGTGCTGAACGGCGCCGACGACCTGGCGCAGATCCTTCGGGACATTCCCGTGAAGGTCGGCCCGCCGATCATCAGTCGGGCGCCGCTCTGGAGCCGCTGGTGGTTATGGCTGTGGATGATCGGTCTGCTAACGATCGAGTGGGTGTGGCGGCGAAAAATCGGACTGGCATAAACTCCTGAAGCGTCGTCGGCCGTCTCGGAGAGGCGTCTCCGTTGATCGTCAAACCCCGCGGCCCGCATGCTTCCGCAAACAGACAGGAATTGCACCATGTGGTTGACAGCTGCAGCGCTGGGACTTGCGGTCATCGGTCAGGCAGAACCTGCAGAGGCGTCGGAGTCGGCGGCCGCCATCGCGTCGTTTGCCAAGGAAGCCGCCGCGTACGACATCCGCTTGTCGACCAGTCCCGCGGAAGCTCTCCAAATCATGCCTGCGCCGTTGCTCAAGTGGAGCAACCCTGCGCGGAACAGCGAAGACGGAGCTGTCTTCCTTTGGCTGAAGGATGGACGCCCGGAGGCGATCGGCAGCGTGTTCACCTACAGGCGGAATAAGGTCAACAAGAAACATGAATTCCACTCTCTGGCGATGGCTCCGTTGAGCGCCACGTTCCGTGGAATCCAGGCCTGGAAGGCACCAACAGCCGGCGTGACATTCGCACCTGTCCCCGACGCCCCGCTTCCGGCTGACAGTGGTCGGCTGCGATTGATCCAACTCAAGAGCCTGGCGCGCGACTTCTCGGCGTCCATTGAGACGCGATTGTCCGGGATCAACGAATTGCGTCTGTTGTCGCAGCCGCTGCATCGCTACGAACCGAACACGGCCGAAGTTCAGGACGGGGCCATCTTCTCGTTCGCAGTTGGGACCGATCCTGAAGCATTGCTGCTGCTGGAGTCCCGCAAGCATAAGGGCGAGTGGCGC
>JANRLN010000006.1:0-5095 GCA_033762515.1 Planctomycetaceae bacterium
CCCATGCCCCAGCCTTGATCGCGGGTGTAGTTGCTCATCGGGGTGTTGGTCAGCCCGCCGTTACCGGAGATCCCCGCCATCGCGGCGAGGAAGCCAACGATCGACAGGTCGATTGCGAGGCGACGTCCGCTGAACAAAGCGACGAACACATTGTCGACATTCGAATCCCCCGGATTCTCGATCTTGACCGGGACATTTCCGAACTTGAAGAATCCGGAGAAAATCTCCGTCCATGTTTCGGTCGTGGAATAACAGATCCCCAAAAACAACAGAAAGCCCACGACCGTGATTAGCTTGAAGGTCATAATGGCCTTCATGGAGTTGTAGACTTTGCCGCCGACGCTCAAGGGAATGAACACCGAGGCAAAAATCACGCAGGCCAGAGACTTCAGCAAGAATCCATCGGTCGCCGGATTGGGGAGCTTGCCCAGCCACATCGCAGCGGCCGGGATGGCGGCGTTGGACGCGAGATAGGGAAGGATCGAGCCCAAGTCGAGGATCAGGTACAGATACATCCAAAAGATCGGACCTGGGAGCGTGCGAAACTTCCCGGTAAAAATCGGCTCTCCGGAGTACAGCGTGTACCGGCTGATCTCGATGTTGTAGATCACCTGCCCGAGAATGCTGAGGGTGCACAGCCACAACAGGCTTCCCCCGAACTGCGCAGTAACCGTCGGCCCGGTAAGCCATTCGCCGCCGCCAATCGCCGACGCCCCCAGCACCAGACCGGGGCCGATGAGCGCCGCCAGATTTCGCGAACTGACGATGGGAGCCGGAGGGAGTTCGCCCCCGTCCCAACGAGGCATCTCCAAGGACCCCGGGTGCGGCGGAGTGAACTCGACAGCGGGACCCGAATCGGCCGCTCTGTCAGCAAGAGTGGATGCAGTCATGATACGCCAATATCAACGGAGCGACGTCAAGATGTGGCCGACCAATTCCACGGGAACCGCCGACGGAAGCTGGCATCCTATTCATCAGCCGGACCGGATGCGAGTCTCCCGACCCGTTGGAAGAACCGGTTCGGCCCAAGTTTCCGGCCGCAGACGATTATGCTTAAGTCACTTACGACGATTGCAGCGAGTGTGCTGTCGGCGGGGGGGCGGTCCCAAAACGACTCAGGACGCTGGACAGCGTTACCCCCGTTTTGTGCCAGTTTTGCGCTCGCTTTTTTCGCCATTGGACCCGATAATCAAGGATGGTTGATGCGTTGTCCCGGGACGTGAATCGTCTGCAGCGCAGACTCGCACCGGATGGTTGCCGTCTGCTCTGTCCCCATTCCGACCGGTACAAACTTCTGCCTTGGATTCCGCACTGCGCTCAACGGGATGACCTGACATGCTCGATCTCACAACGGGATTCACGCGGACCTGCGATAGTGTGACGCGGCGCAACTTCTTGAGCGTGGGCTCGCTGGCCATTAGCGGCTTGTCCCTTTGCGGGTTGCTGCAGCAACAGGCCCGTGCCGCAACTTCCACCTCGAAGAAATCGGTGATCCTGATCTGGCAGGCCGGCGGACCCAGCCATCTGGACATGTATGACCTCAAGCCGACGGCGCCGGCGGAGTACCGTGGTGAGTTCAAGCCGGTTCCGACCAACGTTCCCGGCGTCGAAATCAGCGAGCATCTGCCGCTGCAGGCGAAGATTTTCGACAAGCTCGCCGTGGTCCGCTCGGCGTTCCATACGAACGCCGGCCACGGCATGGGTTCGCAATGGATGCTCACCGGTTACCAGCCGACCATCGAAGTGAGCGACAACATCTACCCCGCCTGCGGCGCCGTCGTGGCGAAGCTCAAGGGGTCGAATGACCCCGGCATGCCGGCCTACGTGAATGTTCCCAGTCGCATCGGCTTAGGCAAAGCTGCCTACCTGGGCGCCGCCTTTAATCCCTTCTCTCCCGACAGCAATCCGAACGATCAGGGATTCCAGGTCCGCAACCTCAAGTTGCCGGGACGCGTCGACGTCAACCGCCTCGATCGCCGTCAGCAACTCCTCGGTCAAGTTGATACTCTGCGACGTGACGTGGACACCAAGGGAGACGTCGCGGGACTCGATCAGTTCTACCGCGACGCTTTTGACATGGTGACCAACGAGAAGGCGTTGAAGGCGTTCGATATTCACGTCGAAGACCCCAAACTCCGCGAGAAGTATGGTCGCAATGATCTCGGACAGTCGTGCCTCCTCGCGCGACGCCTCGTTGAAGCCGGGGTCAGTTATGTCACGGTCCAGGCCGGCGGCGGCTGGGACACCCACGGCAACAACTTTGCCGAGCTCAAGAACAACCTGCTTCCCAAGTTCGACCGAGCGGTTTACGGACTCGTGGAGGACCTGTATGACCGGGGGATGCAGAACGACGTCCTGGTGATGGCCATGGGCGAGTTTGGACGCACGCCGCGGATCAACGGCACCGCCGGCCGCGACCACTGGCCGGGCGCGATGTCGGTCCTGTACGCCGGGGGCGGGCTCAAGATGGGTCAGGCCATCGGCACGACCGATTCGAAGGCGGAGTACCCGACCACCAAGCCCTACACGCCGGGCTGCGTGTTGTCGACGATGTACCACACGCTGGGCATCGACCATCACCACGTCTTCCACGATCAAGCCCGCCGCCCGCTGCCGGTGCTCAACGAAGGTTCGCCGATTCCGGAGTTGGTGGGGTAGGGATTCTTCCAAAGTCAGGTGCCCGATGGAACCGACGCCACTCTCTGCCAGACCCGAAAGCTCGGTTCGCGAACTTGGACCGACCAGCGAAGCCGTCGATCCGGTCGAGGCTCGGGATCCGTTGATCGAAGCCTTCGGAAGTCGCGAAGCGTTAATGCAAGCAATCGAACAAGGGGTTAGCGATCTCGAAAACGGCCGCTACCTGGAATTCGACGATGAATCGTTGGAGGCCTATTTCGAACAGTTGAAAGATCGCATCACCGAGCGGGCAGCTCATCGTGTCTCCGAGTGATGAGTTCCCGTATGTCCTTTCGGAGCGCGCGCAGCGTGATTTAAGGGACATCGCGAACAGGATCGCGTTCGACAATCCTGCCGCAGCGATCCGCGTCATCGACGCCCTCCTCAACACCATCAAGTTCTTGGCGCAGTTCTCGAGTGTGGGACTCGTCCGTGATGATTTGCGGCCCGGCCTACGCGTCTTTCCAGCCCAAAAACCGGCCCAGTCTTACGTGATTCTGTTTCGACAACTCCCTTTCGGCATCCAGATCGTCACCATCTCGCATGGCGCCAGGGACCTGTCAAAGCTGGCCGAATCGGACGACCTCTGATACCGTCCAACGAGTGACTCCTTGCAACCGCGCTGACGACACGTCTGTCATGACGTCAAGACTCCCTCTCCGCACCCTCGACGCCGACCACGTCTGGCATCCCTTCACGGCGATGTCGGCCTATGTCGTGGAGCAGGCGCCGATCATCGTGGCGGCTGAAGGTTTCGAGCTGATCGACGTCGAGGGCCGACGGTATCTCGACGGGCACTCTTCATTGTGGTGCAACATTCACGGGCATCGCGTTCCCGAGATCGACGCCGCAATTCGCGATCAACTCGATCAGGTGGCCCACTCGACGTTGCTGGGCTTGTCGAATATCCCGTCCATTGAACTCGCGGCGGAGTTGGTCAGGCGTGCTCCGGCGGGACTCAGCAAAGTCTTCTATGCCGACTGCGGGGCGGCCGGCGTGGAAGCGGCCCTCAAGATCGCCTGGCAGTATCATCGCCAGAAGCCTGGTAGACCAGAACAGCGCGACCTCTTCGTGTGTCTGGATTCGGCGTATCACGGCGACACGGTGGGGACGATCAGCCTCGGGGGCATCGACCGTTTTCACAGCCTCTTCGGCGGCCTGATGTTCGAGGCTCTCCGCGTCCCGACGCCCGCGACTCCGGGTCTGTCGCTGGAGGAGTGTCTCGCTCAAACGAACACCCTGCTCAGTGAGCACGCCCACCGCATCGCCGGGTTCGTCATCGAACCCCTCGTGCAGGCTGCAGCGGGAATCTTGATTCAGCCGCCGGGGTACCTAGCGGCGATTCGCGAGCTGACACACCGCCTGGGCATCCTGCTCATCGCCGACGAAATCGCGGTCGGATTCGGCCGTCTGGGAACGTTGTTCGCCTGCGAACAGGAAGCGGTCTCGCCCGACATTCTGATTCTGTCCAAGGGATTGACCGGCGGCTACCTCCCGTTGGCGGCAACGCTGGTGACCGACGACATCTACAACGCGTTCCTCGGGGATCCCTGGGCGGGCCGGACCTTCTATCACGGGCACACTTACACCGGAAATCCCTTGGCGTGCGCCGCGGCGTTGGCTTCGTTGCGGTTGATCGAATCACGCGATGTGCTGGGGAACGCGCGGGAGATTTCTTCGATCCTGCAGCAGGAACTGCAGGGGCCTTCCGGGCGGGACTCCTCCGTTGCGGACGTCCGCCGGCGTGGAACGATGGTGGGAATCGATCTGCGGCGGCCCGACACTGGTTCAGAGTTCGCACCGGAGTTGCGGATCGGTCACCGCGTCACTCTGGCCTGCCGAGAGCGCGGGGTGATTGTCCGTAATATCGGCGACACGCTGGTCCTGATGCCCGCGCCGGCGATGCCCAGCGGACTCGTCCGCCGCTTGTGCCGTGTTGCGCGTGAAGCCGTTCACGAGGTCACGGGGATCAAGCTCGAAGCTGCGACCCCAGCGGTTCCATAGACGTTCCGGCGCGAAGCTCCAACCGCCAAACTTCAACTCTCCAGCAAGCTCCGAATGCCCAATCTCAAGAATCGCCGTCGATCATCGCATGTTTGAAATTTGGTGCTTGAGATTTCATGGGAACTTCGTGCTTGAGATTTGAGTTTTGACCACAATGGTAACGTGGCGATCCCCGGTCAGGACGACATCCGCCCCACGTTCCAATCACGGCATCGGCAGCGAACCGTCGCGCACGAAGGCCGTGAAGTCGCGAACCCGCTGGGGATCGACGGGGCCATCCGGTCGGCCTCCAACCTTGAGGCTGCTTCCCACGATGAAGCCATTGCAGAATGGCAACAGGCGGTTCAGCGTCTCCAGCGAGGCCCCGCTGCCAACCAGCACGGGTCGTCCTGCCGCCGCCGCCGTCACTTCGGGA
>JANRLN010000007.1:0-2147 GCA_033762515.1 Planctomycetaceae bacterium
CGCGATCTGGGAGATGAGGGGGCCGACTGGCTGCGCGCCCAACCGGAAATCACCGACGTCACTGCCCGGCAACCCTCGCTGGAAGAGATTTTCGTGGTCTGCATGCAGACCGAACACGACGCCGGGTGGACCTTTCCGGAACTCCCCGCTGCTCCGGCGCTGGAGACCGCGCGATGAACGCCTTCGCCATGGAAAATCGGCTGCTGTGGAAAGAGTTTCGCGTGCTGCGGCTCGTGTGGCTGATGTGCGCGCTGGGCGTGACATTGGTCATGACGCTCTTCGCCGCGATCGCACACACACAGGGGTCCATCTCTTCCTATTCGGTCGGGCTTTGGGGCTTTGCAGTCTGGGTTCCTCCTGTTTACGTGTTGGCCGCACTGGCGACCATGTTCGCCGGTGAACGGGAGGAGGGAACGCTGGTCTGGCTGTCGGTTCTGGCGCCGCCGTCGGGGAAATTGCTGATGACGCGACTCCTCTACGTCAGCGTGACGGGAATCGCGCTTCAAGGTTGCTTGTCTGCGGCGGCGTCACTGCTGTCGCAATTTGATCAGCAACCCGTCGCCAATCTGGCGCGGGATTCGCTGTTCACGATGTCGTTCCTTCTTTTGGAAGCCGTGGTCTGGGGGGCGTTCTGGTCGCTGCAGACTTCGCGGCCGATCCACGCGGTCTTCTATGCGGCAGCGACGCTGGTCCTGATCAACTGGGGGGCCATTGGTCTTGGGGAAGTCGCGCAGCAGCGAATGACTCCGCAGGTCTGGACGGGGGCGCTCGGGGCCTGGGGCTGGGGACGTTGTCTCTTGGCGGTGACCGGTGCGGCGGCGAGTTGGCCGATGGTGCACCGATGGATCGGTGGTCGACCCTGGGAATGGGATGCCCCCATTCAGCATTGGTTCGGCCGACGAGGCCGACTCCGTGCGATCACAACGGTCGAAGCGGACACTCCTTGGCAGCGCAACTGGCAGCGCTGGCGGTGGCTCGAACGGCAGTCGCTGCGCTCCTTCGCGTGCATGGTGGCGTTCGGCGCTGTGTTGTCGTGGTTGGGAGTCGCCTTCGCAGCAGCCGCAGCGCCGGCAACCGTCGTCTGGTTGACGGCGCTCATTGGCGGAACGCTCGCCTGGAGCGGCGATCAGTCGCAGCAGCGATATCGCGCCCTGGTGAACTACGGAACGTCACCGCACGGGCTGTGGCTGAACAAATTGCTGTTCTGGTCGGCGGCGACGCTTGCCGGCGTCGCCTTGATCGCAGCTCCTTCGATCATCGGATGGGTGCAGCTTTCCGACATCGATCCGCGGTATTGGTCGACCAGCCCCGAGGGGGCCTTTCTGCTCTTGAAGCTCCTCCCGGGCCTCAACTTCTCCTATGAATGGATGTTCTGGTTCTCGCTGACGACGTTTGCCGTTGCATTTCTCTGTTCGCTGGCCATCAGAAACGTATTGCTGGCCATTGCGGCTGCAGCCTTGTCCTCACTCGTTCTGGGTGCGTGGTTTCTAATTCTGGCAGGAGATTATCTGCCCCTCGCCTGGTTCGCCGTTCCAATACCGGTGTGGCTGCTGTGGGCAAGTTGGCGGCAGTTGCCGGATTGGTGGCTGGCGCGCAGTGGACCTCGGGTCATGTGCATTCGCCTGTTGGAATTGACGGTCTTCCCGGCCGCGCTTCTGTGCTTCGCAGCGGGTTATCGCGTCCGGGAGATTCCCTTCGTCCAATTGCCGGAATTGCCCGTTGACGACCCGGTCGCCGCGGCGCGGAACGTCGCGGGGTGGAAGCAGATCGCCGGCAAGATTGATGCGTTTGCCGACTTGCCGCCGTCTCAGGGGACTGCATCACCACAGCAGGCGGCGGCACTGCAGGCGTGGATGGCGGCCAACCAGTCGCGGTTGGAAGATCTGCGGGACGAAGTCCTGCAATTGCCGGTGATGGCGCCGCAAGCCGCCGTTTGGCAGCAGGTTCTGAAATCGCAACCGCGATGGAACCTGGTGATCGCGGCGTTGGCGGAAGCGGCGGTCGAAGCCTTAAATCGGGACCGTCCAGAGGACTCAATCGCCTGGCTGAAGTCTGCATTTCGCTTGTATGCAGCCCGACGGGCCGGCGCCCCATTCGACATCGGAGTCGTGGTGACACGGGGCGGCGACGCGTGGTTTGCCAACGTC
>JANRLN010000008.1:0-3492 GCA_033762515.1 Planctomycetaceae bacterium
GCCTTGTGCCGCCTTGCAGACCTGGAAGACGCCGGTGAGGTTGGTGTCGATGACGGCGTCCCAGTCGTCGTCGCTCATGTTGCGGAGTGTGCGATCGCGAATGATCGCGGCGTTGTTGACGACGATGTCCAGCCGGCCGAAGCGATCGATCACCGCGGCCAGGCAGCGGCTCACTTGCGCGCCGTCTCGGACATCGGCGGGGACGGCGACTGCGCGCTCGCCGAGGGACAGCACCGTTGCTTCCGCGCGCTGTCGATTCATCCCATCAGCATCGGGGAAGTAGTTGACGGCGACTGCAGCTCCAGCGGCATACAACCCGCGCGAAGTCGCCTGCCCCAGCCCTTGCCCGCCGCCGGTGACGAGGGCCACTCGACCGGAGAGATCCACCGAGACCATGCGTCCCCCTTCCTGAAGCTGCCGCGTCCAATGCCGTTGGCGGACATGGTAACTCAGGACCAGGGCAGTGCAGAAGGCCGGCGACGCGGATCACTCGGCGACGGGAGACTCATTGGACGATTGGCGCCGGAATCGGAAAGACGCATTCGACGCCATAATGGTAACTCAGAGCTCCGGTGGCGCCCGATTGGACCTTTAGTTGAGCGCGATCGCGAATGTGATGCGGACCCTCACTCCAGATGAACGGTTCCAGTTGGACTTGAGGATTGACTCGGGCGGAATTGTTGGGAACGCCGCGAGGCTCGTAGCCATATTCACGACCCGACCAGACGTCTTTGAGGACGGTCTCGTTGGCGGCATTGAAGAACAGGTGTCGTAGCCGGGAGATCGACGCCGGGAGTTCACCGTAGATGCGCCGATAGCCCACCAGCCCCATGACGGTTACGACGGCCCGCATGCGACCTTCCAGTTGGTGCATCAGAATCGGAAAGTCTTTGGTCAGCCCTTCAATTCGGCATTCTCGCTGGAACGGGTTGTATTGCCCGGCTTCCTCCGCTGCCCGAAACGACCAGGCCTTGTGCATCGACCACCCAACCGAGCCTTTCGGCACAGTCGCACCAATGCCTGCGGGTGAGGAACTGGGCACCCGCAAACTCTGGTTGACCTCCAGGAGGTAGGTTGCGCGATTCATCGCCGCAACTGCCAATCGACGCTGGTGACGCGCTTCCTCCCAGGGCCAGAAACTGTAGTCGACCGCCATTTCCGCTTGATATTGCGTCCATAAGTTTTCGGTTTCACATTTGACGAATCGCAGTTCCTCGGCCGCCGCGTTGAGGCCGCTTTTCAGCGACCCCTCCGTTTGTGCAGGGTGTTGAGCCCATTCGTAGACGAACCGCCGCCAATTTTCATCACTTCTGGTCAGCGAGAAGGATGTGTTCAAGTCTGCATAAGCCCGACGTGCGCCGAACAACCGAAACGAAGCCCGCAGCCAGCGGGCCGATTCCTCGGCCCGCCCGGCCGCCAATTCCTCGACGGCGATCTTGGCGAGCGCATCGACCGGCAGTTGCCAACCACTGAACCGGGAACTGTGCACTCGTTGCCAAATGGCGGCCGCCGGATGCATGCCCAGTTCGGCGAGAAGTTGGTCCCGGAGCGTCGTCAGTTGCCCATGATTCTTTTCAATCCACGGATCGAGGTCCAACCGCGGGGTGTCTTCCCCGTGACGAACAATCTCACCAGCAATCAATTCCGGCTGACCTTGCAACGCCTCGACGGCGGCGACGATCTCATTCCAAGCCTCGACATTCCGCGACAATTCCAGACTCGGCAACGCTCCGGATGGCTGATGCAGGAATGTCAGATCGACCCGCGGCACTTCCCACACGCGGTATCCGGCCGCCAGCAGCGGCAGCATCAGTGTGAATGACGCCTGGATTCCGAGCTGGCGCCAGCGGCGGCGCGAAATTCGCCAACCGGTTTGCTCGATCCACCAGGCGGGCGCGTAGCTGGCGCTCATCCACAACAGCCATAAGGGAATGGGCGCCAGAAAGATCAACGTCGGCAAGGCGTATCCAATGCAAACGTAAAACCAGACGGTGAGCACCAATGTGCCGATCATCGTGCAACCGAGGGCGACGACAACATTCTTCGACAGATGAGCGCACGTGAACGCCAGGGCAAACTGCATCGCGCCGTAGCACAGCATCCAGCCGAGCGCTTCGGTCGCGGCGACATGCGGCGGATGGGTTGCAGACAGTATGATCAGCATCGAGTGGTAGCGCGGCAGCCCTTCGGCCCAGGACAAGACTTCCCAACATAAAGCTGACGTGACGGCCACAAACATTGCGCCGGCCGCTGCAGCCAGGGTCCACAGCGCCAGCTTGTTCCACCACATCGGAGCCGACGATGCGCCGCGCAAACTCAGCATGCGGAATTGACTGCGAGACTGTTCCCCCTGCCAAGCCATCAGACCGGCGACCAATGGCGTCAGCCAGCAGAAGATGAACGCTGCCGCCGGCGTCGGCTGGCGAGCAAATAGGAACGTCACCGCTGCGAACACCGAGGCGGCTCCGATCATCCCGGCGAAGGTGCGGAGGGACTGCCATTCCAACCAGCGCAGTCGCTGCCACTCCCGTTGCCAAGGCTCGCGCGCCTCTGGAACAGCGACTGTCCGCTTCGTCACCACGCTTCGGGAAGCCCACCACTGGACCACAAAGCCCCAGTCCCAGGGTCGGCCGGCCAGCCAGCGATCGCAGATTTGAGCGCTGATCGTGACTACGGCGGCGTAAACGATTAAGCGCCCCCAGCCCCAGAAACCGAGCGCATTCCCCCAGGGACCGCTCCACAAGGTCGAATAGCGGTAGCCGGCTTCTTCCGTGATAACCACGCAGCCCAGATTCATCACAATGAGCGAGATGGCCCCGTAAAGAATTGCATTGAGAGGCTTCGTCGTCTGTAGCGACCAGAACCATCCCCAAACCACCGACTCAACCAGCAGGAACGACATCACGAACAGATTTTCCAGTGAATCGGCCGGACGATAGTTACTGTCGAACTGCGACAGCAGCAAGGCTGCCAGAGCCAGGCTCCCCTGCAGCGCGGCGCCCGTGACGACGACATACAGCAGCTTGGTGGTCATCAATCGACCCGGCGGCGGCGCCAACACCGACAGCCACACCAGCGTCCCCTCTTCCCGCTCGCCGGCGAACATCGTCGCCAGCGCCGCCAGGATATAGACCGGGGGCACCCAGATCGCGAAGCCCCATAACCCTGTTGCATAGTCCATGGGATAGGGTTGCGACTCGGCAATCACCGTCACCAGCCCCATCAGCGCCGCCACACCGATCACGCACATCAGCCAGACTAGGCGCAGGACGCGAAATTCTTTCCACAGCAGGCGGTTGGTCATCATGGCAGCATTCATCGTGCAGCCTCCAGAACCGGCATGGCGGTGATTTCCGGAAAGGTCCACCCGGCGTCGTGTTCGGTCTGCATGCAGACCACGAAAATCTCTTCCAGCGAGGGTTGCCGGGCAGTGACGTCGGTGATTTCCGGTTGGGCGCGCAGCCAGTCGGCCCCCTCATCTCCCAGATCGCG
>JANRLN010000009.1:0-19567 GCA_033762515.1 Planctomycetaceae bacterium
AGCGTGCCCCAGCACAGACACAACATCCACCGCAGACGAATGGCCACGCTCACTTCGACGGCCCCCATTCTCGCACTCATTGACACAAGATTCTTGAAGATTCGGCGGCCGATGGGAAGTCGGTCTGTGTTCGGACCATGACAAATCTAGCTGGCCGGCGGGGGATCGTTCGGCAGCGCATTGCCCAGGAAGCTGAAGGCATTGCCGACTTGATGGCCCAAAGGAGCACCCCAATCTTGCCAGCGACGCTCCGATTCCGCGGTGGTGTTGCCGCGTTCCACCGCAGCGGCATCGCCGTGCATGGCGTCACCAGCCACGCTCGGCAACGGCACCACGGGAAAATGATCGAGGGAGGCCACTGTCGTCCGGGCTGCGGCAGCGGAGTTCGTTTGCACGTCGCGCCAGAGAAGCGCCATCGTGGCCGTGACTGGAGCTGACGAGGCTTCCGGCGCGAGGGAAGTTGGCTGGGCAGTCCGATCGGCCATCCGGATTTCGCCGCGCTCGGGCAGCGAATACAAACCGGCTCCCAGCACGGCGAGGACCACGGCTGCGGCGACCGTCGTCCAAGAGCCGATCCGTGATTCAGCAGCGGACCGGCGTTTAGGTCGAACCGACGCCGACGGGTGCACTCTATCTGGCGAACCGGCGACTGTCCAACCGGCAGAGGCCTGGCGTTGATCGCTCCAGATCGCGGCCAACAGTTGTTCCGTTGACACGCGCGGAGCCGGCTGAGCCTTCCACGCTGCAACCGCGTGTTTCAGCAGGGCGTGGCCGGCGCGCAGACGACGACAGGCCGCGCATTCGGCAAAATGGCGTTCCGCAGCAGGCGACCAGACCGCCGCCTCAGCGCTCTCGTTCAGGTCGTGGTCCAGCCACTCGTGTTCAAGCTCGGTGCAGTTCATAGCCGTCCTGATCCACAACGCCGCGTTGCAGCAAGTATTCCGACAACTGTTTCCTGGCCCGATGCAGCCAGGTCTTGATGGTCCCCTCGGGAGAATCGAGCGCGGCAGCAATCTCCTGAATCGACATTTCCTGCTGATAGAACATCACAAAACTGAGCCGATGATCTTCGCGGAGTTGATCAATTCCCTGCTGCAGTTCCTCCGACAGATCGATCCGCGGATCGTGCTCGATCGCATAATCGGACCACTCCCCCAAAGACTGCGGCACCTTCTTGCGCCGGGACAATTTCGTGCGACAACGATTGGCCGCGATCGCCATCAGCCAGGGGCGAAGCGGTCGCGACGGCTCCCAGTGGTGCAGGTGGCGAAAGACTCGCACAAAGGTCTCCTGCGCAACATCTTCGGCATCCTCGCGCTGTCGCAGCATTCGCCAGCAGAGACTGAAAACGAGGTCGCGATATCGTTCGACGAAGCCGCGGACGGCATCGGCGTCGCCGGCCAAGCAGCGCTGCACCAACGCGCCGTCGTCGTCCACAGATTGCTCCAACCTTTCGGAACACGATACCCGCACAACCAGACGCGGGTTTCGGTGAACGAACGAACTTCGGACTCATCCGGCTCAACTGGGAAACAACCCCATCGGAACGCGTGCCGTCTTCGGCGCAACCCACCCTGACGCACGAAAGATGCTAACTCTTTCGCAGTAATGAGTTCAGAGAATTGCGAACGAGGGAGCATCTCACGGAACCGCAGCCACGGGCGCGGTCAGCCGCAGAAGCCCAGGTCGCCGCAGGATTCCCCCTTCGAGAAATGGGACGACGTCTACCGTTCGAGGCCGGCCTCAACATCCCTCTTACCGCGCGATCACTTCGCGCGCGAGTGCTCGCGCCTGCTTGTAGGCACGTTGAATGGTGCTGGCGCGGAGTTCAATTTGCTCTTCCGTGTAGTAACGGCCGGCTTCGCTGTGGGGCAACCCGGCCAGCGTGAGGGTCAACGGCAGCAGATCCAGGAATTCGCGATAGCGGCGTTGCTGGTCAGCAGCTTGGGGATTGCCTTCGGACATCGGGTCCAACTCCGAAAAAAACGGCTAAGTGGTCGACACAACGTTAGTTGCCCGTTGTAGCGCGCCAGCCGGCGACTCGCAACCAGAAAAACCTGCCGCCGACGCACCTCGGGCTCGGGAAAGGCCTCCGCCACTGCGAAGCCGCGACGCAAACCCAGCGGACTCGTGCGGGCACACGGTCGATCGGCGGATGCCTCCGCCCGCCTACTTCGTGGTGGGACGCTGCATGTACTGCTTAATGATGTCGGCGGCAGACTGAGAGGGCTTCTCTTCCGTCTTCGCGGCGGCGGGAGCCGCTCCCCCTTCGGGCTTGGGAGCGACCACGGCTTCGCGCACACCGGTCGATTCCGGAGGGGGGAGCTTCACGGGAATCGCGGCGGCGGCGGCAGCCGTTGCAGCCGTCTTATCCACGGGTTCTGCGACCGCGGCGACCGGGGCGGCAACCACGGGGGGGGATGCATATCCGGGCGCCGGCGGATACGTCGGAACTCCGTATCCGGGAGGATAGCCCGGCATCTGCGGAGCCGCATAACCCGCGGGATATCCCGGCGGATAACCGGGATAGGCTGGCGGCATGGCGTATCCCGGCATGGCCGGCACGGGAGCCGCCAGCGGATAACCTGGGGGCAGCGGAGCATACTGGGGCATGGCGATCGGAGCGCCTGCTCCCAGAATCGCGGTGTCGGCGGCGAAACTGGTCGCAGTGTCGGCCGCGGAAGGAGCCATTGGGATGACCGGCATCTCAAACATCGTCTCAGACGCCGCCTGAGTGACGGGAATCTCGAATTCCGAGGCGGGAGTGACTCCCTTCGGAGTCGCCGGCACTGAAGGTGCCGCTGGAGTTGCCGCGGCGACGGTGACGCCTGCCCGGACGGTCAACTGCAGGTGTAACTTGCCGATGTGAATCTCGTCGCCGTCTTTGAGCACGGTCTCGTGACGAATGAGTTCGCCGTTCACACGTGTTCCGTTGGTGCTCCCCAAGTCCCGCAAGCGAACGGTGTAGTCATCGATCACAAACACGCAGTGATGACGACTGACGGAATCGCTGTTAGGGCGCAGGTGGCAATCCTGCTCGCGGCCCACCAGGAACCGCTTGGTGTTCAACGGAATCGCCTTGCCTTGGAATTTCCCTCCAAGGACCTTCAGTTCGGCCTGCAACATCAGCGTGACACTCCCATCGGTGTGAGTCTGGGCAATACAAGGGGGCGACGAGACCGAACTCCGAGGGAAAGATCTGAACAATACCGGTACAGCGGAACCTTGTGCACGAGGCAATGAGAGATCGAACACATTTCGGCGGGAATCGTGACAGAAAAATGGATGGGATTTTCCGCCGAAATGATGCCAGTACCCTAGCAGCGTCCATGCAGAGTGTCAATTGGGGGCATTGGTGTTTTCACGAATGCAAGCGTCAACCCTCGACCAGGGAAATTGCCATTTCGATTATTCCGAAAAAAAGCGTGCCAGTCCGCATCGCCCGTAGCATCGATTCGACGACGGCCGTCGGCACATCCGCCCAAGTTCGCTCTCGCGTCGGTCGGCAGTTTCTGCTATTCCCCGCGGGACGGTTCGGCACTCGGCGCCCAAGGTCGCCGCCGTGCCAGTCAATCGAGCAAGGAATGCGGGTGTCCACGTCTGCCCCAGAAACCGAATTCGTCACGCTGTTCCACATCGTGGGGCGGGTGACGCTCCGTAACGTCGCCGCCGTCGGCGAGATGACGCTGTTCTGCCTGAGGATGTGCACCCAACTTTGGCGGATTCCCCGCGGCAAAGTCCTCTGGCCGATCATGTACGACGTGGGCGTTCAGAGCCTGCCGGTGATCCTCATCACCGGTCTGTTCATCGGCATGGTCCTCGCCGTCCAATCGTTCGACACCCTCCGCGTGCTCCACTTTGAGAGCCGGATCGGGTCGGTTGTGAACGTCACCCTGGTGCGCGAACTCGGCCCCGTGCTGGCGGCCACGATGCTTGCCGGACGGGTGGGGAGCGCCATAGCCGCCGAAATTGGGACCATGCGGGTGACGGAACAGGTCGACGCCCTGGACGCCCTGGGGGCGGATCCGATCGGTTACCTTGTGGTTCCCCGCTTCCTCGCCTGCTTTCTGCTGATTCCGGCACTCACGATCCTGGCCGACGCCATTGGGATCTTCGGCGGCTGGATGGTGAGCACGCGGATGATGGGAGTCAGCGACTATTACTTCTGGCTGTACTCCGACGGGTTCTGCACCGCGTTTGATGTGATCAGCGGCGTTGTGAAGAGCCTCTTTTTCGGCGCCGCGATCGCTGTGATCTCCTGTCATCGCGGGTTCCATTGCGGATCGGGCGCGGAGGGCGTGGGGCGTGCGGCGACGGAAGCGTTCGTCTACTCGTTCATTGCCATCCTGGCTCTCGATTTCGTTCTGGGGGTGGGGATGCTGCACGCCTACCGCTGGCTGTACGGCGGGATCGTGGTCACCTAGTCGTTGAACCCCACAGATCGGGATCGCAGGGCTATCGGGCGCTGACTGTGTCGCAAAATCCACCTCCCTACGTCATCGAACTCCGCCACGTCGGACGCAGCTTCGGCGCCCAGGCTGTGTTGCGCGATGTGACGTTCGGCGTGCGGCCCGGGGAGACGCTGGTGCTGATCGGCGAAAGCGGTTGCGGGAAGAGCGTGACGACGAAGCTCCTCGCCGGCCACCTCACCCCCACGCGCGGCGAGGTCTGCTGGGATGGCAAACCAGTGCCCGCTCATACCCATCGAGAGTATCGCGCCCGCCGCCTCCGTTTCGGCTATTTGTTCCAGGGAGCGGCCTTGTTCGACAGCCTTGATGTCTACGAGAACGTCGCTTTCGGACTCCGCGAGAACACCCGGACCCGTGAATCGGAAATTCGAGAAATCGTGCAGCAACGCCTCCGCGAAGTGGGGCTCCCCTGGACGGCCGCCCGTAAGCGCCCCGCCGAACTTTCCGGCGGGATGAAGAAACGGGTCGGACTCGCCCGCGCGCTGGCGATGTCCCCCGAGGTCATGTTTTACGACGAACCCACCACAGGTCTCGACCCGGTGATGAGCGACGTGATCAACGAACTGATCATTGAGACGCGCTCGCGACAACCGGTCACCAGCGTCGTCGTCACTCACGACATGACCACCGTCCGGCGCGTGGCGGATCGCATTGTCATGCTGTATCCGCTCGCCCGGCTCGCACCTCAGGAATCGCAGATCGTATTCGAAGGAACTTCCGCAGAAGCGTTTGCCTGCGACGACCCCCGCGTGCACAACTTCGTCCACGGCGAAGCGGGGGAACGCATGAAGGAACTCGCCGCATGAACGGCTTCGGGCGATCCCCCGAGTGACCAGAGTCCAGAGCCGGAAAACCGCCTCGCGTTCTGCCACTGACCACGGACGACTGACCACAGACCACGGACCCCTCCCATCATGTCCGAAACTCGTCTTCAATTCTCCGTCGGCCTCGTGGTGCTGTTGGCGTTGTCCATTGGCACCGCGCTGGTGATTCGGTTTGGTGATTTGCAAAAGGATCTGGAAGAACGGTATCCCGTCCAGATTCAACTGGAGACGGCGGGAGGCCTGTATCCCTCGGCGCCGGTCCTGATGAGCGGACTGGCGATCGGGTCGGTCAACAAAATCGTCTTCGCACCCGACCGCGGGGTCATCGTCACCGTCGACATTCAACCCGCGGTGAAGATCCGGGCCGACAGCCTTCCCATCGTGTCGCGCTCGCTGCTGGGAGAGGCGGCTGTCGAGTTTGTGCCGGGATCGAGCCCGAATTACCTGAAAGCAGGCGATCAACTGCAGGGGCAGGGGGCCTCCGATCCGATGGCGGCCATCCAGCGTCTCGAAGGTCGTGCGGCACAGGTGCTGGATGCGTTGACCGCCACGGGCCGTGAATGGCAGTTGGTGGGCAAAAACGTCAATTCCCTGATGGACACCAATCGGGGCCAGCTCGACGCGGTCGTGGAACGGGCCGCGGAATCACTGCATCAGTTTACGCTCACGATGCAGTCGGCGAACCTGATGATCAGCGAGGCCAACAAGATTGTCGCCGATCCGCAGGCGCAAATGGCCCTCAAGCAGACGATGGTGAGCCTGCCCCGCCTCGTGGAAGACACGCGTTTAACCATCGCCGCCACCCGTTCCGCCGTGGAAAACGTCAACCGCAACCTCGTCAACCTGGCGCAAGTCACCGAACCGGTCGGTCAGCGAGGTCCGCTGATGGTCGCCAAACTCGAAAGCAGTCTGGGCAGCCTCGATGCGCTGCTCGCAGAACTGAATCAAGTCGCCCAGGCGGCCAATCAGCCGAACGGGACGCTGCAGAAATTCACCAGCGATCCCTCGCTCTACGACAACATGGACCGTTCGGCCCAGTCGCTGGCGGTGTTGCTGAAGAACCTGGAACCGGTACTGCGCGACATGCGCGAGTTCAGCGACAAAATCGCCCGCAATCCCGAACTGCTTGGCGTCGGCGGCGCGCTCCGCAGCAGCAATGGCCTGCGCGACTCGGAAGTCCTGAATCCTCAAGCGGCGCAGCGTCCCACGACGACAACCAACCGCGCGAACATTCGCGGGCAGCAATAGGGGGCCGTCGAGAGCCGCGAGACAGAAAACTCTCTTCCGATGATGGCCGTTCTTTGGCTCTCGACTCTCGACTCTTCGCTCGGAACTGCCCGCCGTCACCGATCCAGGCGCGACTCACCCCGCAGCATTTCGCCCCGTTGCAGCAGTTCTTGATTGGGCACAATGCGCGCCCGCTGCAGGGCGTAGCGGAAGAGATGCCGATCGGTCACGTGACCGGGCGTGAAGTTGTCAGCAAAGAACTCAATGACCGGCTGCTGATACCACGGTTTCTGCACCGGCTGACCGACGGTGAGCGTTTCGTAGCCGTCTTTGACGAGGGTGAATTCGCGCGTGCCGTAGTACGTGAAGTCGAGCGAGACCGGGGTGTAACCGATCTCGCGACCTTCCACCATGACGAGTGCTCCCGGCGGATCGCTGACGATCGTCATCCGGCGACTCACGCAACCTGTGTGCGCAAGGCTGGCGCCGGCGGCACAGAGCAGCCCGATACGAGCACAACGTTGATACCAGCGTAACACGATCCCGCCCCAGGGCAGCGTTCGAGATACAAGCGCCGGGAGTGTAGTGGGCTTCCCCGATTGCAGCCAAGGCCAGATTTCGGGCAATGTCGCGAGGACCGGCGACGCGGACCGTGGTCGTGTTCGGGCGGGACGAACGTAATTTCCGGCCTCGAATTCGGACGGGACGCCGGGTTCGCCTTCCTTTACCCGGCTTTTCGCGTCGCGTTAGAATAAAGAGGCCGAAAACTGCGATCGCCAGCCGGAGCGCCTTGCTCGATGTTCTGGGAACAAAAGATCCAATACGCCGCGCTCAGCGATGTGGGCTTTCGGCGCCAGAACAACCAGGATTCCTGCGTGGCGGTGCTTGCCGCCGACCGCGATTCCTGGCAGGAGCGGGGGCACATGTTCGTCGTCGCCGACGGCATGGGTGGTCACGCCGTCGGCGAACTCGCCAGCAAAATGGCGGTCGACACCGTTCCGCATACGTTTGACAAGCTCCGAAATCAGCATCCTCTCGCAGCCCTCAAGACGGCTTTGGAGACCGCGAATCAACGGATCTTTGAACGCGGGTCGCTCAACCGCGAATTCCTGCGGATGGGAACCACCTGCACGGCGCTGCTGCTGTGTCCCCTCGGCGCGGTGATCGGCCATGTGGGAGACAGCCGAGCCTATCGAATCCGGCGCTCGCAGGTTGACCAATTGACGCGCGACCACAGCCTGATCTGGGAGCTGATTCAACAGCGAAAGGTCCATCCCCGCGACGCGGATCGACTCTACCCCCGGAACGTGATCACCCGCTCCCTCGGCCCCGAAGCGACCGTCGATGTCGATCTGGAAGGACCTTCGATCGTCCTCCCCGGGGACACGTTCCTCATGTGTTCCGACGGGTTGACCACCTATCTCAGCGACGCTGAGCTGGGAATGATCGCCGCGGAACTCCCCCCTGCGGAGGCGTGTCGTCTGCTGGTCCATCTGGCGAATCTTCGCGGCGGTTCCGACAACATCACCGTGGTCATTGTGCGAGCGGGTGAAATCCCCGAAGGGGCCGAGGCGCCGCAGGTACCTCTGCCGCAGTCGCAGATCGAGGCCGCGGGTTGGGGGTTGTTTGCGTTCTTCTGCAGCCTGGCCTTGGCAGCCATTGTCGGGTTTCTGCTGCTGGCGCTGACCGTGCATAAGTTGGTCGGCGGCATTATTCTCGGCGGAGTCGCTCTCGGCGCCGTCGGGGGCTGGTGGTGGCGTCGCGGGAGGCTGCCCCAGTCGATCGGACCGCACGAGGAGTCTCACAGCAATTCCACGATCATCTGGCGTCCGTATCGCACCGCCTCGGCGAAACTGTCGCCCGACTTCCTGCATGGTTTGGCTAAGATTGAAGCGGAGTTGCACCGCGCCGCCGTCGACGAGCGCTGGCCGGTGGAAATGGAAATTCGCGACGAGGCCTTTCGCAAGGCTCAAGACGCCCTGGCCGCCAAGCGGTATTCCGTGGCTCTCCGGGAATACGCTCGGGCGCTGGATGTGCTGATGACCGGCGTCCTGTGGCAGCGCCGGCAGGCCCCCAAGGATGCGCGCGGCCAAAAGCCGACGGACACGCGTCCACGTGGAGAAGGGGCCACCCCGCCGCCGATTAACAAGCCGTAATCTCCAATCCGCGGCGCTGCGCGAGATTGGTCTTTCCGACGTGTCTCCCCTCGCGTCACAATCTGCCGATGCGGCGCCGGCCCATCCTCCCCGGCGCGACACCACGGGAGATCTCGGGAAATGGTTCGCCTGCGTCCCCTCCGGCTGCAACGCTCCCGCGGCCCTTACCTGCTGTTCGTGGCGATCCTTGTCCTCGGGGGATGCACCGCAGACAGGCCTGCCGGGTCGACGCGAATCACAAGCACCGGCGAATCGAACCCCGCATCGCCGACCGACAAGAATTGGCTTCCCGACATCGCCGCCGTGAGCGGCATCCATGAGTCGCCTCTGGAAGTCGATTCGGTTGAGGCATCCGCAACAGAAGCCGTCCCGCCGATCCCGCCTGAATCGAAGAAAAGTAGGACGCGATCCCTGGATGAATTGCTGTTGTTCCTGCCGACGAAGGTCGCCCCCGAAGCGGCTCCCGCCCTGCCGCCCGGCATCGAATCGGTCTGGATCAAATCCGCGGACGGAATCCGCCTGAATGCCTGGCTGGCCGATCACTCCGCCCCCGTGGCCGACGTCTTGTTCCTGCACGGAAATGGGGGCAACGTGTGGGGAGCCGCGGGGTTCGTGCGCTGGCTCCAGTCAGACGCGGGCTGCCGGGTTCTGGCACTGGACTATCGCGGCTATGGCCTGAGCGAAGGAGTTCCCACCGTCGAAGGGGCTATCGCCGACGGGCGCGCAGCGCGCGCATGGCTGGCGGAGCGCACTCAGCAGGCGGAAACGCGGATCGTGTTGGCGGGACACTCGCTGGGCGGGGCGATCGCCGTCCAACTTTCACGCGAGGTCGAGCCGCGCGGGTTGGTGCTGCAGAGCACGTTTTCATCTCTGAAGGACGTCGGCCGGCACCATTACGGCTGGTTGGCGGGTGTGATTCCCAGGGATCGGCTGAACTCGGTCGCCGCGCTGCAGAATTACCGCGGATCGATGTTTCAGTCTCACGGAGATGCAGATCCCGTCATTCCTCTCGAGTTCGGTGAACGACTGCACGCCGCCGCCCATGGACCGAAATCCTTTCTGCGTCTCGCCGGCGCGGATCACAATCGTGTGCTGACTCCCGAGTATCTGACGCAACTCGCCGCCTACCTGCACCAATTGCCTTGAAAAACGCAATGATGCCTCGCCGAGCCTCGGCTCAGGACCCCTCGTTGGACGGCCATTTCAATTCTGGAAACCGCAACAACCACGCCCGTACGACGCCATCCACGAGCTTTCCCGACATTTCCAGCTCCGCGGGAGTTCGCCCCCAGTAAAAACTGATGACCCCCGCCGCAGGTTCACGCGCTCGATCGAGAAACGTCGCCATCTCGTCCAATTGGCACCCGAGCGGGAACGTCTCTTCGATGATCAAGGGTTTACCAATCTGAAATTGCTTCAGCGTTTCCAGGGCTTCGTCAAGTTGGCCGCTCCGCGGGTAAAGATGCACGGCGACGAAATCGAGTTCCTCAGTCACTTGCTGGGGTACGAACCCCGACGTGAGCCCCGGCCGATCGAGACTCCAGTCGACGAGTCCGACAGTGATGAGGTGGCGGCGATCGACCTCTCGAATCGCCTGGACGAGGCTTTGAATCCATTGCCGGGCGATCTCCGGGCGCGAACGCTCGGCCGGATCCAGAGTAATCATCTGCACGAAATGCTTGCCTGCGAACGGCGGACCGAGCCAATCTCCGCTCGCCCGCTGGCCTCCGGGTACGACAGGCTCATTCATCAGGTCGTAACAGAACACTGCGGAGCTGTGTTGCGACGCCGTAGCAACGGCCTTCCAGAAATGGGCCTGGGCCGACCAGCGTCCCGCTTCCTCGAGCGCGTCATACCACGCCGGTACGTCGGCCTTGTGGTAGCAGCCGAGTCCGGTCACATCGAGGTAGAGCCCCTCGCGTTCCGCCAGATCCAGCAGCCTGCGCCACTGACGCAGTGAATCCGGGTTCGCTTCGGTCGCGGAGTTCATGAATTTGCCGAATTGCAGGTGCACTCGAACGATGTTGAAACCAAAGTCCCGCATCTCGGCGAAGTCTTCGGCGACGCGTTCCCAGTCGTCGACCCAGTAGTCTTCCAGCAGCCGCCCGGAATCATCGTGATCGTAATTGACGCCCCACGGGACGAATGGCTTTCCCGTCTCGGTGACAAACCCGCGTTGATCGGAGGCCACCTTGATCCAGGGGAGTTCGGCCGCCGTTGTCACCGGCGGGACTCCGGTCACGATCCCCAGGAGACCGACGACGATGAGGGCGGCTCGCATGGAAGCACCTTGTCAAGTTCGGGAGTGCCTGCACGCTGACAATCGCCTGCCCGATGTCAAAGGCGGCTGCGGCTCGTCATCCGGCGCGCTATGGCACGATCTGTTACGGAGAATCACAATGGTGACATATGACCTCGTCAGAAACATCCTCAACGCCATCCGCCAGCGCACCTCCCGAGGATGCACCCGCCCTGCAGACATTGCTGCCGGTTCCCTGGGCCATCTGGTTCTGGGGCCACATCCGGCGCGTGATTGTCTTCGTGATCGGCATGACGATTCTCGGGCTGGGAGTCGCCATGCTGGTCTTGCCCGGACCCGGCTGGCTGACGATTTTCGGCGGCCTGGCGCTGCTCGCCACCGAGTTTGCCTGGGCGAAATGGGTCCTCACCTTTGCTCAGAAGCGATTGTCCACACTGGTGGATGCCGCGATAAAGTCGCGCGAACGCGATCCGGGAGCCGCCGCGAACCCGGAAACCTTGCCGACTCCCCGGGAGAGCGTTAAGCTGCACAAAGTGGATGCCGATATCCACAATAAGCCGCAGGGGAGCCCGCCATGCTGAGCCGCGTTGGATTCTTGCTCGCAACCGCCGCTGTCCTGATTGGATCGCCGGGACCGAATGGGGCTCAGGACGACTTCGATCGGGCGCCGATCCTGTATTCGCAGACGGCCCCTGACAACGCGGTTTCGCGACTGCAGGCGGCGCTCGATGCCGGCGAAAGGGCGCTGCTGCACGAACCTGGCGCCGGGTATCTCCGCTCCCTGCTGGAAGCCCTGGAAGTTCCGGTGTCGAGCCAGACGCTGGTTTTCTCCAAGACCAGTCTGCAGCGGCACCGCATCAGTCCCCGCACACCGCGGGCGCTGTATTACAACGACGACGTGTACATCGGATTCTGCCAACTCGGCGAGGTCCTGGAAGTGTCGATCGCCGATCCCCAACTCGGAACCGTGTTCTACACCTTGGATCAGTCCCCGGACGCAGCCCCGGAATTCGTGCGGCAGACCGACAACTGCCTCATCTGTCACGGAGGTTCGCAGACGCGGAACATCCCCGGACACGTCTTGCGATCGACCTATCCCGACGGCAGCGGCCAGCCGATCCTCGCCTCGGGAACGTATCGCACCGACCATGCAACGCCCCTCAAACACCGCTGGGGAGGCTGGTACGTCACCGGCCGACATGGGGAGCAAACCCACCTGGGAAATCGCACCTACCGGGGACGCCCGAGTGAAGAGAACCCGCTGGACGGCAGCGGCCTCAATGTCACGGACTTGTCGGAGCGCATCCGGACCTCGGCGTATCTATCGCCGCACAGCGATCTGGCGGCGCTGATGGTGCTCGAACATCAGGCCGGGGGACACAACGTCTTAACGCGGGCGGCATTCGACACCCGCATGGCCCTTCACCGGGAAGACTCGCTCAATCGGGAACTCCACGACAAACCCGACCACCGCTGGGACAGCACCAACACGATTCTCAAGAGTTCCGCCGAGTCGCTGGTCAAATACTTTCTGATGAGTGGTGAGGTCGCGTTGTCGTCCCCGGTCGCCGGAACGTCTGCCTTCACAAAACAGTTTCCACTTCGCGGACCGCGGGATTCGCAGGGGCGATCACTGCGCGACCTCGACCTGCAGACCCGGCTGTTTCGCCACCCGTGCAGTTATCTGATCTACACGGCCAGCTTCGACGCGCTGCCTGCGGAACTCCGCGACCGGTTCTGGGCCCGCATGGATGAAGTGCTGACGGGTGACGACCCGTCGCCGGATTTCGCCCATCTCTCGCCCGACGATCGACAAGCGATTCGCGAGATTCTCATCGCGACCAAGCCTGGACTGCCGACCGGGTGGGGCACTCGGATGAATTGACGATGGATCGCAGCGTTCGAAGCCCAGGGGTCGGGGTCCCTGGGCTTCCGAATTGCACTTCATGCGGCGTAATGGCGGACGATCAGATCGTTCTGCAGCCACAGCAACTTGCTGAAGGCCCGCAGCGTCCTGGTCTCCGTTGCGCGATCCAGCCCGAGGCCGAGAATGGTCGCGTGAAACGCATCGGCGACGAACCCCATCAGAGCGTTCATCTGCACCAGCGGCACGTTGATCGACTTGCTGCCCGCCTTGGGAGTGTGAATCTTGCCGACCATGTCGAGGTATTCGACCATCTTGCCGTCGTAGGGCTTGGTCACGATCGCCACGAGATAGCGCGTCAGGTGACCCTTGCGAAACTTGATCTGCTCGTGATCCGGAGTCACTTGATCGAGAGATGCGGGCACTTCACCTTCATAGCCGTGTTGACGCGGGAGAAAATGTCGCCAGGTCGCGTCGTAGGCATGGAGCTTCTCGTAGACGGCGTCGACCAGTCCGGGAACCAGCGGGGCCAGAACCGGCGCCGCACCGTGAATGGCGGCGATGTCGTCGGGCGTAAATCCCAGGAAATCTGTGAGATACTGAAACCGGTATCCCAGATCGTTCTCCAGCCGGGGTTCGTCGATGTGCTGCATCAGAAGTTGCTCCTGGGAGTCGGGGGAGTTGACGGCGGACTGACCGATTCCGAAAATCGGACTGGCCGCTCCAGTTTTTGACAATGGTACTTCGGCAAAACTGGATGTCAAAGTCCAGTTTTGAACTGGAGGGGAGAATTCCGTGTTTTCTCAGACGGTAGAATATGCGCTCCGCGCGGTGGTGTTCCTCGCCGATCGCGCTCCGGCGGCCTGCACAACCGACCAGATCTCAACCGCCACCAAGGTTCCCAAACCCTATCTGTCCAAGGTGTTACAGGGATTGGCTCGCGGGGGTGTCGTGCAGACCCAACGGGGCGTCGGCGGCGGCGTCACCTTGGTGAAAACGCCGGCCGAGCTGACGATCCTGGAGGTCGTGAATGCGGTTGAACCGCTCCAAAGGATCCGCACCTGTCCGCTGGGACTGGCATCGCACGGCGTCAAACTCTGCCCGCTGCACCATCGCATGGACCAGGCACTGGCGTCGGTCGAGCGGGCGTTTCAAGAGACGACCCTGGCAGAGATCCTGGCGGAACCGACGACAAGTGTGCCGTTGTGCGATGGGCGTCACGTCCCGATCGAAGCCCAGGGATAGGGATCCCCGGGTTACTCGGGCGTCATCGCGGCCCCGGGGTCAATGTCACCGTGCGATCGTCGATTGCAAACCTGACGTTGACCGTGCTGAGCACGGCCTTCAGAAAATCGTCGGCATCGACCCCCTTGACGTCCAATGAAACCGGCGTCCCCAGGTCCACCTGCGCGGTCGCAAGGGCATCGGCGTCGAACTGGAACCTGACCCCCGATTTCTCCAACTCGCGCATGATGGCCCGCACCGGCACATTCTCGACCTTGAGCGTAAATCGCCGCCGACGCAGCGGCGCCGGATCGGCCCCGCCGGCAGGCGGGCGTTCCCCCAGCCCCGGACGCCCCGACAGCCGTTCGTGATCTTCCACGCGGCCCGCGATGACGACTTCCTTGCCCTCCACCCGGCCTTGCAGATGGGGCTGCTCCTCCAGCCAGGCGGCTAACGTCGCCGCGGCGCTCAACGGCTTCTTGGGGGGGTAGCGCTTCTCGATCAGTGCCGGGAGTTGATAGGGCACAATCGTCACAGACGTCGCTACGGCGTTCCATTCGAAGTCGAGATCGAGCTGCGCCAGCACCAACGTCAGCGACTCGGCCGCCGTGGCGTAGGGAATCGTCGCCGCGGCCCACAAGTCGTGCGGCACACGATCCAGGCCCGCGATCTCCAGTTCATACCGGCGGGCAATCTGCTGCAGAATCTCGCGGGGAGTGTCGAGATCCTGCCAGTGGATCGTCTTGCGATCGAACAGCGCAAACTTGCGTCCTTCCGTGATCGCGGTTCCGTCCTTCACGATGACGGCTTCGTGCTGGTCGATGGTGGTCCGCAACCAGTCGGACGTTTCGAGCGGCCCAAGGTAAACCGTGTTCCCCGCGAGAGTCATACCGCAATCCAATCGCGCCGCGATCGACAGCAGCCCCGCTTCGAGGGTCTGACCGGTCTGGGAATGGGGCGCCACCGACGTCGGATCGACGCAACGGTCCAGGAGAATGCCAATCCGCTGCGACTCCGACAGGCGTCGCAGCAAGGCCCGCGCCTCGATGTTCTCCCACGTCGCCGTCAGCGGCTGCGCCAGCGTCTCCCGAAATTCCTGACCATGTTTCAGCGCCGGCAGCGGCCGATCCAACACCACGGGATCGGCCGCGACCGACAGGAGTGCCCAGATCGCGATCGACATGCACCCATTCCTTGTTGTCAACGTCAGCCCCGAGGTTCGTACGGAAAACCGGGCTGGTGCGTCGCGGAAGGTCAATCTAACTTCCAGCATCGGAAAACGCTCGCTGATTTCCCCCTCGCGACGGAGAATCCCATGCCCATCGACCCGTTGAAGCTCGGTCTGCCGTTCGATCCCGCCAGTCAAGCCCGGACCTTGTTCGGCGAGTTCAAAAACTTCGCGTTCAAGGGAAACGTGATCGACCTCGCCGTGGGAGTGATCATTGGCGGCGCATTCGGCAAGATCGTCGATTCGCTGGTGAAGAACATCGTGATGCCCTTCGTCGCGGTGGTGTTGCCGGGGGATCAGGAGTACGCGAAATGGTCGTTGACGCTCAACGGCAAGCCGGTTCCCTACGGACTCTTCATCGCCGATGTGGTGAACTTTCTGATCCTTGCCGCCGTGCTGTTCTTTTTCATTGTCAAATTTCTCGGCTGGTTGATGCGCGTTCGGAAAGCGGAAGCCATTGCCCCGCCCGCTCCGCCGGCACAGGAGCTGCTGCTCACTGAAATTCGAGATCTGCTGAAACACCAAGTGTCCGGGACTCAGCCGTTGAGTTGACGTCGCAGGACTCGCCGGGAGAGTGCGGTTGAGCACTTGCCGTCGGGGCGATCACGATGACGCCGACGAAGTCCCATTACCATCGGCACGCGCCTCACGTGCAGAGCGGAGAAACCGAATGTCTGCCGCTCCAATTCCCGCCGGTTATCATTCCGTCACCCTCGATCTGATCGTGCGTGACGCTTCGCGGGCGATGGAGTTTTCCGCTCGCGCCTTCGGAGCCATGGAAGTGCTGTCGCTGCTGCCGGCGGGATAACCGGTGGGACATGGGGAAGTCGTGATCGGCGATTCCCATGTCATGCTGGCTGCCGAAATGCCGGCGATGGACATCCACGCTCCTGCCGCGGGTCAACGGCCGGCCGTGTCGCTGCTGCTCTCTGTCGAGAACGCCGATGCGCTCTTCGCGCAAGCGGTCGCCGCTGGAGCACAAGTTTTCCGTCCGCTGCAGGACCAGTTCTGCGGCGACCGCTCGGGAACACCGGCGGACCCATTCGGGCTTCGTTGGACGATCGCCAGACACACCTCCGATGTCCCTCAGGAAGAGATCGTCCGCCGATTCGAGGCGCTGTCGTCACAGGCGTAACGCCGACAGCCCGCCGGCGCATTGAACCTCACGCCGGCGCACGTTAGCATCCTGCGAACGCTTGGATGCTGAAGCCTATGGACGCTGTCCCCCCGACCATCGCTCCCGGTTGGAACCGACCTCATCTGCTCGGACTGGAAGACCTTTCCGCTGCGGAAATCACGCACATTCTCGATACGGCCGCGGAGTTCAAGCGGCTCCACTCCATCGGTGAAACCAAGCTGGCGACGCTCAAAGGGGTGACGGTCGGCAATCTCTTTTTCGAGCCCTCGACGCGCACGAAGACCAGCTTCAGCCTCGCTGCGAAGCGTCTGAGCGCCGACACCGTCGACTTCACCTCCGCGGGAAGCAGTCTCAGCAAGGGTGAGACCTTTATTGACACCGCGAGAAATATTGAGGCGATGGGTGTCTCCGCGATGGTCGTCCGACACAGCACCTCGGGCGCCCCCTTTCTGCTGACCAAGCATCTCCAGGCTTCGATTATCAATGCCGGCGACGGCACGCATGAGCACCCGACGCAGGGCCTGCTCGACATTCTGACAATTCGCGAACATCGCGGGCGGATTGCCGGGCTGACGGTCGTCCTGGTCGGGGACATCCTGCATAGCCGGGTCGCCCGCTCAAACATCTGGGGACTGACCAAGCTCGGCGCGCGGGTCATTGTCTGCGGCCCCTCCACCTTGATGCCGCCGCACGTCGAACAACTGGGCGTGGAAGTCCGCTACAACCTCGACGAAGCGCTGGCGGAAGCCGATTGCGTCAATTTGTTGCGGATTCAGGCCGAACGCCAGCGGAGTGCGTTTTTCCCGTCGATTTACGAATACGCGCACTTTTTCGCCATGAACAGCGCCCGCGTGAAGCGCGCTAAAAGCGATGTGCTGATTCTGGCGCCGGGACCCATCAACCGCGGCGTGGAACTGACTCCGGAAGTCGCTGACGGACCTCACAGCGTCATTCTCGACCAGGTCACGAACGGACTCTTCATTCGCATGGCGTGCCTGCATCTGTGCCACTCGGCTCGCAATCGCCCACAGGGGCCGTCGACGACCGTCATGGGAGGGAGCCTCCGATGACCACGCTGCTGCTGAAGAACGGCCGGATCATTGATCCCGCACGGAAAGTCGACGCCGTCGGTGATCTGCTGATCCGTGACGGCCGAATCGCCGAAGTTGGAGTCGCCCAGAGCTCGGCCGACGAGATCATTGACTGCACGCGGCTGATTGTCTGCCCGGGACTCATTGAACTCCACGCGGGGGTGCGCGATCCGGGGTTTGAAGAGGACGAAACAACGGCCACGGCCACGGCCGCCGCTCTGGCCGGCGGATTCACCTCGATCGCCGCGTTGCCGGATACCCAACCGGTGGTCGACAACCGCGCTGCGGCGGAGTACGTCATTCTGCAGGCCGAGCGAGCTCGGAATTGTCGCGTGCTCCCGTTGGGGGCGGTGACGCGGGACAACGCCGGGCAGGAACTGGCTGACATCGGTCAGCTCGTTGACGGTGGAGCGATCGCGTTCACCGACGCCAAGCGGCCGATCCAGAGCGCGGAAATTCTGCGCCGAGCGCTCGAGTATGCCCGCATGTTTCAGCGACCGATCTTCACCCATCCGCAAGATGCCGCGCTGACGGCCGGCGGAGTGATGCACGAGGGCTATTTTTCAACACTTCTCGGCCTGCGCGGGATGCCTGCCGCAGCCGAAGACGTGATGGTGAGCCGCGACATCGCCCTGGTGGAACTGACGCGCAGCCGCGTCCATCTGATGTGCATTTCGACCCGCAACGCCGTGGAGCGCGTGCGACGAGCAAAGCAGGCAAAAATGTCGGTCACCGCCGATGTGGCAATCCACAATCTGCTGCTCACCGACGAGTCGCTCAAGACCTACGATTCGAACCACAAAGTCGATCCCCCGTTCCGCACGATGGAGCACGTGCAGGCGCTGATTGAGGGATTGCACGACGGCACAATCGACGCGATTTCGTCGGATCACCAGCCGTGCGCGTCCGAGAAGAAGGATCGCGAAATCGATCAAGTCCCCTTCGGGATCGTCGGCCTGGAGACATTAATTCCCCTCTGCATCCGGGCCTTGATCGAACCCGGTCATTTGACCTGGCCCAAGTTGATCGCCAAGCTCACCAGCGGGCCGGCGGCGGTGTTGGGACTGTCTGACCGCGGCACATTGGCCCCCGGACTGGCGGCGGACGTCACCGTGATCGATCCGGAGGCCCGCTGGACGATCGACCCCAGCCGGTTCCGCTCCCAGAGCCGCAACACCCCATTCTCCGGCTGGGAAGTCCGCGGCCGCGCCGCATTGGTGCTCATCGACGGTGAAGTGCGCTATCGACTTCCGTAGTTTTTTTTGCGCACCGCAACTCCGCATTCGCTCACCAGCGCCCGCAGTCCACGCTTGCGGTTTCGCGATTCGATTCCGTATCAGCGCAACCCCGGCACCCACCCGTTATAATTCGTGACAAACCCCCATACCTGCGGCGCCATCCGCGCCTTGACTGGGTTGTTCTCGATATACCGAATCGTTCTTTCGATATCGCGCGGGGTGTTCAGAAATACCTTCCAACCTGGACCACCCCAGACCGGATGAACCGGACTCCGTCGGTCGCGAAACCGCAAGCGATGTCGGCTGCTGTCTTGGAGCGATTCGAGCATTGTTTCGGCGCGGTCACGGTGCTTGCGGATCAACAGATGGACGTGGTCGGGCATGATCGCGCACGCGTAGCAGGTGTAGTTTCTCAGACGTATCGTCTCATCAAACCCCTCCGCAATGACGTTGCGGTCCTCGTCATTGAACTGCAGCAATTCATGTTTCAGAACGGCCTCGGCGACAGCGTAAAACTCTCGCAACACTTGGGGCAGCGGTTGTCGATGCTTTCGTCCGTAGTGGTGGTCTCCAAGACTCTCGATGTGCTCGACGCGGATCTCGTGTGAGGTGCTGCCTCGTGGGTCATTTGGGAGCCACCAACCGTACGCGGTGAAGATGAGATGGTAGCCGATGACCATGGTCGATCTTCGATGAAATGCGGATCGCGAAACCGCAAGCGTTCTACGACGCGTTTCCTAAACACGATAACGTACGCCCGCTCGTCTTCCAGCCCACGCTTGCGCTTTCGCGATTACTCCGTCCCGCGTACCGCACGAAACGTAAAATCCCCATTCTGTGCGTCGACG
>JANRLN010000010.1:0-2703 GCA_033762515.1 Planctomycetaceae bacterium
TGATGATCGCTCCCTGACCGACGCAGCTCCAGGTACTCGGCGAGGTAGTGCAGGCTGGCGTCGACCGTCAACCCGAACGACACGCTGGCGATCATCGCGGTGCCAATGTTGATCGGCACACCGAACCAACCCATCCCGCCAATGACGAGCAGCAGCGGGAACAGGTTGGGGAACAGGGCAATGACGCCGATCGGAACGCTCCGTGTGGCCAGCGTGATGCACAGAAAGATGCCCATCGCCGACGTCAGGAAACTGGTGAGCTGGTCATCCATCAGGCTGGAAATCACGTTGGCCAGAAGCACGTAGAGCCCTGTCACCTGGGCCTCCGGGAACTGCCGCCGGGCGATCGACTGGACGCGCTCGATCAACTGCAGCTTGATCTCCGCTGGCTGCCGCTCCAGGGAGCGCAGCATCAGCCGCATTTGTCCCTTCGCAGGGTTATACAGGCTGGGCAAAAAATCCGGTTGGAGGTCGCCCAGAAAATTGAGCTTGGCGTCGAGGGTTCGCGCCGCGATCGGCGGAATGAAATCGATCCCGTCGCTGACGGAGATCACTTTCGTCAGTCGGGTGCCATCGGCCAGTCGCAGATCGCGCAGCTCCTGAGTGAGACTCCTCACCTGGGTGACGGTGTCGTCATTGAGTTCTGCAGGGGCCGGAAAATGGACTTCCCAGTTACCCGCGCCGCCGAGCTTCGTTTCAAAGAATTCCAGCGCCTGAACGATGCTGCTTCCGCGACGGAAGTTCTTGCTGAAATCGGTTTCGATCGTCAGCTTTTGCAGACCACAGGCGCCCCACACGAGGACAACGGCGTTGGCGAGCAGCAGCGGCCAGTGATGCCGCTCCAGCCACTTCGTCAGTCGATGGAGCGCACCCACCAGGCGGTGTTCGGAAGGGGTGGGCCGCGGATCGGAATCCCAGCGACCGATCAGCACCCCCCCCGGCAGCACGCATGTGAATGCAATCAGCACCATTCCCGAGCCGATGGTCATCATCAGGCCGAAGCTCCGCACGGGGGCCACGGTGCTGGTGAGGAGCGCCGCAAAACCGATCATCGTCGTGACGATGTTCCAGAAGATGGGTTCAGCGAGGACGACCACGCTTCGTCGAAAGGCAGGCTCGCGACCCAGTCTCCCGCGGAACTCACGAAACGCCACGGTGAGATGCATCACAGTGGCGATGCCGATGATGGTCACCAGCGACGCCAGCATCGAACTGACCATGCTCAACGGGACATCCAGCACATGCAAGAGGGCCCGCGTCCACAACAGCGCCATCTGAACGACCAGGAGCGGAAGAACCACCCAACGCACGCTGCGGAACAATACGAGAATCACCAGGATGAGCAGTCCCGACGACGCCACTCCCATGAGGAGCGAGTCCTGATCCACGTAGCGGAACATGTCGTGCACCTGCAACGGTTCCCCAGCCACGAACGCCGGGGGATCATGCTCGGCCGCCAGACGGCGCACGGCGGCAAACGTTTCTGTTCGCGAGACCGGCGCTGATTCCTCGGGCATCAGCCGCAACACGATGCCCACGGTGCGACGATCGCTGCTGATGAGCAGATTTTCGGAGAATTCGAGAATCTGTTCCCGCACCGGCGGCAAATGCGTAAAGATCCGGGCGAAGGCATTTTCAGGCTGCAGGGCAGCAGCCAGCTGCTGCGTGCGGTCTCCATCAATTCCGGGAATGTTGCTCAAACGGTCGGCGAATTCCCGATTGGCATCAAGGTGGGCCTCTTCCAGCGCCTCAGGATCGTCGTAGCCGACGAGCAGCAGTTCGTCCCCGCCAAACCACGCCTTGCTGTCCCGAAACCGGAGCAGCAGTGGGTCCTCCGGGGCAAAGAACGATTCGATCGACTCATCGAGATGCAGCCGCTGCGCCGGCCAATACGCGGCGAGCGACACCAGAACGGCCACGACGAACAACGGCACTTTCCAGCGGACGAGCCAGTCCGCGAGCGTTGTTTGCCAAGTTGCTGTCGTCGCCGGGTCAGTCACGGAATCGGTGCCTCACAGGTCTGTCTCGCGAGGCATCATAGGTGAGGCGCGCAGCAGAACCAATCTTTGCCCAGCACGAAGATTGTGGTTGGCAAATCCAACAGCACACGAAAGAGAACCATCAAGACCCGAAGGTCACGAAGCAGAATGCGAGGTTGCAACGCAACATCTCGCTGAAAATCCGGCGGCATCGCCGTTCGACTTCTTCGAGTCCTTCGGGTCTTGGTGGTTCTTTTCTCCGCCCGATTGATCCTCATCGGCAAATTCTGTGACGCATCGTCCTCGCACCCGGCAAGGTCATCGGGTCCAACTCCGGACGACGCCAATCAGTTCGGTCAATTGACTCGGAACGGCGTAGGCCGCGACGACGAGGATGCAAATGACGGCGATCCACAGCAACCCGTCGGTCACCAGCCAGGGCGCCAATCGTCGGTCGACCTTCTTGTAGCGGAAGTAGACTGTGGCCAACGCGATCATCGGCAGTGTCGACGCCTGGGCAATGCCGCCGATTTTGACCATCAACTGCGGATCGCGGGCCACGATGTAGAACGTCAGCGCCAGTGCCGGATAGATCAGGCTCAGACGACGAATCATCCGGGCGCGGTGTTCGGGGGTCGGGGAGGGGGCCATCCCCGCGAGCACCAGGAAGTCCGCACACAGCCGGCTGTTGGCGGCGCACGCGAGGTACAACGTCTTGAACAGG
>JANRLN010000011.1:0-3556 GCA_033762515.1 Planctomycetaceae bacterium
CCGGCGGTGGCGGCGTGTTCTCGAAGATCGAGGAAGCGACGCAGGAAACCGCTGCGAACACGAAGGAGATGAACTCCCACCTGCGTGACGCTACGACGATTGGAGACTGACCCATGTCCGCGTACATGCGCGAGGCCTACGAATCGCAGGCGATCGAGATGTCCGCCACGGAGATCCGGTGGCCGGTCACGTACTTCGTCTACAACGTCCCGAATGAGTTCGAGGCGCTGAAGCATGCGTTCTTCAACCTGCCGCAGACGAAGAGCACGCTGCCCCTTGACCGGTTGCGGGTTGGCAGTCGAATCGGGCTGACCACATGGGCGATCGAGGCGGAATACAACAGCAAGCGGGCCGAAGCGATCAACAAGGATGCGACCGAGGGGGCATCCGTTCCCGGTCTCGAAGCGGAAGAGGTCGACTACCAGGTCACCGGCGAGAACCGGAACATCAAGCAGTCGCTGGAGTGGTGGGGGTATGGGACATTCTTCAAGCCCGCGCCCGACGAAAAGGGAGCCATCGGCCGCGACAAGTCCTCGGTCAAAGGCGTCGATGTCCCGTTCCCCGTGGTGCAGTTCACCGTTCGTCGGCAGTGGCAGCGTCAGAACATCACTTCGGTAATGCGGGACAGGTGGGAACGCACCGTCGGGAAGGTGAACGATGACACGTACCGGGGGTACGCCAAGGGAGAGGTCCGGCTCGAAGGGGTGTCTCTGTCACTTAAGGGGCTGCCAACGCAGCTGATCCCAGTCGCGTTCACGTTCGCGGTGAGGTTCAACGAGGATGAGGTTCTCTTCGGAGAAGCGGGAATCACCATCGAAGGCGTTGAAGGCTGGCACGTCATCGATCAGCGGTTTGCCGAGAAGAACGATACGACCGCGAACGCGCTGGTCCGGCGACTGACTCACGTCTACAAGCACCGCGTCCTCGACTACGCCGACTTCTCGCTCCTGGGGGTGTGATATGGCGTTCCAGGCGGGAGACCCCCTGCACAAGCTGTCCGCCCGGTGGCTGAACCGCGTCGACTCTCTGGTTCGGCGGGCGGCGACGTCCCAGGACGCACTCGCAATCGGCGAGCTCGAAAGCCAGTGGTCCGACAACCAGATCATCCGCGTCAAGAACGCCTCGGGAACGGCGGTCAAGCAGTTCGGTGTGTTGAAAGTGGCCGGTCCGCTGATCAGCCCCGCCGACAACGAGACCGAGTTCCGGAACGCGATGGTGGCCGAGGGGGCGACGCCATCCGCAGGCGACACGAAGCTCTGCATCACGCTGGAGCCGTTGGCCCCCGGCGCGATCGGACGAGCCGTGGTCGGTGGGCTGGTGCCCGTAACGCTGCGGGCGACAACCTCGGCGACCGCCGAGTATGCCAGCGGAGCGGCCACGGTGGAGTGGCTGGAGTACTCCTCGGGTGGTGTCCCGGTTGTCTGGAACGGGCCTCGCGACGAGGAGACGAACGTCCGCTGGGCGTGGGTGTTCCTCGGGCCTGCTGCCACGGCCCTGACCGAGGGCGGCAACACGAACACGACGCTGATCAACGGCTGCGACGTGAGCGACTGTCTCCCCGAGGGCTCGCCGTTCGCGGTGAAGCTGCGGGCCGATGACAAATGCCTCGAAGTCCCGAAGGAGTGGGAGCTCGGTGGCGTGATCGGGGCGCGCGGCAACTGCTGCGAGGGGCGGATCTGGTTCGACTACCAGCGCTGGCTCGAGGAGAGCGGCCCGGGGAACACGTACTTCCCGATCATCCTTCGACACCTCGAAAAGAAGCGGTGGCAGAGCGACTGGATCCGGTGTAACGACCTGCTCAAACAACGCGATCCAAGCGCCGGCTGCGGAACGGCCACATGGGAGTGGATGGCAGAGCCGGAAACGATCAGCTGCACCTACCGCTGGATCGCGGTCGCTGTCGAATGCGTTGGCACACACAACTGGGTCTGGTACGAGACCGGCCCTGGTGTCGGGGCGTGGTCGTACAGCGGGAACAGCTGCGAGTCGACTTGCGGCGACCTGATGCCGCCGGTAGAGCCGTCGTTTGCAGGGTACTTCGATGGATACTCCACAACGCTGCCCTGCATTCCAGCGATTCCGTGGCGATGGGAATTGGAAGCGTCTCCGGATCCGCGTTGCCCCAGCGGTGGAACCTGCGAGGGAACCGACGCCGATCCGGAAGGGGCGACACTCGGCCCGCCTGATACTCCTCCGACAAGTGGAACCGACTCGCGCACCTACACCTGTTCGGTGACCGTTTCGGGCACTCCCGCCTGGGTGATGGTCTCCGGTTGTCGCTGTGGAACGGCCGTCGCTCCGACCTCACCGGGCACCACGCTCGGCGAGCGGGTGACCACGCTCTGTACGAACGACATCGACGCAGACCACGACGGCTACCCGGACAACTCGACCGATCTGCTCGTCCGCTGGGTCATGGATGCAAGTGGCGACGTCGCCTGGCTGCGTCTGATGGACGCCGCGGGCAAGGTGTACATGTCCTACTCGATCCCGTCGCCACGCTCGTTCTGCTGCCTCTGCGCGAACTCGTTCGTGTTCGACGGTTGCGGGCCGTACTACCGCTGTCCGCCGGCGGGAGCGATCTGCGTCCGGCCTCGCACGCCCGCCCAGTGCAATATCGGCGTGAACTGCGATTCGACGCTCGCGGAGATCGAGATCACGGCTCCAGAGGCCATCGACAACTGGCAGGCAGGAACGCTGAACGAAGCGGACCGCTACGACAGCCTCTGGCCTTGGCTCGGTGACCTCAGCGGGTTCTTCCAGCTGCAGGCGGTGACCACGGACACCCTGCTCGAACTGGGAGCCACGAACGCACCGATCGGTTGCTGCTCGGCGTTCGCCCGGATCACGCGGGAGACATCGATCACGCTTCCCGAGGACGGGTACTTCGACACGGCATTAACTCAGCCGACGCGGATCTACCGCCGGGTCTGGGATATCCACTACGCCCCGCGCGAACTGACGGAGAGCGACCCGCCCGAATGCGAACCGGTTACGCCGCGTCTGTACGTCTATGGACGGGTTGAGGTCCTGTATCAGTACAAACCGGAGTTTGCGCCGCCGGGCGGCTGGATGGAGCCGGAGTTCCCGGCCGTCCCGCTCGGCGATCCGAATGACCCGGCCACGTGGTGGATGATCCAGATGCCGTGGAACTTCCAGATGTCTATGGAAGCCGACGCCCAGGGCGAATGCGGCGAGACGCTGCAGTTCACCCCGACGTCTCTGGTCATCGAGGGCGAGGTCTACACCGATCCGTTCGGCGGCGCCTCGGCAACGGGAGGAGTGGTCGAATCGTGATGACGCGACGATGCAAGCTGAGTCGGCGGTCTCCGTCGCTGTTGGTCTGTGATCACTGCGGGCAGCGGGTCCACGCGAGGGTAGACGGTCCGCCGGTATCAATGCCCTGCCGGATCCAAACGCCAGTGACCGCAAGTCCGACAGTTCCACCGGCGGACGACGTCCCGTGGTGGCCGAAGGAGCGGGACGGCCAGTTGATCCCGCAGCTGGAACTGACGGCCGAGAATCTGCCCTGTCCCCACCGGGGCGACATCGTTCG
>JANRLN010000012.1:0-8403 GCA_033762515.1 Planctomycetaceae bacterium
GGTGATTCCCGACCCGTGACGGTGGGGGCGCAAGTCTTCGGAGATTTCCTCCCGATCCGAACCGCCGTGCTGATGCTGGATCATGCAGCCGCGGAGACTCAGCCGGCTCCGGCACGGGGAGATCCACCGCCAGAACTCGAGGTCACGACGATTCCGCTGCCGGCGTTGCCCGATTGGACGCGCACCTGGATTGGCGGCCACACAGAGGCCTATCACTGCATTGACGGCGACCGAATGTGGTGGGGCTTTGGACCGCCCCCCCTGGCCCGGGAGCGTTTCGCGGCTGTGCAGGAGGCCCTCGTGCCCGAAGCTGAGACGGCCCCGGCGGAGCGGCTTCCGGTCGTCGAGCTGCGGATTCCCTTGAAGGAAGTCTGGGACTGGTTTCCCTTCATTGATCCTGTGTGGGCGCATCGGTGGATCCAGGAGCGCGACGATCGGGTCCGGCTGGCGTTGTTTTCCCGCCGAGACCGATTGCAGTGTCAGATCACGGTGCCGGAAGGGGGGCTGTGCGTCGTGGCGGGTTGGTTCGTCGACGAACTCCACGGCGATTTGCAGCAGTTTCTGTCGACGCCGTGAGAGAATCGCGGGAACGCTTCAGGGCTCGGAGCTCTCACCCCGTTGCAACGGAGCAGGGCGGGGCGGCTTGACGCTGTTGCGCCGCCGGTCCTATACTCCCCGTCTTACTTTCTGCTTCCGCGTAATTTCCCAGCTGATCTGAAGCCCCACCGCGATGCACAGCGAACATCGACATCAATTGCAGCAAAACGAGTTAGGGCAATTGACCGTCAAGGTCATCCCCTGGTTCGAACAGCACGGCATGCAGTTGGTCGTCGGCATCGGCGTCGCCTTTGCTCTCCTCATCGGGGGCGTGATCTGGTGGAACACGGCCGCTTCCGCCGACACCGACGCCTGGACCCGGCTGTCGAGCGCCACGACCGTCGACGAGTTCGGCACCGTCGTCGATGCGCATCCCGGAACCCTGGCCGCGGCCTGGGCCGACTTGCGGATCGGTGAATTGAACCTCGAGTCGGGTGTGGAGGCCATGTTCCGCGACCGGGAACTGGGACTGAAGGACTTGAAGGCGTCCCGCGAGAGTTTCGAAAAGGTGCTGTCCGCCTCGGTGACGCCGCCCGACAATCTGCGCGAGCGGGCGATGCTGGGCCTGGCACGCGTGATGGAGACAACCTGCGACGGCAACACGGCCCCCGTCGTCGAAGCCTACGAAAAGCTGCTGACGCGGTTCCCGAAATCGATCTACAAACCCAGCGTCGAACAGAAGATCACGGAACTGAAGTCGGGCGGCGCCAGCGAGTTTTACGCCTGGTTCCACAAGCAGACGCCGAAACCGGCCGCATTCCCGCGTCCGCAGGATGGCGCCCCAGGCTCGACGCCCGCCTTCAACCCGCTCGACCTGCCACCTTCGGCGACCGACTCCGGTGCGTCAAAGCCGCCGATGACTCAGGAGACTCCAGCCGAACCCGCCCCCGAGTCGGAGACGCCGAAGTCGGAACCCGCGAAGACGGAGGCGGCCCCGGCTGAGGCCCCCAAGTCGGAGACTCCGGCCGCGGACGCTGCCCCTGGCGAAGCCCCCAAGCCCTGATCCGACGGGATTGTTGCTTGCGTCTCCCCGTGGGGCCATCTAGGGTGAAGCCACGCTGACCCGATTCGCCGGTCGCCCCGCGTCGCCGATGACGGGATTCGTCAGATCGGCCCACGGGATTTCCCCGAATCCACGGCGGTCGTCCGCCACCTCCTGCGCGATGCTGTCATGTCCGAGTCAGAACCGGAACCAGAACCAGAGCCGGAACCAGATCTGGTCCCTCCTCCCGGCGACCCCACGCAGGAAACGATTTCCCTGACGGTGGAGGCCCGCGCCCACGGCTGGCGCGTGGACCACTATCTCAGCCGGCTCTATTCCAACTTCAGCCGCGCCGCCTTCCAGCGGGCCATCGAAGACGAGGCGGTCAAGGTCAACGGACTGGTCGTCAAAACGTCGCGACGCCTGCGCGTCAACGACGCCATCGAATTCCGTCTGCCGGAACAGGCCGACAGCTCGGTGGTTCCCGAAGACATTCCCATCGACGTGATGTACGACGATGAGTATCTGGTGGTCATCAACAAGGCCTCCAACATGATCGTCCATCCCGGCCGCGGGAATTATCGGGGGACGCTCACCGGCGCCTTGCAGTTCCACTTCGACAAACTCAGCGACGTCGCCGGCAAACACCGGGCGGGGATTGTCCATCGGCTCGACCGCGACACCAGCGGCGTGCTCGTTGTGGCCAAAGACAACACCATCCACGGCAACTTGAGCAAACAGTTCGAAGAGCGGACGGTCGAAAAAGAGTATCGCGCGCTCGTGTGGGGCGAGATGGGGTTCGATCGCGACTACCTGGAAACCCACGTCCGCGTCAGTCTGCGCAACCGCGAACGGATGATGGTCTGCCCGCCGGGAACCAACAGTCGTCACGCGGCGACGTACTACGAAGTGTTGGAACGCTTCCGCGGATTCACCTGGATGCGGCTCTGCCCGCAAACCGGACGGACGCACCAGTTGCGGGTGCACATGCATCACTTGGGGCATCCGATCGTCGCCGACCGGCTGTACGAGGGACGCAACCTGCTGAAAAAGTCCGACTTGATCGAGAACGTCGCCGAGGACGACGACGAGATCTACATCACCCGGCAGGCGCTGCACGCATTCAAACTGTCGTTCAATCACCCGGTGAGCGGGGAACGGTTGGAATTCGAAGCGCCGATTCATGCCGATATCCAGCGGGCTCTGGATGCGGTTCGCGAGCATCGCAGCCGTCGACCGACTCCCAAGTCGTGAAGGTTCCGCCCCCGATGATCACCTATGATCCGCGTCGCTGGACGAGTCATTTGTTCGACATCCGCGGGTCGCTGGTCGTGGAAATTCTGGGCCGCGTGGCGCTCTGCGTCACCTGGTCGGTCGTGGTGGTCGTCAATCACCAGTTCCAGGCGGTACCCTGGCTCGACTGGTCGGTGCCTGAGACTGGTCACGCGCTGGTGGGCGGGGCGTTTGCGCTGCTGCTGGTCTTCCGCACGAACTCGTCCTACGACCGTTTCTGGGAGGGGCGCAAGCTCTGGGGCGGCGTCGTCAACGAGACCCGCAATCTGGTGCGGCAGACCAGCATCCTCTGCGCCGCCGATCCGGGGCTGGTGCGACAAGCGGCGCTCTGGACCATCGCTTTCCCGTACGCCTGTATGCATCGCCTGCGGGGACGCAAGGCGCTGGGAGAGATCGGGAACGACCTCCCCGCGGCGGAGGTCGCCGCGGTGCTGGCTGCGGATCACGTCCCCCTGGCCGTGGCCAAGCGGCTGACGGCATTACTGAACCGGGCGCGCGAACAGGGCCTGATCAGCGACTTTCAGCAGATGCAGATCGACCAGAATGTGCAACTGCTCGTCGACTACATCGGGGCCTGCGAACGGATCCACAGCACGCCGATGCCTTACGCGTACGCTGTCCATCTCAGGCGGGCGCTGTTCATGTTTTGCATTACGCTCCCGCTGGCCCTCGTGAATCGCTTCGCCTGGGGAGCGGTCCCGGCGACGTTCCTGATCGCCTACATTCTCTTCGGCATCGAAGAGATCGGCGTCGAAATCGAAGACCCCTTCGGGACCGATGAAAACGATCTGCCGTTGGAGCGGATCTGCGAAAACATCGAACGCACGCTGCGCGACGCCGTGGACGCGACAGTGGATGCCCCCTCCGGCGTGTGAATTCCGTGGCACGTTGAGAGTTGAGAGTTGAGAGTTGAGAGTTGAGAGTTGGGAGTTGGGAGCAAATACAGAAGTAGGCGAGCTTGGCTTCACGGGTTGGAATCGATGTTGGTCGTCACCGATGGTTTTCGGGGTGCACGTGCGGTTTCGAATTCCCGGCTGTCGGAGGGAAACATTCCCGCGGACGCCTGAGTTTCGCATGCTACGTGCCCGTTCGGGACAATCGCGTCACATGTTTGTTCAGCAGCGAACTTCAAACCGCTTCACACTTTCGCCGATGAACCAGAACGTCGAGTCGGCGGACGTCGGACGGAACAGCGGATTACAGCCGCAAGATCTGGGCACAGCCCTGCTGAGCCTCACTGACCCACTATCACCATGACCGCTGAGACAATCCATGGACGACATGACCGTCCAGCCACAATTCGCTGCGGCCATGCCTTTCCGCCGCAGCGATTCCGGGCGCTGGTGCGATGCGGCAGTCATCATTGCGGGGACGGGCTGTCTGACGCAGTGCGCGGCGCAGTACCTGTTCGCTGCTGATTTCACAGCAATCGAAACGGCGTTGCCAGCCGTCCTGACGGCGCTGCTGTCGACTCCGCTCTTTGTCTGGCGTTTGCTGCGTCCGCCGCGCCGAACTCCACCGGCGGCGGCCCATGCACCGGTTGCTTCCCCCGACCGCGACGCAACGCTCGCACGCCGCAGCCTGCGCCTGCGGTCGACAGCCGCGCCCTGGAACCACTTTCTCGTCGTCGTCGCCGTCGCGTTCGCGTTCGCCGGCTGGACTGCAGTCAATTCACCGGCCGACGGCGACGGTCCCGTTCTCGCGCTCGCCGGGGCCGTTCTGCTGCTGTTTCCACTGCTGCTGCGGGCGCAAGCGCTCCGCGGCGCACGACAACTCCGCGAAGAACACCGAACCGTAGCAGCGGCCCTCCAACGGTACGAGCGCGTCGCTCAAGCGATCCTGGAACACAGCGGTCTGTGCATCGTGCAGCTCGATGCCGACGGCATCGTGCTGGGCGCCAATCGATTGGCCCTCCTCTGCGCCGGGGTTCCCGAGGCAGAGGTCGTCGGTCGTCATGTCTCCGCCATTCACCGCTGGCTGAACCCGGCCGCCGAGGAACAGATTCGAGAAATGGTGCGCCAGACTCCCTCGGAGACGTTGACTCGATTTCGACTAGAGCCGGCGATCGAACCAGGCCTGCCGCCGAGCATCGAGTACGCTCTGACGACGATTCGTGATGACGGCGAACAAGTCGCCTGGCTGATCTGGGATGGTCGCGACCACACGCAGCAGGACGGAACAGGTCTGCAGTTCTACGACGCGGGGCCCTTCCTGCGGGGTGTGATTGATTCGCTGGATTCCCATACCGTGGTGCTCGACAGCGCGGGACGGATTGCATCGGTCAACCGGGCCTGGCGGGAATTCGCGCTCGCCAACGGGGGCGGGGGCTGTTCGATGCTCGAGGGCGCCAACTATCTGCAAACGTGCGACAGGGCCGGGGCGCATTGTGCAGACGCGAGAAAAGTTGCGGACGCGATTCGCGCGGTGCTGGCCGGGGCGGAAGCAGCCGAACCGATTGAGTACCCCTGTCACTCCCCCAGCGAGCAACGCTGGTTCTATTGTTCGGTCCGCGGATTCTCGAGCGCCACCCAACGCTACGCCGTCGTTTCACATCTCAACGTCACGGCCGTGAAACAGGCCGAGGCGGCGCTGAGCGCGAAAAACCGGGAGCTCAGCGAAGCCCATCGCATGGCGGAGGCGGCCGACCGCGCCAAGAGCGAATTTCTGGCCAACATGAGCCACGAGATCCGCACGCCGCTGACGGCCATTCTGGGATTCGCCGATCTGCTGCGCGACGACGAAGCCTTCAGCGGTTCGCCCGCGCGGCGGGTTGACGCCGTCCAGACGATTCAGGGGAACGGCGAGCACCTGCTGCGGCTGATCAACGACATCCTGGACCTCAGCAAGGTGGAAGCCGGCAAGCTGACCGTGGAATCGCTGGAATGCTCCCCGGCCGCCCTCGTCGCCGAGATCGTGTCGTTGATGCGCGTGCGGACGGACGCCAAGGGGATCGGCCTGGAGGCGGAGTACGAAACTCCGTTGCCGACGAAGATTCACACCGACCCGACGCGGCTGCGGCAAATCCTCGTCAATCTGGTGGGGAACGCCGTGAAATTCACCGCCGTCGGGAGCGTGCGAATCGTGGCCCGCTGCGTGTCGGGGGCGTCGCCGCAACTGGAGTTTGACGTGGTCGACACGGGTGTGGGGATGACGGAAGAACAGTGCCGGAATCTCTTCCAGCCTTTCGTTCAGGCCGACGCATCGACCACGCGGAACTTTGGAGGCACGGGACTGGGATTGACGATCAGCAAGCGTTTGGCGGAGCGGCTGGGGGGAGATGTGGTGCTGGTGGAATCGACGCCGGGGCGGGGGACGCGGCTGCGGGTGACAATCGCCGCCGGCTCGCTGGAGGGCGCGGAAATGGAGAGCCCGCCGAGCGGGGATGCCAGCGGGGTGAAGCCGCCGAGCGCCGCCGTAGCGCACGCGTTCAAGGCGACCGCCGATGGGGCGCTCTCGGGCCGCCGGCTGCTGCTGGCGGAGGACGGTCCCGACAATCAGCGGCTGATCTCGTTTGTGCTGAAGAGGGCTGGTGCGGAGGTGACGGTGGTCGAGAACGGCCAACTGGCGGTGGAAGCCGCGCAGAGTGAGGAGTCTGCCGGGCGGCCGTTCGACGTCGTTCTCATGGACATGCAGATGCCGGTGCTCGACGGTTACGGTGCGGTGACGCTGCTGCGAGCCGAGGGATACCGGGGGGTGGTGCTCGCGCTGACGGCCCACGCGATGTCGGGGGATCGCGAGAAATGCCTGCAGGCGGGCTGCGACGACTATGCCACCAAACCAATCGACCGTTCGCGGCTGATCCAACAGATCGCAGGGCACGCGCCGCGAGTCACTCGCGAGGCGGCGGTGACTGGGTGCTGATGCGGTTATGCGCCGCCGTTTCGCCCCGAAGGGGCCTGCGAATGTCGCCACGGGGGAAGGCAGTCCGCAACGCGGACGGAGCGCAACCCGTGGAGATGGTACGCGATCATGATCTCGCCCCGGAGGGGCGGGCTAGAAGTTCGTGGAACAATGGTTCGTCGTTGTCGTTTGTGGGTGGTGCGGGACTCGCCCACCGGCGTGCAGCGCCCCTTCGGGGCGGAAAGGCAGCGCTGACGATCTCTGGCAGCGGGGTGGTATGCTTCGCCTTCAAGGGAAGCATGGCTTGCTGTTCTCGTTGGATGACCGGTGTGCCACCGCGCACAGAGCCGGGGCACACCATCCCGCAATAGATGGCCAGTGGCCACCAGCGACACAAGCGTGATGGGCAAGACGTTTCGATCGGTGCGGCGGGGAGCATTCGCGGAGCCGTTCGCAGCGCTGCTGATCCCGGCGCCCTTTTGGTCCCCCTTCGCTTTGATGCGGATCGGCGAAGTCTGGTGGGGAGTCCATCAGTGCAGGGATTCCGGCAACAGAGCGAACCGGCTGCGGCTCTTTTTCTGCATCACGGAGAAGTCGCGTCGATCGAGAGTGAAGATCGTCGAATTCTGCTCGCGTTCAGCCAGCAACAGCAAGGACATGTCGGCCAACTGCGGTCGCAGGCTCTGAAACCGCTTCTGCAGCGCGGCGATGTGAACGAGAGACGATTCCTCCAGAGGAGCGATTCGGAAGAAGCCGGTTTCGGCGCCGCGGTAGAGTCGCTGCAGCCCCTGTGGCTGGTCACGCAGCAGCCAGGCCGCCTCGGTCAGGACAGGCCATGTCGTCCACAGCGGCGGCTGAATGAGCCGCAGCGTCTCGGTGCACAGCGCATGGTGCTGGTCGCTGCGATCCCAAATCGCCACCAGCGGACCTGTATCGATAAGCACCCGTGTGAACCGCGCCGCGGTCACGTTCCGAAGCCTTCCATGTGCACGGGATTGGTGCTGAGGTCCCGCTTGCCGGTGTCTACGCAGCCGATCATTCCCGACTGTTGAGCCAGATCGAAACAGGTCGGGAGCTGGGCGTGGCGGAGGAGATATTGTTCCAGGGCTTCCCGGGCCAAATCCGATTCCGTTCGCCCGGTCGACTCGACCAGGGCCGTCAACCCGCTGCGAAGCGGTTCCGGCAAACGCAAAGTGATCCGTTCGGAGGACATGGGAGTTGCTCCTTGTCAGACAGTGTAACAAGTGTGTCTGACGCTGGGCAACAGGAGAACACCCGCATCTGTGGCGGACACAATGGATGCCTCGCTGCTGGGTGCGGGTGCCGGGGTCAGAAACGGAGTGGATGGCCCCGCGGATGCTTCACGGGGGCTTGCGATCATCCATCGAAATTCGTCGATCGGTGTACCACGGCTCTGTGAGCCGTGCGATGTTTGACAGCGGTTGGAAGCGCTCGCACGGCTCGCAGAGCCGTGGCACTCAATCCAGCTATGGATGGCCAGCGGCCTCCGACGAAAAAAGCGTGATGGGCAAGACGTCCCGGTCGGTGCCCGTTCGCGGGGCCATTCGCGGCGCTGCTGACCCCGGAACTGTTGGCAAGGCGCGTCGATGGGCGCGGGGCTCACACCCGTCCGTACAAGTAGTCATGCAGGTTGCCGATGTGCTGCTGCTGCTCGCGGACTTGATGGGCGT
>JANRLN010000013.1:0-4485 GCA_033762515.1 Planctomycetaceae bacterium
TTGCGTGTACGCGTACCGAGTGCCCTCGGACCCGGAGCAGAACTCGCCAGAATTCTGATCTGCTCGGGTCGGGAAACGCCGGGACGCTCGGTCAAAATTCTGGCGAATTTTGCTACGGGGATTTTGGCCGGGGATCCGTTCGTGATTCCGGCGAGATGGGGGATGGGGGCGTGCGGTCGATGGGGTCTGCACGTGAGTTGCTACGACCGCCGGGGCTGCGAGCGTCCGTACTTCGTCGGCGCGTGACCGTCCGGCGGACCCTCTGGTCGCTTACGCGCGCTGATCGGGCGGGGGGCCGCTGGTTGTCGAATTCGGCTTTGCCGGCGGGATTGCGGGCAGCAGGCACGTGCTGAGGAAACAGACCGCGAGCAGTCCATTCAGTACGACGAACACGATCTGCAGTCCGGCGACGTCTCCCAGGCGGCCGAGCAACGGCGTCACCATTCCGCCGGTGCTGACTGCGAGGCCGATCGTCACCCCCGACGCCACACCAACGCGATGGGGGAGATACTCTTGTCCCAACACGACGGACGGGCTGGAGGGGGCGAAGAACATGGCCGCCAGCAGTCCCAGCAGCACCAGGCCCACCCGCGGATCTGGTGCGAGAAAGACGCAGGGAAACAGCAGTGTCGAGAGTCCGAACCCCATCTGGATGACCGCGCGGCGTCCGAGGCGATCGCCGCACCATCCTCCCAGAAGCGTTCCGATCACGCCGCACATCAGGAACGTCGATGCGGCGAACGTGCCGCCGGTCAATTCCACGTTCCAATGCTGTCTCCAGTGGAGCGCAAGGAAGGTGTTGATCCCGAAGAAGACGATCGACCGTGCAATCACGGCGACCGAGAGGATCCAGAAGCCGGTCCAATTGTCGGCTCCCTGCGGCGGGGCGGCCGATCGCACGCGGGGCGCCGCGGGCCGACTGAACTCCCAGGCGAGAGGAATCGCCACAGCGACGGCCAAGGGGATCACCCACAGAACCCCACGGCGGCCGAAGTTCGTAAGGAGCAGAGTCCCCAGCATCGGGGCGACGGCAAAGCCGATGCTTCCGCCGAGCGAGAAGTAGCTCATGGCGGTTGTGCGTCGTGGTCCCGCGGCAAGGAATGTGCGGCGCGCGGCCTCGGGGTGAAAGGCGGCGATCCCCAATCCGCTCGCCGCACAGGCGAGCAGAAGGACGGGATAAAACTGCGTCTGCGTCCCGATCGCGAAGGCGCACCCGGCGAGGAGCACGCTGATCGGGAGGAGGTGGGGCACGGTGCCTTTGTCGGCCCATTGCCCGAACAGGGGTTGCACCACCGAGGACAATGCGGACGTCGCGAAGACCAGACCGGCAGAGGCGGCGTAGCTGTAGTCTTCGCGGGTGACAAGATAGGCGACGAGGGCGGGAACAAGTCCCTGGCAGAGGTCGACCAGTCCGTGCCCCAGCGTCAGCCAGGCGATCGGCCGAATCTGCAGCGGATCGGCGGGGACGGGGAGTTCCACGGCAGGAACGGATGCAGACATGGAATGTCCGAATCAGGCGGGCGGGGCGGGGGAGCAGCGAGGCATGGGTGGGACACTCGCGATGAGTCGCGGGTTCGGTGCGCCAGTATTCTGATTGGTGCGGCTGGCGTCCAGTGCGGAAGAACACTCCGCGGCGGCGGGTTGTTGTGAAATGCGTGATCGGGAAACGCAAGCACCCCCCGTGATGAGCGGGGGGTGCGGGGGCGACGAGGCGTCGGCAGGAGTCTCAGCGGCCGAGGAGACGATTCGCGAGAGTGCGGCCGAAGAGGGTGGCGGAGTCGTAATTTCCGGCGGTGATGATGCGGCCGTCGACGATGACGTCGTCGTTATAGGTGTTCGGGTCGCCATAGGCGCCGCCGACGTAGATGGGCGCCGCGCCGTTCGTCGCCAGGTGCCACTGGAAGGTGGTGGCCTGGGGCACATTGTTCGGGGGAGTGTTGAAGGCGGCGGTGGTGGCCCGTCGACCATTGAGGGGACTTTGCCCGTTGACGCGAGCCCACGCCAGGACCGTGACTCCGTGGCAGATCCCGCAGACATACTTGTCCTGCGAGACAAAGTCGTTGATCAACTGATTGCCGGCTGCGCGGATGGCGGGAGTGGCATTGTAAGCGGCGTTGCTGTAGATCCCCTCGAACGCGTACTGGTATTGAGACGCGCCCCAGCCCCCGACGAAGACGATGGCGGAATAGTCCGATGCACGCGCGGCGGCCAGGTCGACGTCGGGCATCACCCGACCGCCGTCCGCTCCCTCCCCAGTGTTTGCATGGGGCGTCGACATGGTCCGGCGACCGGCGGCGACCATCACGGGAATACCTGCGGCTTCAAGTTCGCGGCGCGGTTCCGCGTACTCCCTGTAGTAGAAGTCGTTGTTGGGAATGACGAGCAGCACCGGCAGCGGCGAGTCGTTGTCGGCAATCGAGATCGTCGCCGATCTGGCCGAACCGAGGGCGTAAGCCGACGAGGGGACGAGCGTGATGACGACCGTCTCGGCGGGGTCCCGCAGGGTGTCGTCGATGGGGCGTACAACGATGGTGGCGCGGGTTTGTTTGGCCGGGATGGTCACCGTCCCCGAGAGGCGATCATAGTCCACGCCGTTGGCGGCGGTGCCGGCGATGGTGTAATTGACGGTCCTGGGCGCGGGCGTCGCCCGATTGAACGTGAGGGTGAACGTGCCCGTCGCCCGGGCTTGTTCGGCCGCCTTCGCGGCGGAGGCGGAGATGTTCAGTGTGGCGGCCGCGCTGGTTTGTGCCGCGAGAGATCTCAGGCCGACGCAGACCGACAGCAGGCATCCTGCCGTGAGCAGACTGATGAGGCGAAGTTGATTCCAGGTGCGACGCATGACGAAACCTTTCTGTGCGATGTGCGGGTCGAATGGGAACTGGTGTGAGACACGCGTTGTGGCCCGCGCTGAGGAGTCACTGAAAACGGAGTCCTCAACAGGAAGCTCGCCAAAGGGATTGGCGAAGTGACAAGCGGGGCGAGATTTTTTTTCGCAGCCGCGCGGCGTGGTTCAGAAGGCCGGTGAGACCATGCGGCTTGCGAGTGCAGCCTGGTGGCGCAACGTCACTCTGCAAAGAAGGTTAGCGATCTTGCGGGGTGCTGAGGGACTGACCGAATTCACCCACCCGCGCTGAGTGTTACCCCGGCTCATCACGCGGAGCGTGATGGCTACTTTGAAACGCAAGGGGCTCTGGGACATTGTGGCCATCACGCTCCGCGTGATGAGCGGACGTGACAAAGGCCTCCCGAATTCCGGGAGACCCGCCGGACTAAGGTCGCCAACCGTCGTCGGCGGCTGGAGGCGATTGGCTGTCGACGGCGATGCGATCAGCCTTCGGCGACCACCGGGTTGCGCAGGATGCCGAGGTGTTCGATCTCGACCTCCATGACATCGCCCGACTTCAAGAAGACGGGGGGCTTGCGGGCGGCGCCGACACCGGGGGGGGTTCCGGTGAAAATGAGATCGCCGGGGTGCAGGGTGACGAGTTGGGAGATGTGCGCGACGAGGTGGTCGACGCCGAAAATCAACTCCTTCGTGCGGGAATCCTGCAGGGTCTGGCCATTGAGTCGGAGTTGGATCCGCAGATCGTGCGGGTCGCCGACTTCGTCGGCAGTGACCATCCAGGGGCCGATGGGAGCGAATGTATCGGGTGTTTTGCCGAGCAGCCATTGACCGCCGGGGCGACCTTTCTGCCAGTCGCGGGCGGAGACGTCGTTCCCGACGATATACCCGGCGACGTGCTGAAACGCCGTTGCCTTGGGGATGTTCTTGCCCTGCTTGCCGATGACGATGACCATTTCGGCTTCGTAGTCGACTTCGTGGGCGACCGTGGGCAGGACGACCGGGTCTTCGGGACCCACAATGGCGGTGGAGAACTTGCTGAAGACAATGGGTTCCGTCGGAATCGGTGAATTCGTCTCCGCGGCATGGTCACGGTAGTTCAGACCGATGCACAGGATCTTGCCAGGTGAAGCAATTGGAGGCAGCCAGCGTCCGGTGACGAATGGGCCTTTGCGCATGCCAGTCGCCAGTGCGTTGGCGGCGGCCGCCAGACCGTCGGGACTTGCCAGCAATTCGTGCAACGTTCCCGGAAGTTTGGGGTCGACGGCCAGGAGGTCGACGAATTCATCGTCCAGAGTCACGCCGGCCAGCGTCGTCCCGGCGGCGGTTTGCAGCATGCCCAACTTCACGAAATCGATCCTTGCAGCAGCGGCGATGGAGCGTTCACAGCATCGGCAAGGAGACATGTTAGCGAGACATCGGCCGGACTGCAGCGGAGGGGAAGCAAAATGGAGGTGGGAATCGGCGGTCGGCCGGAGAGAGCACCGCCAGCAACCATTCTGACCCTTAACCCTTAACCCTTAACCCTTGACCACGGACCACGGACCACGGACCACGGACCACGGACCACGGACCACGGACCACGGACCACGGACCACGGACCACGGACCACGGACCACGGACCACGGACCACGGACCACGGA
>JANRLN010000014.1:0-8416 GCA_033762515.1 Planctomycetaceae bacterium
AGCCATTCCTGATGCCGATGCCTGGGCTGACAGCGCGTCGAGCGCTCAAGATTGTGCGTGCCACGGCTCTGTGAGCCGTGCAGTCGTCTCAGCGGACTGCCGCGCTCGCACGGCTCACAGAGCCGCGGCACGCCATGGAAAAATAGCCATTGGGGAGTGTGGCTAGAGCCACGCCCGCAGCCCGTCGGCGCGGATGGCTTCCCGACTCCCCAGCGGTTCCCCGAACTTGCGGCCAATCGACCAGCCCCAGTAGCGCGCTCGGTCGTGAATGTCATCCAGCGCGGTCGGGAACTCCTGGCTCTTGCCGAGCAGGAATTGACTCTCGTAGCAGCGGATGGCGTCGAGCTTGCGATCGATCACCTCGCTGACGTCCACCACGAACGCCGGCGCCGGATGGATCCGCAGATGGATGCTCCAGTAGTAATAGATCGTCGGCGGGTGGTAAGGCTCCCCTGGCAAGTCGGTCCGCGACAACTTCGACCAGAAGCGAGCCGCATCACACAAGCTGCTGGCGGCGACATGGTCGGGATGCGCATCCTCCCAGTACGGGGCCAGGATGATCCGGGGACGTGTGATGCGGAAGATCCCCGCCAATTCGCGCCGGGCATCGAGTGTGTGTTCCAGCTTGCGATTCGGCAGTTGCAGGTTGTGACGCCACGTGAGATCGAGAATCGCCGTCGCCGCGTCGGTCTCTCGCGCGCGGATCTCCGGCGACCCATTAGGCGTTGGTTCGCCGTTCGTCAACTCCACGACGCCGACGCTCAACCCCTGCGACCGACTGACGAGGATCGTGCCGCCGACGCTGATCTCGGCGTCATCGGGATGCGGGGCGACAACGAGGATGTCGAGGGGAGAAGGGGGCGGCGTCATGTGATGTTCCACGGGCGAGCGGGGGGACGTCAGTCCCCTCGGTTAATCGTTTTCATCGCAATCACTGGGGGGACTGTCGTCCCCCCGCTCGCCGGAATTTACAGAATCTCGACTTCGGTGCCGAGGTGGATGGTCTCGCCTGCTCCGCTGAGCAGGCGCGTGTTGACGGTCGCACGATAGAAGTGATTGAAGCGTTCCTTGGGAGCCCACGCCGGGAGCGTCTGCCGACGCAAGTCGCTGAAGGTCTTCTGAAAGTGGGGCAGCGGTTCTCCGGTCGCCGGATCACGCGCAGGGACGATGCACCGCTGACAGGGATTGATCCCCAGATACACCACCGAGCCGATGCGGAACGGCTGAGGCGTACCGTCGGCTCGGAGGAGTCGATCTTCCCAGAAGGCGGGAACATCATCGATCTCGATATTGGCCCGCAATCGCTGACGGACGTTTTCGGGCGTGAGGCCGGGAAACCAACTGGCGACCAGCTCGATCGTGGCGGTGCTGACAATCGTCGGTCCGGGACTGTCGCAATCGTCGGGGAAACCGCCTTCGGCGTTCTCCAGCAACCGGGAGGGGGCGCCGATCCGGTCGCTGAACCACTGCTCCACGGGAACGCGATCCTGTTCCCGATAGTAGAATCTCAACGTGATGTCCGAACCGTCGCGGTGCGTGAATCGCACGCCTTCCCCCCGGTCCAGAGTTTCGCAGCCGAACTCATGCACCTTGGGAGTCCGCTTGCTCGTCCAGTACTTTCCCTCTTCGTCGGCGAAAGCCCAGCGGCGATTCAGCCCCAAGGCGCCGGTCGCAATGACGCGGGACGCCGCTCCCTGGTTGCCCGGCAACGACTTCACCGGATAGATTCTGAGATTCGTCACCCTTGCCACGGCGGTGCTCCCTTCGAGACCGTCGACCTGTTACGAATGAGTGGGCATGCGTCGTCGCCGTTCCCGTCCACCGCAGGATGAAGGCCGCTACGTCTGCGATTCCTGCGGCGAAGAGATCGTTATTCCCCTCGATCCGACCGCGGGGGATGAGCAATCGTACGTCGAAGACTGCCCCGTGTGCTGCTGTCCCAATGTGGTGCACGTCGAGTTTTTCGAGGGGGAGTCGCCGCGCATCTGGGCCGAGCGGGAATGAATCGCGGAACCGCACGTGGCTGTCGAACGCTCCCGTGCGGTTTCGCGAAGCTCGATTGGATCAATGCGCCGGCGGGGGGCTGTTCTGGTAGGCCCGCGCCCGGAACAGGAAGTCGACGATGTTCCCTTCATGGGGCTGCAGCCAGTTGAGCTGCACCGTCTTCACGCGACCGATGTTGAGCCGGTCGATGTTGACGGCGTCGAGCAACTGCTGGGTAAACTTGGGATCTTCGGTGATCGCCGTGCAGACGAGCGTGGAACCGATGGCCTGGATCATCTTGTTCTGCGGGCAGTCGACCACCGAGGCGAACGGGAACATGTACTCGGTGTTCGCGAGGGGCACGTCGGGACCCGTGCAATGGACGATCGTCGGCCGCAGGTAGTCGCAGCGCTCGTGCGGAATCCAGCGGTCCCCGTGACGATACTTCGCCGTCACTTCCGTCACGCCCGGAGACCGCAGCGCCTCTTCGATCTGATTGTGCATCGCCTCCGCGACTCCCTTGGTGGTGAAGGCCGCGAGGGAGGCCTTCGGATCGGTGGGAGGGAGCGGCTCGACCGGGCCCAGACGCTGCGCGATCGCGTCGGCGATTTTCGCCCCGTGCCGCGACGCCCAGATGCTGCTGGCGTTGATGCAGCTCCGCCCGCTGTTCGCGAAGACGCTGTCGACCAGAATATCGAGATACTCTTCCCAGCGGTCGACGAGGTCGTCGCCGATGATGACTTTCGAGAAACCGGGACCGTGGACCGAGACCCGCGGATTCCCCTTATGCTGGTCGACCGTTTGCTGGCCGCCGAAGAGCATCACGCGGGCGCAATCGGTCATCAGCGCCCCGCCGACATCGTGCCCGCCGGGATAGATGCCGATGGCCTCGCGCGGGAGCCCCGCCTGGAAGAAGGCCTCGGCGATCCGGTAGGGGGTCCAGAATTCCTGCGAACCGGGTTTGAGAATCAGTCCCACCTGCATCGGGATCGCGGGGAGCCAGAGGGTATGCACGCCGGGAGAATTCGACGGCAGCACCGCCCCCAGCACCGGCGAATTCGCCTGGTAGCTGACCATCACATCGCGGCTTTCCAGCCCATAGCCGCGCGTCAGGATTTCGTGCGGCAGGCCGCGGGTGAGGGCGTCGATGACCTCCCCCATGTGCGAGAGCACGAACGCGTTCTTCCGCATGTTGCCGGCGCACATGTGCTCGGGCAGCCCCGTGGTGGCTGACTGCATGCGGCAGAACTCAGCGGGAGTCTGCGTGCCGTTGCCGCACGCCAGAGTGCCGTTGAGATACAGATCACCGGCCTTCTTGCAGATCTCGATGAGTTGTGGGATGGGAATCTGCCGAAGAGCATCGCGGGCCTTCTGGGCCTTTTTCAGGTCCATTTTGGCCATGACGCCAGTGGCCTGGTGAAGCTGAGCAACGGGTTCCCCGTCGTCAAACCGGACGACCGGCTGCTTCTCCATGCTTTCGTAAACTTGGCCCCAGCGGAGGATGGGAATGTCGAGCATTGGTCAGTGGTCCGTTGTCAGTGGTCCGGAAATCGAAGGCGAAAATCGATGAGCGGGCAATTAACTATGGCTCTATTGGAAAGATGCGGCACTGGCCGCCGGGAACGAACTCCGCAAGCAAACTCTGGTTCGCCAACAACTGAACGCCGACGAGGGGAGTCCGTCCGGCTCCGGCAATCTCGATTTCGCGCTCGACGCCGCACCAGTCGACTTCAGCGAAATAAATCGGAACGATTGTCTTGGACCCGTCCGCGAGCTCACCCGAAACGAATCGGGCAACCTCGAAACCGAGAGACTCGCAGATCTCTTCGGGTAATGCCAATCCACCGCTAAAGCCCGTGTCGATGACGGCGGTCACTTCGGCCTTCACGGTTTCGCTCTTCGCCGTGAAAACTCTGAACGAAATCAATAATTCCAGTTGCTCGTTGACGACCCCCGTCAATTCCGCAGCGTCGCTCATTGGAATCCACCGAAGTGAAGCGAAGTGGAACTTCCGACAAAGCGACCCCAGACGCGCGCGCTGGGACATCGCTCCCGCAATTTCCGCGTGGCCGAGATCGAGTCGTCTGCAACCTCAAAATCACCGGAATCAACGTCAATGACCACGTAATCACGGACGCTTCGGGCGGCCACCTGGGCGGCAATCGAAGTTTCAAACAGGGATTCGCCGCGCGCCGCGATCTCGAACCGTAAGTCTGTCGCCTCTGTCGGCATGTGCCGTCCCCAATGCCGGTCCGTGAGAAGGGCGGACTAATACACCCCCACCGTCGTCGTCTTGGCGAACACATGGAAAGGCCGGGTGCCGCTGATGCCGTCCCAGGGGTAGGGCTCACACGGGCGTTCCCGTTCCCCTTCGTCACGCTCCATGAAGCCGGGAATGAACAGTTCCTTCGTCAGCGTGTACAGCTTCACCCGGCCGGTTTGACCGTAGTCCACGAGCTTGTTGTAGTCGTCAAAGTCGACGACCTCAATGACTGCCCGCGGTTCCGGGGCGTGGTAGGTGATCTTGTAGTTGTCGGCTGGGTCGAACGGCTTCGAGCAGGCCAGACCCATCAGCGTATTGCCGTAAGTCGGCGTCATAAACACATCGGGGCCGAGCAGTTCTTCGCAGCAGAAGCGGTACCACTGCGGCGAGAATTCGGTGCCGCCGCCGAAGATCCCCTTGATGCCGGCTTCGGCGATGCTCGACCCCTGGTCGATCAGCTTGGTCGCCAGCGCTTCGAGCAGTTTCGGCGTCATGAATGCGCACTTGATGTCGTGCCCGGCCGAAAGGATGGTCAAGGCCTGGTCGATCACGTGATTCTTGTAGGCCTCCGCCTCCTGGATCTTTCCCTGCTTGAGCAGCTTGACGACCCACCGCGGATCCAAGTCCACGCAGAAGCAAATGCCCCCGCGGAACTGGGCCAGGTGCTCAACCGCCAGCCGCAGCCGCCGCGGACCCGACGGGCCGAGCATCAGCCAGTTCGACCCCTTCGGGAAGTGCTCGTCGGGCAGCGTCTCGCTGAAAAGCTCATAGTCGATCCAGTGGTCTTCCACGACCAGGCGGCTCTTGGGGATTCCGGTGGTGCCGCCCGTCTCGAAGACGTACATGGGCTTTCCGGCGAGGCCTTTCGGCATCCAACGGGTCACGGGACCGCCGCGGAGTTCGTCGTCTTCGAAGAGGGGAAACTTCTTCAGGTCGTCGAAGCATTTCACGTCGGTCAACGGATTGAAGTTGAACGATTTCGCCTTCTCCAGCCAATAAGGGCTGCCGGTTTCCGGGCTGAAGTGCCAACGCACCGTTTCGACGGTGTGGGCATCGAGTTGGGCACGAGCCTGGGGAATGCGTTCGGCGAGAGTGCTCACGATCGGGTTCTCTTCTGACGCCAATGGGGGTGGGATCTCTGGCAGGACCAACAGTCGATGATAGTCGGCTGCGGCAAGGATTTCCAATTTTTGCGGAGGGCTGAGGGTCAAGGGCTCAGGGTCAAGGGCTCAGGGCTGAGGGTGCGAGCCAACGTCCTGGAGCCCCTGACTCGGCTGCCCCGGATTACAGGTCTTCGGTGCGAGGAACGATGTAAGGTGCGCGGTACTCGCGGGTCAGGTGCTTGTTCGCCTTGTCGGCGAGCGGCCCCGTGAATTCCTCTTTCCCGGCCAGCGTCAGCTTGGGGCCGAGCGTGATCGTCGTCGTGGCGGGATCGACCTGGTTGTCGCGCAGGTGCGACAGGAAGCGATCAAGCGTTTCCCCCGCTTCGGCGTCACTCTGGAATTCGTCGGTCAGCCGCTGGGCATTGGCCGGTTCGCCGAGGCGATACGAGATGTTTCCGACGTGGCACAGAGCGCTCGACAGATGTCCTTCCAGGATGTCGGCGTTGAGATCCTCCACCTTGCGACTCCGAACGGCTTTGACGAAATTGCCAAAGTGATGCTCGTCCCCGCCGCCGCTGAATTTGGTAACTGGCTTGCCGTCCATGTCGAAGACCGCACCCCCGTTGTAGCTGGGGCTGACGAGGTAGCCTTCGCTGCCGTAGAAGACGACGCCGACCTTGGCGTCACGGTAGGAATCGGTCTTCAGTCCGCGAACCTCGAAGACAAGTCGTTTGCCGGACTGGAACTGGTGGATGCAGACCTGCGTGTTCGCGGTTTCCCCGGCGTCGGAATAGCCGAAGCGACCGCCGTAGCTGAGGACCGTATCACCGAGATCCATCTCGCCGAGGCCCCAGCGAGCAATGTCCATTTGGTGGATCCCCTGGTTGCCGAGGTCTCCGTTGCCGTAGTCCCACTGCCAGTGCCAATCGTAGTGCAGCTTCGGCCGAGTGAGATTGTGCAGCGGCGCGGGGCCGGTCCACAGATCGTAGTTGACGCTGGCGGGAACATCGTAATTGCCCGGCGCGCCGATCGCGCCGCGGGGCTTGTAGCACAGGCCGCGGGCCAGCTTGACTTCGCCCAGTTTTCCGTCGTTGATGTATTGGATCGCTTCCCGCATGCCGGGATTGGAACGGCTCTGCGTGCCGGTTTGGACGATCTTGCCGTACTTGCGAGCCGCCTCGACGATGCGGCGGCCCTCGCTGACGTTGTGGCTCACCGGCTTCTCGACGTAAACGTCTTTCCCCGCCTGAATCGCCCAGATCGCAGCGAGCGCATGCCAGTGGTTGGGCGTCGCGATGCTGGCAATGTGGATCGACTTGTCTTCAAAGCACTTCCGCATGTCGATGTAAACCGTCGGCCGTTTGCCGTAGGTCTTCTCGATACTATCCGCGACCCGGTTCCCGACGGCTTCGTCGACATCGACGATGGCCGCGATCTCGCAATCCTGGCGCTTGCCGAACCCGGCGATGTGCGAACCCCCGCGACCATTCACGCCCACGACCGCCACCCGCAGCTTGTCGCCCGCATCCGCCGCACCGGCGTCGGCTGCAACGGCTGAGCGGGAGACGCCGCCGGCCATCGCGGCGGCAGCAGCGGCGAACACCGAGTCTTCGAGAAAGTCGCGTCGGGTCAAATGAGCCATCGTGGGTGTCCTCGCAGGAATCGATACCAAGGGGCGGACGGAGTCTTTCACGGCCACGGCCGGATGTCCGTTTCAACAGATGTAGAGTGTACGGGGCCGACGAATCGACCCGCAACCATACGTTCTCAGAAGCCCCGGGATCGCGATCCTGGGGCTTCCGGCAAATTCTGCCGAATCCCCCTTGCTCTCTTCTCCGACCCTCATCTATAAGCCGCGCTCCAGACCTGGGGGTTCCAGCGAAAGAGTCGTTATGGCCAAGTTGCGTTCGATTTCCTGCGGACTGATGGTGGCGTGCGTTCTCGGCACAGTCGGGTGTCAGTTTCCGCTCGGCGGCCCGGGGCAGCCCCAAGGTCGTCCCTACATGGGGCCAACGACGGGCTACGCTCCCGTGCAGCAGCAGGGTTACGCCGGTCCGGTCGCGATCGCACCGGGGACGATGACGACGTTCGTACCCACCACAGTGATCAACTCACCAACGCTGGCAGCCGCTCCAAGCTCTTCGCCGACGGTCTTCCGCGCAGGTCCGGACGGCAATTCGGTCGCCTGGATCGCCTCGCAATACGGTGTATCCGAAGCCGAGTTGCGGAAGATCAATAATCTTCCGCCCGGTGATAAGCTTCCTCCGGGCCAGTTCGTCCGCCTGCCGGACGGAGCGACGGCAATTCGCTAGCCGATCGCCAAGTCTCGGCCGATTCGAAACTCTCAGAAGAGTTCCGTAGTCGGCTGTTCATGCGGCAGAACCGCGATCGACCGACCGGCGTTGTTCAGAGACGCCTTGTGCGGATCGCCCCCCAGAATACGGCACATCGTCGCCAGTACATCCTGCGGCGACTTGGGGTTGTTCTGTGGGAAGGCCCCTTTCGCGTCGGATGAGCCGACCACGCCGCTCCCCTGCACCGGTCCTCCCGCGAGCGCGGCGTTGACGACGTTCGAAGAATGGTAGCGACCGGCGTCCTGAGCGCTCGCGGACTTCCGGCGGTTCAGCGTCCAGGTTGAATGCGTCCGGGTCGCGAGAGGAACTCGAAAGTGTTCCATACCAATCCCTGGAACCGATCCGCCGCCTGCAATTGACCCGACGCATCGGCAGACGCCCGCAACCGGTCAAAACTTAGGACGACTTGTTGACCATCACCGAGGCGGTGGACGTCTCACCCGTCGGCAAGCGCAAAGTTGGGAAACGGAAATGGCCGATTCGCGGCGGGGTCGGCCTGTGTCTCACACGGCTTGTGGGCGACGCCGAGATACGCCGAACCGGTTCCCGGAACCATCCGCGGAATCATCACAAACGCCGGAATTTCGGGATCCAGATGCCCCAGTTGGGCCGAGACGATCGAGCCGCAGCTCGGTCGGACATTTTCGTCTGGTTTCGGACCCGAGTGATAACCTGTGAAGCAGATCTGATCTCCCGCCGAACGCCCCGCATCG
>JANRLN010000015.1:0-10352 GCA_033762515.1 Planctomycetaceae bacterium
GCAGCTCTGGAAGACGCAGCCGGTCCTGCAGCGACGTCAATTCTTTCAGGGTCGCCAGATCCGCGGTGAGGCGGTCCATGACGTCCTGTGGCTGACTCCCCACGGACGCCCCATGAACGACAAAGATTGGCACGCCGGGTATGTGCGCTGCCTGGGGATGCGGCTTGAAGGGCAGATGGACGACGAGATCGACGAATTCGGCCGCCGCATCACCGGCGACACGCTGCTGGTGCTGATGAATTCGCACCACGAGCCCATTCCGTTTCGACTCCCCGAACACGCGGTCGAGCAGCATTGGCAGCCGGTCATCGACACGGCGCAGCGGCCCCTATTCACCCGTCTGAAGGCCGGAGACTTATATCCCCTGCAGGGCCGCTCGCTGGCGGTGCTCCGTCTGGCCGTGTCTTGGAAGGGGCACGTCTTGCGGTGGTTGCCGAGTTGGCTGATCGACCCATCTGGTCGGAATCCGACGGGCGAAGGTTCGCTGCCGCAGCAGTCGCTTGCAGCGATGTCAGGCAGCTAGGAACTCAGATCACAACCAGCGGCGCGAATCGAAACGGTCGGCTCCAGGCGATACTTCGGCGTCTCAGAGGCGGCGTGAGGATCTGCTCTGAGTCCGCCGGTGGGCCGGGGAGATGTGATGGGCGTCCGACCGCCATGGAAGCAGAATACGGAAGTCGCCGGCGTCAGATCCGCTGGCGGCCTTCCGTATCCCAGCATCGCATCCCTTCAGCGTCGCTGAAGGGGCCAGATCAATCCGGAGTCAGCGGCCGACAGCCGCTGCGGTGGCAACGCCTTGCAGCGGCATGGACCCCGGTTGCTCATTACGGAACAATTTCAATGCTTCGGGAGGTCGACTGCCGGGCCCCGCCGACCCAGACGTAGAGCGAGTGTTCGGGAGCGCCGGAGTCGACGGTCCAACCCGAGGGAATCGGCGGAGCCAGAGTTCCGCCCCAGTAGCCCAGCATCCCGCAGGTGCCGTTGACGGTCTGTTCCATAACCCCGTCTTTGGCGCATTCCACCATGAAGCCGGTGCCGTTCGTTCCGCCGCTGCCGGCAAACGAGATGCTCGCCGTCTGAGCGTACTTCGTGTTGTTCATCGGAGACATGAAAGTCCAGGCGGCTCCCACTGTCTGCGCTGCCGCTGCGGCGACCACGAGGCTGCCCAAGATCGTCCCGAATCGCTTCATCCCGTTTCCTCCTTGAAGAAGAACCCTTTCAGACGTTTCGGCTGACTCCCTGTCAGCCGAAAATCACCACGATGTCATCGCAGTTGGGCGCGAGAACCCGCATCGCGCCAAATTTGTGCGTCCACAGAGACATTTTCAGAAACGACGTGGCCGTCGGTGAATAAAACTTGAACGGCGCCGGCGTGAGCGCTGGCGGCGGTGAAGATTCCACTGACCACGTGGGTGCGGTTGAGGCAACTGGGAAGTTGGGGCGTGAGGCTGTGGTTGTAAGTCGAGTACCCAATACTGCCCCTCGTCCAGGTCGCCCCGTGGGCCAGCGAAGACCCCTGCCACCCGTGAGCTCCAGGATCTTCGGGGATCTCTGAGCAGAGTTGCCGAAACTCTTGATTTGTTGAGAAATCAAAAGACCGGGTGGTCTGAAAGACGGTTCGCAGACGCTGCGGAGCGCCGTTCAGGACCGAATGCAGGACTTCGGACACGGCCGCGGTTTGCGAAAGTCCATCGCTGATCGACGCGAGCGTGACCGGACCATCTCCCGGGAAGACCGCGGGCTGATAGGGAGTCATGTGGGTGAAGACGCCGTCCACGCCGCCGTCGAGCAGGCCTGTTCCCGAGTTTCCCAGGTAATTCGTTGCCGCGTAGCCCGGAGATTCGTCGCTGTTCCCGCTGACGTTGGGAGCGGGATCGCTGGGGCATAAATAGGTCGGCAGCACGATGTGCTGGATCGGCTCCGGGATGCTGAAATCGTCGGATGCCTGGAAATTCAGTTGACGATACATCGTCGACTCGTCCAGGTTCGGCAGCAGCGTCACATGCCAGCTCAAACCCTGACGCGTGGTGCAGGATGGGAGCACGCGATATTGTGACTCGTAGTTGTGCAGCGCGAGGCCGATCTGGTGCAAGTTCGACCGGCACTGCGTCTTCCGCGCTGCTTCGCGCACCTGAGCGACGGCTGGCAACAGCAGTCCAATCAGGACGCCGATGACCGCCATCGAGACCATGAGTTCAATGACTGTGAAGCCGCGCCGACTCATGGATGGGCCTCCGTGCCGACTCGCAGAGCATTCTTCCGTCCATAGAAGAATTCCCGACGGCAAGAAAGTAGCGTGACATTTCTGTTTGTCAACAATAATCTTGAGCCCTTGGATAAGTTTTCACTGATTCTTCTTTTGGCAGATCCCCTCAATCTCCGGGGGCGGCGACGCCTCGCGGCGCCCACCTCAGTTTGCCAGTGACGAAGGCCGATTGCGAACATGAACGCGATTCCCTTGCTCTCCGTCGCCTCAATTTCCAAGCGCTTCGGCGCCACCCAGGCACTCTTCGACGTCTCCTTCACCGTCTCCGCGGGGCGCGTCGTGGGACTGATCGGTGAAAACGGCGCGGGCAAGAGCACCTTGATGAAGATCCTTAGCGGCGCCCACCGTCCAGACTCCGGCAGCATGGCGCTCAATGGCGAGGCATATGACCCCGCCGGTCCGCTCGCCGCCCGCAGGGCCGGTGTCGCCACGATCTATCAGGAGCTCAACCTCGCCCCTCACCTCACCGTCGAAGACAACGTCATGCTCGGGCAAGAGGCGGCGACCTTCGGCCTGCTTCGCCGCAGCCGGCAGCGTCCACGCGTCCGCGCGGCGCTGGATTGGCTGGGACATCCCGAACTCTACCCCGACGCGATCGTCGGGGAGCTGTCGGTCGGGGCGCAACAACTGGTGGAGATCGCCCGCGCCCTGGTCTTGGACGCCAAATTGATCGTCTTCGATGAGCCGACCAGTTCACTGACGCAGCGCGACACCATCCGTCTCTTCGATGTGATCCGCCGATTGAAACAGTCCGGTCGGGGGGTCGTCTACATCAGCCACTTTTTGGAAGAGGTGCGGACGATTTGCGACGACTACGCCGTGCTGCGCGACGGCCGTTCCGTCGGGTCCGGACAGCTTCAGGAGGTCACCGAATCACAGATCGTCGGGCTGATGGTCGGACGCACGGTCAATGACCTGTTCCCCTATGTGCCGCACACTCCCGGGGAACCCCTGTTGTCGCTCGAGCAGTTGTCCGGCGTGAAGGCGCCGCAAGAGGCCACCCTGGAACTGAGGCGGGGAGAAATTCTCGGTCTCGCCGGCCTGGTGGGCGCCGGTCGCACGGAGCTAGTCCGCTGTCTGTTCGGCCTCGACGCCGTCCGGTCGGGGCGCATCACGATCGGCGGCGTCGCTCCGGGCCGCGGGCCGCGAAACCGCATTCGCGCCGGGATGGGAATGGTCTCGGAAGACCGGAAGCGGGAAGGTCTCGCTCAGACTCGCTCCCTTGCCGACAACCTCACTTACAGCCGCCTCACTCCTTATTCGCGGTGGGGCTTCCTCAATCTCGATTCCCGACGGGCCAGCGTCGACCACTGGCTCGACCGCCTGCAGGTGAAACGCCGCTCGCAAGATCAGGCCGCCGTGGAGCTCTCGGGCGGCAATCAGCAGAAAGTCGCCATCGCCCGCGTGCTCCATCAGGACGCCGACATCTTTTTGCTGGATGAACCCACCCGCGGCATTGACGTCGGCACCAAGTCCGAGATTTACCGGCTCATGGGGGAACTCGCCGCTGCCGGCAAGGCCGTCCTCTTCGTCAGCTCGTACCTGACGGAGCTGCTCGCCGTGTGCGACCGCATCGGCGTGATGTCCCGCGGGCGTTTGAAAGAGATCCGCGCCGCCCGGGAGTGGACCGAGGCGTCGATCATGAACGTCGCGGTGGGGGTGGAGACGGATTCCCCAGACCATCATCGCTCTGGAGTGTGAGTCTGACGGAGCACACGGGGATCCGGAAGAACGATTACACGACTGCCCGATGTTTCGTCACTTGGATTTGATTTCAAAATCAAAAGTCTTCCCCCCCTTGGGGACCGAGACCGTGTATTGCGGGTTGTCGGTGCGGCGGAACCGCTCGGGAATTTGATCGATGGCGAGCGCATCCGCCGCTGTCTGCCCCTCGGGAATGGGCGAACCGTCAGGCTTGGTCAACTTGGAGAAGAGTACGACGTAGTCACCCGCTGGAATCCCAGCAGCCCCATTCCGATACGTCAACGTATAGGCACCCAGTGAGTCGGTGGTTCCCGTTGCAGGATTTCCCTTGTTATTTTGTGCCGGGAAGAAAGTGATGGAGACACCTTCGGCGGGCTTTGCGTCCAGAAGGACCTTGCCGCCGACTTGTTCCAAGCTTGGGACGATCTCCGGGGTGGCGCCGCCACCACACCCCACCAAGCAGATCACCGTCAGTAACCCGATTTCAACGTGAGTGGGCGACAATCTGGAGTCCTTGCATGATGACGCGGTCACACTGAAACCCACGACCGTTTGATGGAACACGAAACTGCCGGAAGGCCCGCAGCATTCCGGCAGTCGGTCTCGACTGCGGAGCGGTTTCCAGGAATTCCTAGAAATCGCCTACCGTTTGGTTGTCGGCGATCAACCCCAGCCGGATTCGCGTGGTGGTGTCGATGTTCTCATTGAGAAAACGCACCGTTCCATCGGCCAGTGCGACATGGCATCCGCCGGCATGCATGCTCCCGGGAGAACCCCATTCCCCGAGGCGTCCGGGAGTCGGCGTGACGCCCGCCTGCTGCCAGGACGGCGTCGACCAAGCACAACACCCCCATTCGTTGATTTTGCGGTATTGAGTGGCGTGGCCGAAATCGACTCCATCTCCCACGTGCTTGTAGACGCCCCACGAAGGCGCCACACCGTCGTAGACATTGCGGACAGTTTCGGAAAGCATCACTGTGTTGCTGGTTCCGTCCGTGACGTCGGAAATCTTCGAACACGTGTGCAGACCGAACATGCGCCGTTCATTCCGCGGCAACTGCTCGAAAGAAGTGCAGTTTCGCCAGATGTTGAAATCATAGTTGGTGTAAGCGGCGAACAGCCCATTGGCTTGACTCGTGGCTCCGATGTTGTAGCTGCCGCTGGCCGAGCGGTAGTGGGTGTCGTTCGTGTCCGAGGGACACAGAAAAATTTCCAGACGCCGTGAGACGACCTGATCATTCCCCACGGCGGACGCACTCCCGACCAGATTCATCGCCGGCGTCAGGGGAGCGGTAATGAATTCGCCTGCCGGATTGTTGGGATTGAATTGGTTGAACAGGGGACTCTGATCCAGAAACGGCAGGACCTGCACCCAGCCTTTCTGGTTCATGATTCGCGTGTACGGAGCGTTCGTGCACGTTCCCGGACCGGCCGCTCCGTAAGGGAACAGCCGATAGGTGTCGTGGTAGTTGTGCAGCGCCAGCGCCAGATTTTTCATCTGATTCTTGCACTGGGTCCGTCGAGCGGCCTCGCGGGCCTGTTGTACGGCAGGCAACAACAACGCGATCAGGACCGCGATGATCGCAATGACCACCAGCAATTCGATCAGCGTGAATCCATGGACGTTCCTACGCGGCGACTCCTGGACGACCATCGCAAGCTCCTGGGAAAGAAGGAATCAGGATCATACGGAGCGATTCACCCGCGAGAATTGCGGGACACACGAGCGGATGTAAGTGCCAGAATGGTTTGATGCGTAAATTGCAACACGCCGCCAGAAAAGTGCGACGTTCGGGGAAAATCTCACCACTCAATATTGCGTTTTCGCGAAAACCGTGCCGAGAAGTTGACAACTCCCTTGCAGCGGTCAACTCTCCTGCCCTGATTGGAGAAGCGAGTGCTTGTGGGGAGCCAAAAGCACTCCGCAATCTGCTGTTCGTGTTGGTTTTCGAAGCAGTCTTGCCTATTTCACACGCAATTCTTCGAGCTGGTCGCGTCCTTCAATCGCAATCCACGGGGTTCCCGCCCGCAAGTTGGCAAATTCCTGGCGAATTCCGGAGGGCCAGTGGATTTCCAACAGAGACACCTGGGAATCCCGGCCCAACCCCACGTGCAATCGCCGTTCATTCGACGCTGCAAAACCGTCCCCGGCCGTTGCCTGCCAGTGGTAGGTCTTCCCAGAGACGCCAACCACTTTGACCCGCGTGCCAATGGCGTCACGGCTGCTCTGAACCCCTACCAATTCGAGCGTGAACGAATGTCCGTTCGGATCACTTCGGTTCTCCACCACCACTGCAGCGCCATCCAGGTAGGATCCGGCGAAGTCGGGGAGACCGTCTCGATTCCAGTCGACGGTGCAGAGTCCGCGACCAACGCGCGGGACGTTGAAGAATGCCTGCGGGTCCTGGAACTTCGTCGCGTGAAAGCGGCCGTCCGGCAATCCTCGAAACAGGAGCGGAACTTGCGCCGGCGATTGTCCCAAGTCAGAAAAGTCGCGAATGTGTCCATTCAGCACCACTAAGTCCCAGGATCCATCGAGATCCCCGTCGAGGAACTGGGCGCCGAAGCCCAACGGCCGAAAGCTGGCATCCCTGAGGCCGGCCCGCCGCGTCTCGTCGAGATATCCGCCATTTGGTTGAGAGACATACAGAGTGTCAGACTCATCCGCAAAATTGGTGACAAACAGCTCCGGTCGGCCATCCCCATTGAGGTCTGCCGACGCAACCCCCATACACGCCTGGGGAAATCCCTCTCGATCGAACGCAACTCCCGCAGAGACCGCCTCTTCGACGAATCGCAGCGGGCCGGCGCCCGGTTCCCCCTGGAGATGCAGAAAATTCGCCGTCTGGTCGTTGGCCACAAAGACGTCGGGTCGGCCGTCGTCGTTGAAGTCGGCCACCACCAGTCCGAACCCCCGCCCCTCGGGAAGATCGAGACCGGCGTCCCCGCACCCCTCTTGAAAGCGTCCGTCCCCGAGGTTGACGGCAACCAGGTCGGGCTCGGCAGGGAACAGCGTCGGCCGGCAGACTCCGGGACGTCCCTCGGAGTCGCGGCAAACTCGGGTGGCGATGTCGCCTCCCGTCGCGTAACGGACGCTGAAAATCTCAGGATTCCCGTCGAAGTCCAGATCCGCGATGGCGGCGCTGGTGGTCCATCCCGAGGAACGGAATCCCGCTGTCGCCGTCACATCGGAAAACGTGCCGTCCCCCTGATTGCGCAACAGTCGGTTGATTCCAAGATTGGCCACGTACAGATCTGCGAAACCATCATTGTCCACATCTCCAGCGGCGATTCCCTGGCTGAATCGGTCTTCGTGAATTCGCGACCAACCGGTGACGTCCTCAAAACGCCGGCCCTGCCGGTTGCGAAAGAGCGAGTCGAGGGACGACTGCGTCGGGGCGGTGGGGTCCGCGCCGCCCTGAGTGAAATACAAATCGGGCCAGCCGTCGCGGTCAAAATCGATCGCGGCGACACCCCCTCCGCTGGTCTGAACGATCGTCTGGCCGCGGGCGGGGCCGTTCTCGAACTGGAACGTCAGCCCCATCGTTGCTGCGACATCACTGAAGACAAACGTGGAGTCGTCGGCGGCGTGCGTCTCGACCTCACTCGGCGTCTCGGACTCCCATTTCGCAAGGGCGAGGGCCGACCAGTCGAAGTCTTGGCCCGGAAGAGTGTGGGGCGCCGTTCGGGGAATGTCGCGCGTGAGTTGCGCCCGGAGACGTTCCTGAGATTTCCGAATGACTCCGTCTTGCGGATGTTCCGCGAGATGGACGCGGCACCAGCCCCACGCTTCCCACCAGCGTCCGATGTGCTCAAGTCGCTCAATCAGGTTGCGCGTGTTGCGCGGGTCGTTCTGCTCTTGGAATCGACGCGCGAGTTCGATTGTTTCCTGCTGCCGGCGCGCCCATTCCAACAGTTCGCCGCCGACCTCCCGTTCCCCCAGGGCCTGCAGCGTCAACCCCAGCTCGGAAGCAACATTCACATGCCGTGGATCGAGCGTGAATGCCTGCCGAAACGCACGGGCCGCCGCCCCAATCTGCCCGTGGGTCCGTAACCAGATTCCCTGCGCGATCCAGGCTTCCGGTTCCTCAGCGGCCCAGCGAGACAGCTCTCGCTGCCAGGTGAGGAATTCCGCGGCATTGCGCTCGGCCAGCAGACGTCCCAGAATGGCGATGGTCCTCGGATGCCGGCCGTGCTGAGCCAGGATGTCCCGGAGAATGGCTTCCGCATCCGCGGCTCGATTCTCGTTCAACGCCGCCCCCACGCGCGACAGCATCGGAACTCGATTCGCGGGATCGGCGGTCAGCAAGGCGTCTACGCGCGCCGGATCATGGACCGCCGAGTTCGGCCAGGCCAGAGTCAACAGATCGGCTTCGCTGAAGTCCCCCAATTGAATCAGCATCAGCAGACATTCCGATGTCTCCTGGGGACGTCCTTGAATCGAGACCAACTGCGCCAGCAGTCGCCAGGGCTCCGGTCGGTCGGCGGAAACCGCAATCGCTCGACGCAACGCCTCTTCGGCGGCGGCGGCATGAAACCTCTGCATCTCGCGGCTGCCCAGCCGCACCCACAGGTCGAATGCCGCGCGCGGATGGGCGCGCTCCCACGCCGGACTCGCCGGCTCCCAAATCTCACGGTCGCGTGCAGAAAAACCCGCTTCCACCAGTAACTCCAGCCCGTCCGGACTGTGGGGGTCTCTCTGGTGCAGGGTCTTGGCGATTTCCAGCGCGCGCGGAGCGTCGCCGGCCTCAAGGGCGGTGCGTGCCGCCCGCAGCAGAGATTCTGTCGAGGGTTTGAGTCCCCAATACCCCGCTGCAGCCAACGCCGCCGTCAATCCCAGGGCCACCATCCAAACCCAACGACGATGCTTCCCTGGTGTGCGCAACTCGAAGTCCTCATCTGCCGCGTTCTGGGAATTCTCGACGAGTCACCGGCCCACCCTGCAGAGTCGGATGGCGACCGCTCCGTTTCGACAATCCGTCAAAAAATCGGCTGCCAACGTGGTCGACGACTCGTGTGGGGGATGGGGAGCGCTCCGGCTATGGTAACCGTCCGGCGACTTGAAGGAAGGCTGACGGAGAGATCGTGATCCGGTCCAATTCGCTTCGTGTTGCCGAAACCGCTCGTTCATGAGATCCTGCGCGCACGTCGTTGTCCCGAGATTCACCGCTCATGCACCGAACTCTGCGATTCCTGGCGCTGGTGTCTCTCGCCGTGTGGTGGGGGGGGCTGACGGTCTATGCGGGAATTGTGGTCCCGGTGGGGACGGAGTTGTTCGGCTCGACCGCGCAGGGCTTTGTCACGCAGCGGGTGACGCACTGGCTCAATGCCTTCGCGGCGGCGGCGCTCGGGGCAACGGCGCCCCTGGTGTGGATGTCCCGCCGTCGTTGGCGTCTGGCGACGTGGCTGTTGCTGGCAGGTTCCCTCGCCGCGCTGGTGGTGGTGCACGTCTGGCTCGATCAACTGGTTGATCCCGTCCGGCAGAGCGTTCCCGACCACGCCCGGTTCTACACAGTCCATCGCGTCTATCTCTGGGTGACGTCGCTGCAATGGCTGGCGGGAATCGTGCTGCTATGGGATCTGCTGGAGACACCGCCCCGCGCCGTTGAACCGCACCCCGCGAGCCGCGAACGTCAGTGACTTGAGGGTTGAGGGTTGAGGGTTGAGGGTTGAGGGTTGAGGGTTGAGGGTTGAGGGATGAGGGTTGAGGGTTGAGGGTTGAGGGTCGAGGGTTGAGGGTTGAGGGTTGAGGGTTGAGGGTCGAGGCGGCGTAACTCTCAACTCTCAACTCTCAACCTTCAACTCAGCCACCAACTTCCGCAGCTGCTCCAGCCAGGCCGCGTCGGTGTGCTGCGGCAGCGCGTTGCGCGCGGCGAGTTGTTCCAGCGTCTGCCACGCCTCCAGCAGGTGCGGGATCGCGGCCTCAAAGTCTTGTTGGGCGGCGAAGAACTGCAGCAATTTATTATGGCTGACGGCGACATCCCGCTGCCAGTCGGCGTTGTCCGGGGCACGTTGGGCCAGTTGCTGGGCGATCTCCAAATCAAGTTCGTAGTACTTCCTCGCCTCGGCACTCTCCCCGAGGTCGCGAGAGAGATCGCCGAGTCGGTTGTACGACACCGACAGGTCGCGGGCGTAGTCCGCATTCTCCGGGGCCTGCTCCGCCAGCCGCTGACGAACCGTGAGGGACTGTTCGTAATACTCCCGCGCCCGCGTGCCGTCTCCCAACGCCCGAAACAGGTCTCCCATCCGCTCGTACGACACCGACAGGTCGCGGGCGTAGTCCGCATTCTCCGGGGCCTGCTCCGCCAGCCGCTGACTCACCGTGAGGGACTGTTCGTAATACTCCCGCGCCCGCGTGCCGTCTCCCAACGCCCGAAACAGG
>JANRLN010000016.1:0-15966 GCA_033762515.1 Planctomycetaceae bacterium
GTGCCGCCGCCGTGACTTCCCATGGCGGGCACAATGAACGGCGTGGCGGAGAGGGACTTCACATGGTCGACGACCGCGCGAATGATCTGGGCGATGTTGGCGATTCCCCGACTTCCGGCCGTGATCGCCACCGACTGACCAGGTCGAATGCGATTCCCCAAGCTCAGCCGCTGCAACTGCGAACTCACCTCGGCGGGAACATTCTCGATCCGCGTGGCGTCAAAGCGCTGGCGCAGGCGGAACATCTTGGGGAACGACATGAACGATGAATCCTCGACGACGGGATGCGGGTGATGAGTTTTCACCCGTCGACGGTCATTTAACTCGTAACCGACGCAGTCGGCAATCGCGGCCGCCCGCGCGACCCCGAATCCGACTGGCTCACCCGCTCGATGTGTGCGAACCCGCAGCGGCAGGCGCATCTCGGCGCCACACGGCTGGATGCCGCCGCATCACTTGCCGCCCAAGCGCGTCCGGGCGTGGAGCCAGCGCGGTTGGAGCGCTGCCCGTAGATCCATCCGCTAGGCGCGACCGCTCGCACGCGGAATCAGTTATACCAGTTCTGTCGCGTTCGCCCGGCGTACGAGTCCTGGCGGCCTGTGTGATTTTTGCAGCGGAGATTCGCACGGAATCGCTGCCGGCACAATTTGATGCGCAGGTGCACTGGCCTAGCATTTCTCCGCCGGACCCGTTGATCCGGCAGTCGGCGGCGACAGTGATGGGAGCAGACAACGATGACCGCAGTTTCGACAACCTGCACGTGGTGGGAGCATTCGCTGGCGGAGACCGGGGTGCAGGGGATGGAGATGCATCTGGCGCGCGACGCGAGCTGGGATGATGTTGTCGCCACCGGTCGTGCGGATCTGCAACGCGGCTTGGAACAACTCCGCGTGATTCCTCAGCGAGACCACACGGTCATTGATATCGGCTGCGGCATCGGTCGAATGTCGCAGGCGCTCGCGGAACATTATCGGCAGGTGGTCGGCCTGGACATAGCCCCCGCACTGCTGGCGGCGGCAAACCGCAATAACACGCGGGAGCATGTCTCCTTTGAGTTGATTGAGAACGGCAGGCTGCAGCCTCGAGCGCTGTCGCAGACTGACATGGTTTTCAGTTATGAGGTGCTCTATCTCCTCCGTCCGCAAGTTCTGATCGGCTACTTCGAGGATGCATTTCGGCTCCTGAAGCCGGAAGGTCACTTCATGTTTCAACTGAACGTCACCCCCATCCCTTGGTGCACTCAAATCAGCTTTCGCCTGCGTTCGGTCCTGTATCGTCTTGGGGTGACGCACTGGCGCGGTTGGCCCACCGCGCCTGAAGTGCGGCGCTATTCGTACGAGCGCACCTGGGTCTGCCAACGACTTGCTGCCGTCGGGTTTCACGTCGTCCGCGTGGCCGCGAGTGATCCGAAGCAGGCCTGGTTCCTGGCACGGAAGCCGGGACTGCCGTAGCGTCGCGCAGGAAACCGTGGCGTGGTCGTCCTTGCGTGACGCGTCGAATATCAAGCCTGATACGTCGGGCAAACTGCCAAGTCCGCACCTCAGCGACCCATCTCACCCGCGATACGTTTGAAAATGGGTCGCCGGGACTTCCTGGGGATTTGATGCCTGAAATGCGGTGGTTCTTTTCGGGGTCCGACGCGAATGTGAGTCCAAACCAATGCCCCGCCAGCGCTGCGGAAATTGGTGATGCAGGCAGTCCCTTCAGGGCCAGCGCTCATCAGCCGGGGGTGGTGATGCGGAGTGCGAACCCTGGCGGGTTGCGTTGCAATTCCGTCGCATGGGGGCGTCTGAATTGCTCGGCGTCCGCCCCAACCTGCCAGTTTCCGGCGGGAAAGGTTCCTTCATCGTGCGGCGAGTTCTTGGAGCAGCGTATCATCGAGCATCACCCCCTTGGGCAATTGCTTGATGCGCTCGAGCAGCGCGGCGACGGCGTTGTCGCCGCTGTCGAGCCCCAACTCCTGCAGTCGATGAGCCACCGCGCGACGTCCGCTGTGGCGCCCAAGAACCAATTGAATTCCTGCGGCGCCGACGCGCTCCGGCCGGAAGGGAAGATAAGTATCCGGATTCTTGAGCAGTCCATCCTGATGAATTCCCGCTTCCGTGGCGAAGATTGTCTGGCCGCAGACGGGCTTGTTGGGTGCAGGACGAACGCCGGTGAGTCGCTGGACCAGATGACACAGCGGGACAAGTTGTTTTGTGTCGATCTTGGCCCGCCGGCCGTATTGATCGAAGTGGAGATCTAAGGCCATTGCGACCTCTTCGAGCGACGCATTGCCGGCGCGCTCACCGATGCCATTGACCGTGCACTGCACAACGTGCGCCCCTTCGGAGATTCCGGCCAGGGTGTTGGCGACGGCGAGACCAAGATCGTTGTGAAAATGGACCGCGAGAAGCACCCGATCGAGGTTCGAAACGCCATCCTGAATACCGCGGATGAAGTCCCGTGTCTTTTCCGGGGTCAGGATGCCGACGGTGTCGGGGAACCCGACAGTTGTGGCGCCGGCGTCGATCGCCGTGCGATAGCACTCGCAGAGATAGTCCACCTCCGTGCGGCTGGCATCTTCCGGACTAAAGGCGACGATTTCAAACTTCGAAGCCGCATAGCTGACGGTTTCGCCAATGAGCCGCAAAATGTCCTCTTTTGACTTCTGCAACTTGAACTCACGATGCAGCGGGCTGGTCCCGACGAACAGGCTGACGCCTCGCTTGTGGGCCGGCTGCCCCTGCAAGGCGCGGTCAGCAGCGTCGACATCCGCCTTAACGGTGCGGCACAGGGCCGTCAGCACCGGCTTCGTCACCTTGCCGATCATCAGGCGGATGGCTTCGACGTCCTGCTCTGATGAGGCGGGAAATCCCGCATCCAGTGAGTGCACCCCCGCCTGCTCCAGGGCGAGTGCAATCGCGAGTTTGTCAGCGGGTTCGAGCGTGGCGCCGGGCATCTGCTCGCCGTCCCGCAAGGTGGTGTCGCTGAACAGCACCGCTCCCGACCGGCGGTGATGTTGAATCACCGCCCGTTTGATGGTGCCCGTAATGCGGCGACCGAGTTGGGCCAGGAGTGACAAGGAGTCGGTTTCCGGGTGTCGGGATGCGGGCTTGGCGGCAAGGAGTTCAGGGCTTCTTCGCCTGTTTGCTCGTAAGCAATTGCGGTAAGACCGCGGTGAGTTCGTCCACCGAAGAGCTGCGGCTGACGACGAGGCCTTTGTCGTCGATGAGGAACATCGTCGGGAGCGAGAAGACGCCATATTGCACGGCAGGGGCGCTATTGAGTCCGCCCTCCTCATAGACTTGCGGCCAGGGGACTTTGTTGGCTTCGAGGTAGGGCTGCAATTGCGCCACCTGTTGGGCGCGCGTGCCGACCGGTACGTCGAGACAGACGCCGACGATCTCGAAACCGCGATTCTGATATTGCTGATAAAGAGCCCGGAGTTTGGGCAGGTCTTCTTTGCAGGGCTGGCACCAGGTGGCCCAGTAGAGGACCAGCAGCGTCTTGCCGCGGTAACTCGCTGTGCTGAAAGGCAGATCGTTGAGGGTCTTGCTGGTCAGGCTGAAGGGCTTGCCTTTCATTTCCAGGCGACGCACCGCCCCCAGGGCCTTTTGCGATTCCACGGTGCCTGCATGGTCCTTGGCGAGGCGCTGGAACCAGGTGGTGGCTTCCTGGAGTTTGCCGGCGAACTCCTGAGCAATCGCCACCTGCAGCATCGCATCGGGCCGATCGTCGGCCTCGGGGAATTTCGCCACGAATTCCTCGAGAGACTTCAGCCAGGCATCCTGGATCTTCTGCCGTTGCTCCGTATCCGCCGTCTTCAGATCGACGCTGTATTCCGACATGATGCGGCGATACGTCACGAACGGGAGCACCGACGACGGCCTGGCCGCACGCATTTGTTCCGACTCGATCTGCCGCAGCCGCGCGAGGCCTTCTGGATAAGTGTCGGTTTGTACGGCGGCGGCGATGCCGTCGACGCACTGTTTCAGAAATTGCGCCTTTTCGTCCGACGTTTCCGCCAGAGAGGTGAGCTTCATCAGCATGTCGGCCCGCCGTGCGTTGTAGGCCGACAATTCGGCGGGTTTGGCAACGCCGAATTGGGGCTGCGCCTGATCGAGCTTCTGCAGGTCTTCGATCAGCTTCTGCATTTCGGGAGACGGCGCCGTGGCCAGATCGTTGGCCGCTTCCGCCAGTATCGGCTGCATTAACACACCGCCGGCGGTGGTCGTCGTGGTGTTGTCAATTGGGGTCGGAGCCGCCGTGAGCTTCCAAACCTCGCCGACGCGAATCATCTCCCCGATCTGCACCAGCGCCGCCTGGGCCGGCGCCGGACCCGATTCGATCACTGCCATCGCGTTCTCGTAGACATAGAGATCGGCGCGAGCCTTGCCTTCATCGACGGGGATCACCCCCTGCATCTGGGCGTCGAAACGAACCCAGCGGCTGTCAGGCTTCAAAACCTTGCTCTTGGCGACGATGGCGCGGGCATCGGCCGCGGCGGCGCCCGCCGACTCCAGGAGCCTGGCGGCCAGTTTCGCGTTGACGCCGAGGGTCTTGAGATCTTCGGCGGTCACCATCAGCGACTGCAGCGTCGCTGAGTCGCCGGATACCAGCGACTGCACCGCCACCCGAGAGGCCTCCGCGGCGGAAAGGGACTTCCATTGATCAATGGCGCCGTCTTCGTTGGCGTCAATCGCCCAGCGCGAACCGCCGAAATTCAGCCAGCGGAATTGATCGACTTTGCCGTTCTGATTGCTGTCGATGTCGCGATAGACCTCAAGACCGTCCCGATAGAAACGGTACTGATCAAATTGGTTGTCGCCGTCGGAATCGACAAACCGACGCAGCACTTGCCCCTGAGTCCCGGTCACCACCCAGGTGAACGATTTCCCGTTGCGCTCCCCATCGACTTTGCATTTGGGGTAGTCGGCGGGCTTGGGGATTTCGTAATCGACGTCGCGTTGCTTGGGCGCGAACTTCATCGTGGTCTCGACGCTCGGCGGAGGGGCGGCATCGACCACGGCAGCGGCAAAACTGAGACACGCGATCGCCAAGGTCCCCAGCACAAATCGTCGATGCATCCCTGCGCTCCTCGCATCCCGTGCGGCTTTCATCGCCCGTCGGTGAACGTGAAAACGGCAATCCCCCCGGTCACGGATTCCTCTCCGCGGGACCGATGCTGCGATTTTCCGGGAACGGGGCTTGCGAGTCGAGACCAGTTTTTCGGCGCGGAAGTTGGGGGCCGATGTCCCGTGCTCTCGTGTTCATCCCTTACGAATGAAGTGCGCGGCGTAGCTGCGGATCTGCGTGCCGTTGAGGACGTGGAAAATGCGGAGTTGCTGGAGCATGTCCTGGCCAAAGCGGCTCATGGGGACGTGGACCAGTTTTTTTCCGTAGCGTTTGGCGAGCCGCTTCCAGCCTACGCCGGGGGGGAGCGCGCTCAGAAGAGCCACGTGGCGCTCGCGGGCGTGGAAGCAGGCGGCGGCGAGGAGACGTTCTTCCAGAGTGTCGGTGAAGTCAAACCGCGGATTCGTCCAGATGTCGGAGACCGGTCGCGGAGGAAACAGAAAGACCGCGCCGCCGTACTGGGCCTGTCCGATCCCCGGCCCGACCATGTTGCGCTGGAAGTCCGTCGCGAACAGGGCCAGCGTGGACTCATCATGATGCTCCGCATGCCAGGTCACCCGCCACGGGTAGTCGCGCGGGTCTGCGGGCGAATCGAACAGCATCACGACGCAATCGAGCGAACCGCGCGTCGGCGGGAGCACTTTGACGTAGAGGTCGCCGGTATGCCAATTGCGAAGAGTCTCGCGGATGTCGAGCCCGTCCTTAAGACTGGCCGAGAACTTTTCCGAACGCGCCAGATCGGAGCCAATGAGGGACAACGCGGTGTCTTTTACGTGCGTGCGGAATTTCTCGACGGCGATGTCTTCCGGGGGCCAACTGCACTGACGATAGGGGTTCCAGCGCTGCTGCCATTCGAGCTGGTCGAGTTTCAGCGGTTTGGGGCGCAGCTGCAGGGTTCGCCAATGGATGGGCGGCCCCGGCAGGCGGCTCTTCAGGTTGTAGACTGTGCCATCCGGCAGGCGACCGCGGTCGATGCCGAACGTCATGGTCTCCGCGGCGAGGTTCCCGCCGAAGGGGTATTCGCGAACCACTTCCGCCAAGGATTGGGCGAAGTGATCGCCGAAGATTTGTTGCGCCGCGACCATCAGCGTATAGAGGTCGGGGGTGAGCCGGCGACTCACCAGCGACAGATTGCGAACGTATTGAAAATAGCTCTGCAGGAGTTTCGGCGAAATGGTCCGCGCCTGTTTGCCGAGATCGTCTTTGTAGTGATCGCGGGTGGCGAGGATGAGCGCTTTGACACCGTCGATGGAGAGATTTTCGTCCTGCTCCAACTGGGCTCGGGCCTGCTCATAGAGGGCCGTAATGAACGGCAGTTCGCCGAGCATGAACAGCGACGTCACCGGGTCGACGGCTGCGATGGAAGTCTCTTCCACGGCGTCGTCCGCCGCCGTGGGCGCGTGCCGCTCGACATAAGCCTCGCGCAGCCAGGGCCAGTCGATCAGAGAGCAGACCAGCAAAACGCGCTCGTAGCGTTGTTCCAATTCGCGGAGCCGGGCCGCCATGTGGATGATGCGGTCGCGCGGCTGCCCGGCAGGGGGACGGGGGATCGACGGCAAGACGGCCGTAGCGAACTTTTCGGGGGCGACCTGCTTGAGGGCGTAGGGATCGGGCAGCGTCGCGGAATAGCTGTCGAAGCGGGCGGTTTCCAGATCAATGAAGGCCCTCGGCAGACGTTCCTGCAGCGCGATGCGGAGTGCGGTGATCACTCCCTGGCAGGGGTCGATCGGCACGTAACTGGCCGTTTCGTCGTCTTCGTCCTCCTCATCGTCGTCTTCGTCCGCGGAGTGGCCGGTCCAATCGGTGGCGGGGGACCATTTCGGCTCCGGCTGCCAGACGACCGACAACCGTGGCAGTTTGGTGATCGCCTCTTCCACGTCAACCTGAAACGACGGGGGTAAAGGCACGGCCACACAGTCGAAGGCCTCCGACAGCATCAGCCGTCGGACTTCGATCGCACAGTCGCCGCTGCCGTGGATGATCGGCAGGCACAGGATGCGATCGCTGAAGTCGAGAGGAGACATGTGCAGCTCAAAACGGGAAGGGAAGCGTGTTCGATCAAAACGGGCGCTGGGATTTCCCCTATTATCGGGAAGAAGGGCGGGTTCGTCGAGGGGATCGAGTCGCGAACGGCGGCGGGCATGCAGGCCTATGAGGTTGGAGGCAGCCGCGAGCCGGCGCCATGTTGTTCGCTGCCGCGACAGACCCCGCAGCCGGTACTAGCACCTGCCAAACTACGGTTTGCTCACCCCGAATGGACGTTCGGCTGCCTGCCGCCGCCGGAGTGAGCGGTCCCCGGTCAAGCGGCCGAAGGCAAGCTCCAGGTGTCCCTCCGCCGAGACTGCGCTGGCCGAATTGAAAGACCTCTCGCAGTCAGCATTGGACGATCACCTCGCCTTGCCGCCGGATTCGCCGGCCCCGACTCCTCGAAGATGTCTCCCGAGAAAATCAGCCTCTACCGCCCCCACGTCTTCGGCGAAGACTCTTTCCTCGCCTCCGCGTTCAGCACTTGGCCGACTTTCGCTTCTTTCCAAGCGATCCGTGGGCCTTCACCTTGGCGATGTAGGCTGCGGCGTCGGGGGTTTGGCAGGCGGTGTCCCCCATGTCGACTTCGATGGGGCCCATCGCCTGGGCGGTCCGGAGTGCGGCGGCGGTGAGGGAAACAACGCCCGAACCTGCGGCGATGACGTAGCCGTTCATGCAGTAGCGAACGCGATTGGGCTGCGCGTGAATGGTCGTCGCCACGCGATCGAGGAGGGCTTGCAGTTCCGCGAGGTCGAGTTCGTCGTCGGGTTTGGTCATCGCCAAGCTGCTCCAGGTGGACCAACCGGCGGAGGCGATCTGCTCGTCTTTCGAGTCGATCCACTGGCGGGCGAATTCGACTCCGAACCGGCTGCCGGTCGCCACCCAGGGGACGGTGCATCCGCTGAGCATGTGCCAGTAGGCCTGTTTGACCCAGCGTTGCAGGTCCTGCCTGGTCATCCGGGCGTCGTCGGCGATCAGGCCCGCGAGGTACATGGCGTCGCTGTTTCCGGTGGCGTACAAGTCTAGTGCGAGTTGATAATCGATCTTGATCCGTTTCTGAATCTTTTTGAGGTCACCCACCTTGACGCCAAAAAGCGGTTCACGGGCGCCATGCCGCAGGAACGTCTTTTTGGTTTGCTCGCTTCCCAGTGCGGCGAGCTCCTGCAGGACTTCATCAGCAGTCATGGTGAGGAGTCCGACAAGAAACGGGCTGGGGGACTAGGCCATCAGTTCGCAGCCCAACGGGGGAACGACGTCCGGCCGTCGGGGCATCCAGCGGCCGTCCGGAAGCTTCGCGGGGAGCGGGCGCAGGCAATGGTAACCCACCCAACCGAACCAGCCAAGCAGCCCCACGACAATCGGCCACATCCACGAGCGACTCTGGTAGATCTCCAGTTCGCGACGCCGACAGGCCCAGCCGCAGGCAACACCCGTCGCCAGAGTGGCCAGCACCCAGACGGCGATCCAGCGTGCCACGAACGCCAGATTGGCCGAGTAGTCTCCCACTCCATCAAACACCATGAAGAGGGGGGCCAGCAGCGTCACCCCTAGCGACAAGATGGGTGCGGGGAGGCAGACCGCCAATCCCACCGACTGCGTTTCCGGTTCCAACTGCTGCGATTGGCGCCCGAGAAGTTCGCGAGATAGGGAGCGTGCGAGCGAGCCATCGGTGTTGAACCACCGGAACTCGTACTTCACGCCGGTATTGGGGTCGCTGGGATTGTAGGTCGTGGTGGTCACGACAAATCGACCGTCCGCGGCTTCCAGCGCATACATCGCCTGATGGCGTCCGGTGGGCGGCAATGCCAGTCGCCTCTGCTCTAGGGTCGCCGGATCAACGACCGTCAGCGCATCGTCCGAGCGCAGCAGCAAGTGGAAGACGCGTTTTCCATTCCCTTCGAGAATCGTTTTCGTCAGCAGCAGAGCACTGTCCGCTTTCAGGAGTTCGCGCACGGTCCGGCGCCGCGGATCGATTTCATAAACGCTGCCCCCCATCAATACCCACACACGCACCCCGGTAACGTTGTCACAATCGATGTCTTCATGATCCTGTCCGCGGGGTTCGAAGGGGTCTGGGTATCCGCGCAGGTTGCTGATGTTCGACGTCGTCAGCCGGTCCCACAATTCATCGCCATAAGGTCGCGTCGCGAAACGCGCGTCACGAGCCGGCTCTTGCAGACTGAATCCCTGCACTCCCAGGTATCCGATCTTCTGCCTCGAATTGACGTCGTAGCCCACGAGATAAAAGTCCGAGTGATCGGTCGCCGGAGCGATGAGATACCAGAAGGCCGGGGGGGTTCCACGATCGTGCAGGCTTTGAATGCGTTTGCTCCAAGGCACAACATCGACAGTTGGGGGCGTGGTGCTGCTCCACCAGGTGCCGATGCCCACGGGAGTGGTGAACTGGGATTGAATCTCGGACGCAGGCAGCTCGACCCCATCCAGAGTGTTATACGTCACTTGCGAGTATTGAATCGACCCCGCCGGTCGCACGGACCGCTGGACAATCATGTCGCCGGATTTCGTCCATTGCACATGTTCACTGACGGCTTCCTTCGTCAGGATGGGCTCCAAGAGGCTTCCGCACCACAGTCCGACCATAAGATGCACGAGCGCATAACCCACGGTCAGAAATGCGAACAGGAGTCCTGAACTGAGCGGCGTGCGCGGCATGGGACGGCCTTTCGTAGCGGGATCCTCAGGACTAGGGATATTCGCGGACACGGGCTTCTTCGAGAATCAGGAACACCAGACCGGCCGCCAGCACGATCAACCCGAAGTACGCCCACAGCCCCGGCATCGGTACGTACTTGAGACCCATAACCAGCAGGCCCGTCGTGATCGCCGGCAGCAGTCGAGAGCCAATCCAGCGGGCGGGTCGCAATCCGCAATAGAACGCCCCGAGGTAACACGCCAGGGCCGAGGCGAGGCTGCGACACCAGGGTTCCGACATTGACCAATAAAATGGACTGGCATGGGTGGCCGGAGTCGCCGCCCACAGGCAAAACACGAGCAGCGGAACGGCACCGACGAGCAGCAGGAGCGATCCGCCGGCGAACAATTTGCACAGATAAATCTGCGACCGCGGCGCCGGTCGATGCAGCAGGAACAACGTGGTCTGCCGCCAGGACTCCCACAGGGTCTGCTGAAACCCGATGATCACTGCGACCAGGACCATGATCCAGGTGAACAGCGCCTCGCGTCCCCCGGAGAGCAACGGTATTTCCGCACCGCGACCAGTGCTGAACAAGCTGACGAGCCGCACCAAGGGAAGATCCATCGCTTCTCCCAGGAGTTGCGCCAGAGCCAGGAACGCCAGCCCCGCGAAGATGCTGCACTCACGCCATTCCTTCCACACGAGCGCCGGCCACATGGCGATTCTCCCGAGCAAAACTGGGCAAAGAGCGGCGCGAGCCGCGGGTGTATTCAATGAACGCGTCTTCAAGATTCAATTCCAGGACGTCGATCCAGCGCGGTTCCAACGACTCCAGGACCGCCTGCTGCGGGGCGGTCCAGTTCACGACCACGAGTTCCAATTGAATCCCCACGCGCCGCCAGGAGACCAGGCCCTCGCAGCCGGGAAATTCCGGGGGTTCACCGTCGAATTCGGCAACCACCTTGCGGACCGATTCGCGAAACGTCTCGGTGGGACAGTCGACCCGCAAGACGCCGTCGACCATCACGCCAATCCGTGTGGCGACGCGTTCGACGTCGCCCAGGATGTGAGAGCTGAACAGGATCGTGCGTCCGCGCGACTGGATGAGTTGAATCAGGACCTCGAGGAAGTCGCGACGGACGACGGTGTCCAGTCCCAGAGTGGGATCATCCAGGATCAACAGTTCGGGGTCGGGAGCCATCGCGAGCGCCAGGGAAACTTGTGCCTGTTGTCCGCGCGAGAGACGACCGCATTTCTGCCGGCGCGACAACTCGAAGTGATCCAGCACCTGGTCCACCAGCGTCTGATCCCAGGCGGTATGGAACGCTCGCGTGAAACGGACCATTTCGCCAATCGACATCCAGCCATACAGCGGATGCCCCTCGGCCATGTAGGCCACCCGTGCCCGTGTGTCGGGGGTCAACGTCGCGATGTCTTCTCCCAACAGCAGACTTCGCCCGGAATCGGGAGGGACCATCCCCGTGAGCATCTTGATCGTCGTCGATTTTCCTGCGCCGTTGCGTCCCAAGAACCCGTAAACGCTCCCGGTGGGAACTCGCAAATTCAGATCGCGCACCACCCATTTGGGGCCGTAGGCCTTGGAGAGGTGCTCGGTGACGATGGCGTCCGTATTCGCGGGTGTGTCCGACATTGGGGAATCACTCTGTGGGGAATTCAGCCATGCGAAATCGGATATCGCGGCGACCGTCAATCGGAATCAATCAGCAAGACGGAACCTTGCCGACGAACAATGCCGGCCGATTTCCGACGGGGCTAGTCGTACCGATCTGGAGACGCGTGCTGCGGATTTCCTCTACGTTCCTCGCTGCCATTGAAACTGCGCCAACCGCTCGCGGAAGAGCTCCGCGAACTCATCGGCCGTAAAGCCGAGCAGAACGGCCTCTGTGAAGCAGGCGTCCAGCAATGTCGTCAGCCGTTCGCGGCGGGACTTTTTGGTGAGGTCGCTTCCCGGCGACGCCACAAAGACCCCGAGCCCGTGGCGGGTGACCAACAGCCCGTCCCGCTCCAGTTCGCTGTAGACCCGCGAGACGGTGTTGGGGTTGATCACAAGCTGCCGGGAGAGGTCGCGCACCGACGGTAGACGGGCCGCCGGTTTCAGCCGGCCGCGGGCGATAGCGGCCCGGATCTGATCGGCGACCTGCCGATAGATGGGCGTGCGGCTTGTGACATCGATGCAGAATTCCATGCGACTCTCACCAACTGTACTAAGTCATTTAATACAGTTGACATTGCCGGGTCAAGGGGCCACGCGGCGATTTTCCGAAGCTGCCCCTCACTGGCAGTCCGCAGTCGAATGCGGCGCGCAGCGAGCATGCGCGGTTGGCGCTCTGAGGAAGCGGAAATTGGGCTAAGGGACACGCGGCAACAGCCCGCCGCGCTCGCGAAAGTTCGAAGCTCGAGTTTCGAAATCCGATAAAGGTTGGAATCGGGAGATGCCAAACCCGTTGTCGTCGAGGTATGCCCAATTCGTCTGGTGTTTGACTCTCCTACGCATGTCGTGTTTCGAACAGCAATTCTCGCCCGACATTCGCGGCCGGCTGACGCGGCGCCTCTTTCGCAGGAGAAGCTCGGTACTCGTGCTTGGGAATCTCTCTGCCGAGCCCCCTGCGCTGAGTGTTCCTGCCGGTCGGCCCTCGCGACGACCTCGCTTGCCACCTGGATGGCGCGTAACATACGTCACGTGGATGAACAGGAATGCTCGTCCTGCTGATTGAGGGTTTCGATCCACCAGGCTTCATTGTTCGGGAAGTGCCATGACGAACTTGTTGTCCCGATTACTGGGCTGCGTTCTCTGCTGGGGCGTCGTCGACACAGATGCCGCCGAGATCCCGCTGCAGGTCGGGGTTGCGCAGATCGACATCACCCCGCCCGTTGGTTTTCCGATGGCAGGGTACTATCACGAACGTCTGGCAACGGGCATGAAAGATCCGTTGTGGGCCAAGGCCGTCGTGTGGAAAAGCGATAGCACGCAGGCCGCGTGGGTGGCCTGCGATCTGACAGGGATCGGAGTGGATCTCTCGACGGTTGTGCGGCGACGCGCTGCCGAGCAGACGGGAATTCCGGTCGTCAACATCATTCTCTCGGCGACCCACTCCCATACGGCCCCGGACTACTCGGCGGCGCTCTATCAGCACCTGGGTCCTGCAGAGGCGATTTCGTCCGAGCGGGATCGCGAACGTGCGGCGTACGCGGGCAAGTTGATTGACGGCATCGTCGCCGCGATCGTAGCGGCGCACGCGGCGGCAGCTCCCTGTGACGTGGCGGCGGGAACTGTGACACAGACGACCCCCGTTTCCTTCTGCCGCCGGTTTTTGATGAAAGACGGCAGCGTCCGCACGTGGGTGGGGCTCAAGCATCCCGAGGCGCTGCGGGCGACTGCTCCGATCGACCCGGAGATCGGTCTGTTGCAGATTACCCCCGTCGGTGCGGGACAGCCGATCGGGTTTCTCAGCAACTTCGCGCTCCATCTCGACACCGTCGGCGGTTTGGAATGGAGTGCCGACTACCCTCATTTCATCGAGCAGTCGATTCGAGGGAAACTGGGTCCGCAGGTCGTCTCGCTCTTTGGCGCGGGTTGTTGCGGAGACATCAATCACGCTGATCCCACGGGAGCGCCGCGGAACAAGACCGACATGATTGGAAGCTCGTTGGGGGGGACGATTACGGCCGGATTGGGGAACCTGCGCCCCATCGGCTCGCCGCTGCTGCAGGCCCGATCGCAAGTCGTGTCGTTACCGATTCCCGACGTGTCCGCGGATGAGGTTGCCCGCAGCATCCTGCTGGTGACGGCGGCGGGACAGGGGGAGAAGATTGATTTCTTCGACCACGTAACCGCCTACAAGCGGCTGATCATCGACACGCTGCGGCACCCGCAACCTAACGCCGAGGCGCAGGCTCTGTTGTCGTGGGGGCGCACGCGAACCTGGCAGGGAGTGGGAGAGACGCTGCCGGTGGAGATCCATACGATTACCTTGGGGAGTGACGCGGCGCTGGTCTTCCTGCCGGGGGAAGTCTTCGTCGAACTGGGACTGGCGATCAAGCGGGCGTCACCATTCAAAACGACATTGATTGTCGAGTTATCGCAATGTGTGGAGACGTTGTACGTCCCCAACCGCCAGGCTTACGCCGGGGGCGGCTATGAAGTGACGAACTCGATGCTGCAACCCGGCGGCGGCGAGATGCTGGTGGAAGCGGCCGTCGGACTGCTGCGGGAATCTGCGGCGGCGCTGCAGCCGGCGAAGCCGTAGAGGATTCGGGATGGTGAGGCTCCCGCCGAACCGCGAGCGCTTGACTGGACGTCGTTTTCTAACTCGAAAGACCGCTCGGCGGGAGCCTCGCCCTCCCACAAGAAAAACGCACGCTCCTGAGCGAAGTCGCGTATGATCAGGGACGGCACAAGCCCGGTATTCAGGACCATGTCGGGCTTCGACAGCGTGGGCGCCGCCAGCATGCCCGAACTCCCCGACATCGTCGTCTATCAGGAAGCGCTCGAACGCCGCGTTGTCGGTTGTCCCCTGGAACGCGTCGACGTCTTCAGTCCTTTCCTGCTGCGCACGTTTGATCCGCCGCTGGAAGCCATCCACGGCCAGACGGTGCGGGGGATCGCGCGGCTGGGTAAGCGGTTGGTGATTGATCTGGATCACGAGTTGCATCTGGTGCTGCACCTGATGATCGCCGGTCGGCTGCACTGGAAGCCGCGCGAGATGCTCAAGCCGACGAAGGGCAAGACGCGGTCGAAAATCGACTTGGCCGAATTCGTTTTCTCGTCGGGAACGCTGACGCTCACCGAAGCGGGATCGAAACGCCGGGCGTCGCTGTCCCTTGTGCGGGGAACCGCGGCGCTGCGCGATCATGATCCAGGGGGTGTGGATGTCTTGGCGATCGATGTCGCTGAGTTTCGACAGCGACTGCTCCAGGAAAATCACACGCTCAAACGAGTCCTCACCGATCCCCGGGTATTCAGCGGCATCGGCAACGCCTATTCAGACGAGATTCTGCACGCCGCACGGCTATCCCCTCTGGCGCTGACGAAAAAATTGGCTCCCGGTGAGATCGAGCGACTCTACGACGCCGTGCGGTCGACGCTGATGCTGTGGATCGAGCGGCTGCGCACCGAAACAGGACCAGATTTTCCCGAGAAGGTGACGGCTTTTCGCGCTGCGATGGCAGTCCACGGCAAGTTCGAACAGCCCTGCCCCGCCTGTGGATCTCCCATACAACGGATTGTCTATGCCGACAACGAAACCAATTACTGCGCCCGTTGCCAGACCGGCGGCAAGGTCCTCGCCGATCGCTCGTTGTCGCGGTTGCTGAAGGACGATTGGCCGCGGAACATCGACGACTGGTCGTGAGCCATCCGAAGAAGTGCGATGCCGTCGCAACGGGCGGGGACGAACTCTTCGGCTGCGAAAATGCCAGGCGCCGAAGGCGGAGTCTCGCGGGGGCCGTCGGTCGACGGAATGAACAAGACGCCACTATCCATCGACGGGAATCGATCGAACCTCCCCAGGGAACCTGCCCCGCGTTGACGTCCTCTTCTCATTCCCGGATAGTGCAGCCTGAAGAGGGGCAGGCATCAGGAGTCAGGCGTCAGGCAAGAGAACTTGGCATCCTGCCGTCCTTCTCCGCGAGACGTCCTGCGACGCCCGATGCCAGCCTCTTCTCTCCCAGTCCCGCAACCCTCAACCATCGATCCTCAACCCCTCATGACCGACGCGCCCCACCATCTCGAAGCCGCCCGGCTCGACAAGCTTGCCAAAATCGAACAGCTCGGCATCGACCCCTGGGGTCAGCGGTTCGACGGCCATCTCCACATCGCCGCCGCGCGCGAAAAATGCCCGGCGGAACAGGGTGTTGACGGCGAATCGGTCCGGGTTGCCGGTCGGCTCGTCCGCTGGAGCGACTCGGGCAAGCTCCGCTTCGGGCACATCCAGGACTACACCGGCAAGATCCAGATCGCCGTCTCGATGAAGGACGTCGACGAACGGACCTGGCAACTCGTCGACTGTCTCGACCGCGGCGACAACATCGGCGTCGACGGCGTCCTCAAGCTCACCAAGACGGGCGAAAAGACCGTCTTCGCCAAGTCGCTGGTGATCCTCGGGAAGTCGCTGGCCAATCCCCCCGAGAAGTGGCACGGCCTGGAGGAC
>JANRLN010000017.1:0-8017 GCA_033762515.1 Planctomycetaceae bacterium
TGCCGCCGCAACCGTTCATCCAGTCGCGATGCCAGCGCCGCGTAACGAAATTCAATCCCTTGAATCACCTGGGCATCATGCATACCGCCTTGTAGTTTAACTCAATAACTTGATCAAGTTATTGTGACGAGGCTCCTTAGCGGCTGCAGGCTTCCTGGTCTCCGGATTCTTGTCGTGTATGGAATTGCGCTATTTCCTCTGGGGTGCGGTTGCCGAGGCCCAAGTCTTGCGGACGTACGAGACGTTAAACCGCTACAGCCGTTCCTTGAAGCAGCCCTTGCTGGGCGTTGAGTACGTCTTTACGGAAGCGGACGGAACCCCGCGGCACGAACGAGACAACGTGCCGATCGATTGGCCGGTCCCGGGGGCTGCCGTCAAGGTTCAATACATCCCCGGCGTGGCCCACACCTCGCGACTGGCGGGCGACACCGCTTCGATCGCCGTCTGGATTTTTCTGGGATTCGTCGTATTTCTCGTAGTTTCCGTGTGCTGGATCGCTCGGGAAGCGAATGGCATTGTGCGGCCGAAGCGTCGGCGGGTGTAACCTCCCCGCAGCGGCGGAATTCAAATCGATCTATCGCTGGAAAATCGGATGCCGGTAGACTTGGGGTCCGCGGACCCGGCGGGATTTCGAAGACCGGCGCGGTTTGTGCTTGTTTTTGGTTACCGATTGACCGTCGTTTGCATCGAAGCCGCCGAGTGCTTGCCGCAGGCGGTTTTCGGTCCGCGATGGTCCGCAGACCCAGTTCAGGAGTGCAGAGACGTATGCATCCATCCGATCGCATCCCGGACCGGGAAATCACGCCGCCGGACGTTTATCTCAACCGCCGCAACTTCATGAAGGCCGGGATCGTCGCCGCGACGACGGTGACGACCGGGGCGGTGTATCGCACGCTGAACCAGCCAGGCGCCGTGCAGGTCAAAACCACCAAGCTGGCAGGCGTCGTCCAGTCGGCGGGGACGGACCCGGCGGTTCCCGTCGCCCCGGCCGATCCGCTGACTTCGTTCCAGAAGATCACCAACTACAACAACTTTTACGAGTTCACGACCAGCAAGGAGGCGGTCGCGCGAATGTCCCAGAATTTCGTCGCCCGTCCGTGGATGGTGATGGTCGATGGACTGGTCGCCAAGCCGACGCTGTTCGATCTCGACCAGATTCTGGCGATCAGCCCCCCCGAGGAGCGGGTGTACCGCATGCGCTGCGTCGAGGCGTGGTCGATGGTGGTTCCCTGGAACGGGTACTCGCTGTCGAAGCTCTTGAACAAGGTGGAGCCCCTCAGCACCGCGAAGTATGTCGCGTTTCAGACGCTCTACGATCTGGACCGCTTTCCCGGGCAGCGCGTGAACGTGCTCAACTGGCCTTACGTCGAAGGATTGCGGCTCGATGAGGCGATGCATCCCCTGACGCTGCTCGCCAGCGGCATCTACGGCAATGAGATGCCCGCTCCCAACGGCGCACCGCTGCGGCTCGTCATCCCCTGGAAGTACGGGTTCAAAGGCATCAAATCGATCGTCAAGATCACCCTCACCGACAAGCAGCCCCCCACGTCGTGGAACAAGTCGGCGCCTCACGAATACGGCTTCTATTCCAACGTGAACCCCGAAGTCGCCCATCCCCGCTGGAGCCAGGCGACCGAACAGCGGCTCGGTGAGTCCGGCCGTCGGAAGACGCTGATGTTCAACGGCTACGCCGACCAGGTGGCGCATCTCTACGCAGGGATGGATCTGCGAGCGAACTTTTGATCAACAACAGCGCTGCCCTCGATTGGCACGTCCGCATCCGATCCCCGTCTTCCCCCGCCCCTGTCGCAGGCTGAACGTCCGATGAAAGACATCCGCTTCGCCAAGTTCGTCGTCTGGCTGAACTGCGCCGTGCCGGCGGTGCTGCTGATTTATGATGCATTTGCGGGTCGGCTGGGCGCCAACCCTGTGAATTTTGCGATCCGCACCACGGGTCTGCTGTCGCTGGTCTTCCTGGTTCTGTCGCTGGCGGTCACCCCGCTGGCACGCAGCACCCGTTGGCATTGGCTGTCGCACTTCCGACGGGCGTTCGGGCTGTACGCGTTCTTCCACGCCGCGGCACACTTCGCCATCTACTTCGGACTCGATCGGGCCTTGAGTCTGTCGAGCACCTTTTCCGAGATGCTGATTCGGCCCTACCTCACCGTCGGGGCCACGGGCCTGATTCTGATGATCCCCCTGGCGGTGACGTCGACCAACAGCATGATTCAGCGACTGGGACCCAAGCGCTGGAAGCTGCTGCATCGGCTGGCCTACGTCGCGGCTGCCGCCGGGGTCGTGCACTATTACATGCTGGTGAAAGCGGACGTCACGCAACCCGTGGCGTTCGGCATCGTGGTTGGCGCGCTCCTGGGATATCGAGCCGTCGCCGCTTTCGGCAAACCGCGCTCGGTGCCGAGCAAGGCGGTTGCCGATGGAAAACCGGCGAAACCCAAGTTTTGGTCGGGGCAGCTCCAGGTCGTCCGGATCACGCGCGAGACCCCCGACGTCTGCACGTTCCGGCTGGCGTCGCCGACGGGAGGTGAACTGCCGTTCGACTATCTGCCGGGTCAATACCTGAATCTCGCGCTGCAGATTGACGGTCGCAAAGTCAATCGTTCTTACACCATCGCCTCGACCCCATCGCGGACCGGCTACTGTGAACTGTCGATCAAGCGCGAACCGAACGGCGTCGCCTCGAAGTTCATGCACGACCAGGTTCGCGAAGGGGACCTCTTGAACATCTCGGCTCCGGCCGGCCGTTTCACCTTCACCGGCGCTGAAGCCCCCAGCATCGTGATGCTCGCCGGCGGCGTGGGTGTGACGCCGCTCATGTCGCAATTGCGCTATCTCACCGACCAGTGCTGGACCGGAGAGATCTACTTTCTCTTCAGCGTCCGAACCGAAGCCGATATCATCTTTCGCGAAGAGCTTGCGGTGCTGCAGCAGCAGCACCCGAATCTCCGGGTGATCATCTCATTGACCCGCGCCGACGGATCGAGTTGGACCGGAGAGCGGGGCCGGTTCACGCCGGAGATGCTGAATCGCGTGGTGCCTCAGCTCACGCTCCGACGGGTGCACTATTGCGGACCGGAAGAGATGAACCAGGCGCTCGGCCCGATGCTCCGCGAACTGGGCGTCCCCGAATCGCAGATCAAGTCCGAGTCGTTCAGCAGTCCCGTCCGCAACGACGCCGGCGCCGCTCCAGCGGCGGACGCGGCCGCGGAGGACGCGACCGGGGCTTCGATCACCTTCACCCGTTCCGGCAAATCGGCGGCGGTCGTCAACGGCCAGTCGATTCTCGACATTGCCGAGGACCTGGGGGTCAACCTCGATTATGACTGCCGTTCGGGGATTTGCGGCACCTGCAAGATCAAGGTCCTCTCGGGCCGGGTGAGGATGGAAACGGAAGACGCACTGACCGCCGCCGATCGGGCCGCGGGAGTGATCCTCAGTTGCCAGGCGCGGTGTTTGGACGCGGTGACGGTCGACGCGTAGTGCGGGGACTGCCGCAGCGCCGGCGGGGGCGCATGAACACAAAGCCGGATACGTCTTGGCTGGCGCCGCAGGCTGATGAGGCGATCATCCTTGCATGGGAAGGGCAGCCGATAACCCGACGCGAAAACTCGGGAATTGCAGCGCCACACCAAGTTCGTACTTCATGCGAGTATTTCGACAGCGTTTGTTCAGGCCACCCGCGCCGCGGCGAGCGGGCTGCGATGCGTCGAATTCGGGCGGCGGAGCATCAATCAACGTCGCCAGATGCCGGTAATACTCGCCCCGCAGGACCGGTTCATCATCGCTCACGAGATAAACGCGCCCGGCAACTTGGCGCTCCGCACACGCCAGCACCGCCGTCGCCGCATCATCAACCTGGATGAGGTTCAACCAGGACTCCGGTGAACCGCTGAGGGGTTCCTGTCGCCGCAGCGCGTCGACACGCGACAGCAGCCGATCGGGGCCGTAGATTCCGCTCAACCGCAGCACCTGGGCCGCGCACCCGGCGGCCGAGTACGCGTCCAAGACCAACCGTTCGGCTTCGAGGCAGCACTGGCCGCCCGGCTGCGTCGGTTCACAGGCCGAGTCTTCATCGACCCATTCGCCCCCCTGCTGTCCGTAGACGCTGCTGCTGGATACGTACAAGAACTGCGGACATTGCGAGGCCATCCGGTTCAATACGTGCCGCAACCCGTCGACGTAGACCTCCCGCTGGGACTTGCCGGAGGAGCGGTCGTAACCGACGGCAAACAGCGTGACATCCGCCACGGGGAGGCGCTCGAGTGCTCCGGGATCGCAGATATCGGCGATCACCGGTTGCCAGCCGCGCCGGGCGAATTCCTCAGCGCGCGTTTCCGAGCGGGTTACTGCGGAAACCGCGCCACCGGCGATCTGCCAGCGGGCCGCCACACGCTGACCGAGATATCCGCAGCCGAAGATCAGCATCCGCCGGGGGTGAGTTTCCATGCGATGGATCATGGCAGAGGGCAGGGGAGCGCTGCAAGAAGCTGAAGAGAAAGGGGATCTGGAGATGGACTGCAGAAGAGGAATTGAACCGCGGAAGAAACACGGATGAGACAACGACTTGGAGCTGCCGGAGCGGGCTTGCTGCGTCGTCGGTTGGCATTTGCCTTGGTCCGTGTTTCCTCTGCGGCTGATCTCTCAGCCCTTCCGACTCACGCATTTCGTGAACGGGCTTGGCGCGACGACGCATCGACAGTTCGCCGGGAGACGTTCTCCTCACCGCCGCGCAGCCCGTTGCATTTCTCGCATCTGCGGCCAAGAATCAATGAGGTTCGATTCGTCTATCAAGGAGTGACTCGATGGTCCGTGCTCTGATGATGTCCGCCGGTCTGGTTGTCGTCGCGCTGACGGGGCCGGCGGCCGCCGCCGATCTGCAATCGCTGCTGGCCAAGAATGCGGAAGCGGTGAAGGTCGTCGGCGACTGCAAGTTTACGGAAGGTCCCGCTTACAGCCCCAAGGGCTTTCTGCTCTTCAGCGACATCCCCAACGAGCGGATCGTCCGCTATGACAACGACGGCTCCGCCAGCGATTTCATGAAGCCGTCGGGAAAGGCGAACGGCCTGGTCTTCGATGCCGCGGGCCATCTTTACGCGTGTCAGGGAGGCGCCCGCCGGGTCGTCCGAATCAGTACGATCGACGGCAAGGTGGAAGTTCTCGCCGACCAATTCGACGGCAAGAAACTCAACAGCCCCAACGACCTGGCCCTCGACAACGTCGGCGGACTGTACTTCACCGATCCCCGCTACGGCGACGGTGAACCGGTCGAACAAGGAGTCATGGGGGTCTACTACGTCTCGGCCGACGGCGTCGTTTCTCGCGTCATCGATTCCCTGCAGCGTCCTAACGGCATCCTGGTCTCAGGCGACGGCAAATCGCTGTACGTCGCGGAACCGAATCAGCGGGAACTGCACCGGTTCACGATCAGCGCCCCCGGAAAAGTCAGCATGGGCGAAGTGATCTTCACCGGCGACGAAAAACTCGATGGCGGCGGCCCCGATGGCATGGCGCTCGATGAAATGGGCCGCATTTACGCGACCTACGGCAGCGTCGTCGTCCTGGACCCCAGCGGGGGATTGATCGGCCGCATTCCGGTTCCAGAGCGTCCGGCGAACTGCACGTTCGGCGCCCCCAACGGCAAGACGCTGTTTGTCACTGCGCGGACCAGCCTGTATGCCATTGACATGGCAGTCAGCGGCGCTCCCCTTGCGGCGACAGGCCCGCGGCCGGCCCCGCAAGTGACCCGCACATCGCGTGAGATCCCCGTGCGTCTCGTCAGCCAGGAGAAGGCGGAAGAACTCAAGAGCGTCAAGATTGAGGGGATCACGCTGAAGACCCCCGAAGCCTGGAAGTCCCAACCCCCGGCGAACAAGCTGCGACTGGCACAGTTCCTGCTCCCCGCCGCCGAGGGGGACAAAGACCCTTCCGAACTGGTGATCTCGTTCTTCCGCGGCGATGGCGGCGGCGTGGATCCCAACCTGAAGCGCTGGAACGAACAGTTCACGTCCGAAGGACGGAAAATCAAGCTGGCCACCGGCGCCTGCGAGCAGGGGAAATACTGGCTCAGCGACGTTTCGGGAACCTATCTGAAGTCGGAAGGGGGCGGCCCGTTCGCTCCCGGCAAGAAGACCCCGATGCCCGCGCATCGGTCGCTGAGCGTGATCCTGCAGGTTCCCGATGAAGGGAACTACTTCCTGCGGTTGACCGGCCCGGAGAAGTCCATTGCCGCAGCGGAGCAGGCGTTCCGGATGTCATTCGGAGCCGACGCCGCGAAAGAGACGCCCTATGAGTTGAAGTAACGCCCGCGAACGGGGGGACGTCAATCCCCCCGGTGACTCGTGTTCTGTCTTCAATCACCGGGGGGACTCATGTCCCCCCGCTCGCTGTGGGTATTGTCATGGGCACGACTCGGATCTGTGTTGCCGCTGTTCTGGTCATGGTTGCCCCGTCGTGGTGTGCGGCCTGGCAGGGCGACGAAGACGATGAACTGCGTCCCGGTCTGGTGCAGCGGATCACTGTTGCCGATCAGACCGCGGCGTCCATCGTCTCGGACCCGATCGTCGAGCCGATTTCGACGCCCGCGAAGACTCGGTACGTGTGGACGGGATTGTTCCTCATCCGCGGCGAAGGGACGCATCAGTTTCATGCCCACCTGAGCGGAAAAGTGACCGTCAAGCTCGGCGAGCGGGTCGTTCTCGACGCCTCGGCGAATCAACCGGTCTGGATCAGCGGACCGGACGTCGAACTCACCTTCGGTGAATTCCCCCTGGAGATCACGGCGGACGTTGAAAATCCCGGCGACCGGCTGAAGCTCTACTGGTCGTCAACCACGTTCCCCTTGGAACCCTTGCCCTATCACGCCCTGTTTCATGCGGACGACGCGGCTCATGGGCGCCTGGTCGAACTGGGACGGGACATCGTCGAGGCGTGGAACTGCCGCGGTTGTCATGCAGTTGAGCGACGGCAGCCGGGGCTCTCCGGGCCGTCGCTCAAGACCCTCGGCGCCGGAACCGACGTCGCGTGGTTGCGGGAACGACTGACGCGCGGAGAACCTGCAGCCCACAGCCGGATGCCCGCCTTCGGGTTTGCCGCAAACGACGCCGATGCGGTCCTCGCATATCTCGGAAACGAGGCGAAACCGCCGGCATTGCCCGATGTGGACGTGAAGCGATCGGAGAAGGAAGTCGCAGCCGGAGCCCAGTTGATCAAGTCGGTCGGTTGCCTGGCGTGTCACGTGTGGAAGGAACTGGGCAAAAATCCGTTGCTGGGGGGCGGGCCGCTGGATGACGTCGCCCGCCATCGGTCTGTCCCGTGGCTGGTTGCCAAGTTGACCGATCCGCACGGCGTCAATCCCGCCAGTCGGATGCCGACGTTCGCCCTTTCGCATGATGAGCGACGGCAGATCGCGGCCGCCCTCAGCACCGGGGATCTGCCGAAGATCACGCCGCTGGGGAAGGGGATCAAGCGAACGGAGGAACTCGTCGCGCGGGGACGTGAGTTAGTGCGCACTGCGCGGTGCGGGGCGTGTCATGAGTTGCCGGGAGATGTCGCGCCGTTCGAAATCGCGAAACCGCAAGCCTGGTCGGCAGTCGGAGGAGAGCGCAGTTGCACGGGGCGGACGACGGATCCGAGTCGTCGGCAACCGCGGTTCGCGGCGACGTTCAACGACGCGATCGCGGCCTATCTTGCGGAGACTCAGTCTCAACAAATCGCGGAGCGATCAGCGAATTTCGGCGAGCGGCTCCTCATGACCAAGGGCTGCCTCAACTGCCACGATCGCAACGGTTCACGCGGTTTGTCGGCGATCACCAAAGATATCGTCCGCACCGAACCGACGTGGGAGGGTCAGTCTCCCACGCTGCAACCCCCGTCGTTGACCGCCGTCGGAGATCGCCTGCCTGACGAACTTCTGGCGAAAGGGGTGCGCGGGGAACTACCTCGGCGGATGGACTGGCTGAAAGTGCGAATGCCCAAGTTCCGGCACAGCGACGCTGAAGTC
>JANRLN010000018.1:0-3828 GCA_033762515.1 Planctomycetaceae bacterium
GATCTGGGCGAACTGCGGCCGCAGGTCCTCGAACTCGCGGCTTTCGCCCTGGTAGATCACCAGGGCTGTGAACTCCGTTGTCATCTCCGCCTGGACTACCGCCGAGACGACCAGGTCGAGACAGACGAAGTCGAGTTCACAGATGGCGGTCGGACCTTCGACGACCAGTTCCGGGCCGTCGTAGACGTCCACGTCGCGATATTCTTCCTCGAAAGCCGCGATGACGGCGTCGACAGCCTCCTGCGCCGTGGGTCGGCTGGTGAGCATCGTCAGCGACCAGAACGCGGTCCCGTCGGTCTCGATATGCAGAGTGACATCATGCCCTCGCTCTTCCCGCGACAGTGTCCACCCCTCGGGATACTCGAACCGCACACCATCGGAATCACACACAGCCATCGACCAGACTCTCCCACGGGATCCAAGGGCGTGCAGGGTACATCGCAACCGGTGCCATGATAAGTCGACCGCCAGAACCCGCGAAAAAACGTCGGGCGTTGCTCCATGAATCGCAACATACAACGGACCATGGACCACGGACCACGGACCACCGACTGCGGACTACCCGCCCAGGCCCCCCAGCACCACGTACTTCAACTCCAAGAACTCTTCGATGCCATGCCGGCCTCCCTCGCGGCCGAGGCCCGATTCTTTGACGCCGCCGAACGGGGCCGCTTCGTTGCTGAGAGCGGGCGTGTTGACGCCCACCATGCCGACCTGCAGTCGCTCGGCGACGCGAATCACCCGGCCGATGTCGCGACCGTAGAAGTAACCAGCCAGGCCCGTTGAGACCGAGTTGGCCAGCGTGAGAGCTTCCTCTTCGCTGGAGAACATGATCACTGGTGCGAGTGGGCCGAAGGTCTCTTCGCGACAGATGCGCATCTCGGGAGTGACCCCCTCCAGGACTGTCGGCTCGAAGAATGTCCGGCCGAGGGGGTGATGCTGTCCTCCGCAGCGGATGCGGGCGCCGTGTTTCACGGCGTCGGCGAGATGTTCCTCCACCTTGGTAACCGCGGCGGCGTTGATGAGGGGACCTTGCGTCACACCCGCTTCACGACCGTCCCCGACGCGCAGACGGCCCACGCGCTCGATGAGGGCCGCCACGAATTCGTCATGCACGCGCTCCTGAACGAACAAGCGGTTCGCACAGATGCAGGTTTGCCCCATGTTGCGGAATTTGGCGGCCACTGCGCCGTCAGCAGCGGCGGCGACGTCGGCGTCGTCAAAGACGATGAACGGGGCGTTGCCTCCGAGTTCCAGGCTGACCCGTTTGACGGTGTCGGCGCACTGTCGCATCAGGAGTTTGCCGACTTCGGTCGACCCGGTGAAGCTGAGACTCCGCACCCGCACATCCTCGCACCAGGCGCGACCAATGGCGGCCGCGTCTCCGGTGATGACGTTCAACGTCCCCGCCGGCAACCCGGCCCGAACCGCCAACTCGGCGAGGGCCAGCGCAGACAACGGCGTTTCCGGGGCGGGCTTCAGGACGACGGTGCAACCCGCCGCGAGAGCCGGCGCTACTTTCCGCGTAACCATCGCCGCGGGAAAGTTCCACGGCGTAATCGCGGCGCACACACCGATGGGCTGTTTCCAGACCAGAATTCGTGCATCGGTCCGATGGCTGGGAATCGTTTCGCCATACACCCGGCGGGCCTCGTCCGCATAGTATTCGACGAAGCTCGCCGCATAGTCGATCTCAGCCAGGGCCTCCGCCAGCGGCTTCCCTTGTTCCGCTGTCAGCAGGGCCGCGAGTTCCTGCCGCTGCTGCAGAATCAGGTCGAACCACGACCGCAGCAGCCGGGAACGATCTTTGGCGAGCATTCCCGACCAATCGCGGAAGGCGCGGTCCGCAGCGGCTGCCGCAGCGAAGGCCTCGACGGCACCGAGCCGGGGAACATGGCCGACGATTTCTCCGGTCGCGGGGTCATCGATGGCGTCGACCGGCTCGCCAAGCCATGCGCCGTCAATGAGGCATTGCGTCTTCCACATGGAACTCCTCCGGGACGCATGGAGTCGAGTACGCGGGGTGGACTTCAAAGTCCCAAATCGCAAGCAGCCAACCCCAAGGAAATCTCAAACTTCAAATCGCAACAGAGACGCCTCACCGTTGGGCACTGTTTTGAAACTTGAGTTCTGGAGCTTGCTTGAGATTTGGATCCTGTGATTTGAGATTTCTGTTTCTGCGTCGGTGAAAGGTCACTCCCCAGTCCACTGCGGCGGGCGTTTCTGCAGGAAGGCGGTGATCCCTTCCTGGGCGTCGTGCCGCATCGCATTGTGGGTCATCACCTCGACGGCGTGTTTGTACGCGGCCGATTCCGCGAGCGCCTGTTCGTGATAGAAGGCCTGCTTGCCGATCCGCAGCACGAGCGGGCTGGAAGCCACAATGGCGGAAGTCATTTCCGCAATCGCGGCATCGAGCTGATCGGCAGGCACGACGCGATTGACCAACCCCACTTCGTAGGCCCGTTGGGCGGTGATGGGCTGCCCCGTGAGGAGCATCTCCATCGCCACCTTCGCCGGAATGCTCCGCACCAGCGGGACCATCGGCGTGGTGCAGAACAGGCCGATGCGCACCCCCGGCGTGGCGAACTTGGCTTCGGCGGCCGCCACCGCCAGATCGCACGCGGCGACCAATTGACACCCCGCCGCGGTCGCGAAGGCGTGCACCCGCGCAATCACCGGCTGCGGCAACTGCCGCAACTTCTGCATCACGCGTGAGCAGCGGGCGAAGAGGACTTCGTACTCCCCTTCCGTGCGGCCGCCCATTTCACCCAGATCATGGCCCGAACTGAAGACGGTTCCACTCGCGGCCAGGACCACACACCGGACCTCGGAGTTCTCGGCAACTCGGTCCAGCGCCCGTTCCAGATCTTCCAGGAGGCTTTCCGACAGCGCATTCCGGCGTTCGGGACGGTTCAGCGTGATCCGCAAGACACCCCCGGACAACTCTTCCAACAACTGCGGCGATGACATGGGTGAGACTCACATTTGGCGATGAGTTCAGTACTAGGATCGAGTATTTGACGAGGAGCCAACGGCTGAAAAAGGGCGGAGAGCCAAGAGTCGAGAGCCAGACGGATTCACGATTGCTGCCTTCTGACACTTGGCCCTTAGCCCTCAGCCCTCAGCTCTCCGCCCCCATTGTACCGAAAATCGAATCCCATCTCCGGCTCCCTCTCGCTCTCACTTCCAAAGTTTGCTGCAATACCATCAGTTTCGGCCCGATCCCTGTTTTTCCGATTCCCCGATGCACGACGAACTTTCGCTGCTGATCCGCGCCGGGCATCCACTGATCCTCATCGAAACCACCGATGAAGAACGGGCCGTTCAAGTGACGCAAAAGGCGGCAGTGGCGCTGCAGCGCAAGTTCTGCGACTGGTCGTTCACGCGGGGACTGTGGGAATTCGACGACCAGGGGCGCCGCCAGACGGAGCTCGCGCCGGCGGGCAAGCCCGCCGCGGCCCTCGTCCATGCACTTCGCAGCGGCGAACAAACCGTCTTCCTGTTTCGTGACCTCGGTCCGCACGTGCGTGACGCTCAGGTCCACCGTTTGTTGCGCGATCTGCAGCCGCTGTGTGCGTCGATGCGCTGCGCGGTGGTGTGCGTCGAGTATCTTCCCTTCCCCCCCGAAGCGACGCGGCTGGTCACGCGGTTTGATGTCGGCTGGCCGTCGGCGGAGGAACTGGAGTTGGCCGTCCGCGAAACCTACCGCCGCATCCAGAACGAATCGCTGTACGAAGTGACGTCCCGCATTACCCGCAAGGAAATGGAGCAACTGGTCAACACGCTGCGGGGTCTGACGCGCAACGAGGCGGAGCGCGTCGTCGCCTC
>JANRLN010000019.1:0-4035 GCA_033762515.1 Planctomycetaceae bacterium
TCGACCCGGCTGCGGCCGAGAAGCCGGCGAGTCATTTTGCGCAGTGCTGGAACTACCGCTACAGTTCCGGTTACGGCTCGGCGGAATTCTCGCGGCATCACTTCGGCGCCCGCGGCCACGACGTGCTGCGGATCGAATCGGCCCATGTCGTCGAGGATGGGAAATCCCTCTTCCTGTCGATTCCCGATCTGCAGCCGGTGAATCAACTGCACCTGCGGCTGCAGCCGAATCCGGGTGTCGAACGGGATCTCTTCATGACGGTCCATCGGCTGGACGAATACTTCCAGTGCGGACAGCCGCGACGAACCGCGACGAAGACCATCGAGCCGCATCCGATCCTCGCCGACCTGACCATCGCAACCACGCGCGTCCCCAATCCGTGGCTCAAGCGGAATCATCAGGCTCGGCCCGTGGTGATCGAAGCGGGCAAGAATCTCACGTACGCCACGCGGTCATTCACCGCGGCACCCGGGGAGGCGTTGCGTTTGACGCTGAAGAATCCCGACGTCGTGCCGCACAACTGGGCGCTCCTCAAGCCGGGTTCACTGCAGCGCGTCGGCGAATTGACGAACCGGCTGGTCGCCGATCCGGAGGCGGCGGCCCGCCACTACATTCCGCGAACGGAGGACGTGCTGGTCTACAGCGACGTTGTTTCGCCGCAGGATGAATTCACGATCTGGTTCAAAGCACCGGAGAAACCCGGCCGGTATCCCTACCTGTGCACCTTTCCGGGACACTGGATGGTCATGAATGGGGAATTGATCGTGGAGTAGCGAGGCCGCCTTCCCGAGAGCCGCTTCAGTCCCCTTGCAGGCCCCGGCTTAGGGAACACCGCGAGCGCGATGGCGTTTGAGTGCTGGACGGTGGGAACTTCGGTGCGGACGATCTGCGCCGCACACGAAGCACTGCGGACACTGGGATCAGAGTGCAAGTCAGGGAAAAACGGCTGCGGAGCTCGAAGACCGCTGATGCACTGATCCGTGTTTCATCCGGGGTTTAACGACGTTCGGCGGCGACGTCCAGCCTCGAGAGGCGGTCGGAGGCGCTGTCCCTTGGGAGCCGGACCGTCGTCGCATTCACTCGGCGTGCTCGAAAAGTCCAATACGCCTTGGAGCACAACCGCGACGTCAGAACGGCGTCGGAAGCAACAGGGCGTGATGTTCGAAGAGTACGCGACGACCGGCGGCGCCGATCGCGGGGGTGAAAAAGACCAGGAACAGATAGACCGCCAGCAGAGGCAACAACAGCAGCCGTGCCGGCCAGCGGAAGAAGAACCATGTCGGCTGCTCACGCTGTCGAGCTTTGGCGTAGGCCCAGCCGATGAGAATCTTCGCCGGGTAGATCGTGGCGACGAAGATCAGCGTGACGAACCACATGGCGTCTTGCGGCGGGGCCGCAATCTTGAACAGGTACAGCGGCAGAGCCAGCGCATACAGAAGTACGACTGCCAGGAACCAGCAGAGGGGGGCTCGCTGGAACAGGCGGCGGATGGTTCCCAATTCTCGAAAGGCGGACAGCCGGTTCTCCGCGGCAAAATGAGCCTGCAGGAACGGCGTCCAGGCGAGGACTGGAATCAGCACCGCACCGCCAAAGAGCGTCAGGAGCACTTGCCCCGGCTTGGTGACGTCCTGCAGCGCGGCAAACAGCGCTGTCGGCAGGAAGAGCCACAGGAAGGTTCCGATAAAGCCCAAGAGGCCCAACCGGAAGTGATGCGGGAGACGCATGGCGACGATGAAGTCGCGAATGGCGGCGTTGGCCGTGCCGAGGTAGTCCCCCTCACGAAATTGCTGGCGCAGCCACCGGAAATTCTTGATCGGGCGAAGGAAACACCACAGGGAACCCCCGCGGGCCAGCGCCAGCACGAGGTGCACAGCGACGCCTGCGGAAATCAGTATCAAGGCAGCCCGCCATCCCCCGGCGACGGCAGAACCGGGAGCGATCGTCGCCGCATCGCCGGCGGCGTCGGCGACGATGCGGACTAGAAACAGCCAGACCCACACACCGACAACGATGGTCCCCAAACGGGGCGCCAAGGGTAACAACGGGAAGGCGTACCGCAGTTTGCCGGTCCGTGCGACGCGTCCCTGGGCTTCCAGCAGAAATCCCAGAGCCAGCAGGTTCACCACGGGAATGGCCGCAATCACCGCCAGCAGCACGACCAGGCTGACCATCCCGAAGAGCAGCGAGACAATCCAGCCCACGGCGCTGAACGGCTTCCGCAACGGGTGGGGAAACGGCGGCAGCGAATCGAACGAAAAATAGCCGTCCTCCGGCGCGAATTCAGTCACGGCAAGACGCGGAGCCGAGGACGCAGGCGGCGACCACGGCTGGGTTTCAGCGAGGGCCGGCGAATCGTCGACGAAATCGTCGGCTTCGAGAGACTGCCGTTCGCGGGGCGACGATCGATCGGTCACGTTGGACGTCGGCACGGGTGCTCTCCTGCTTCTCCCAATCGATCAAAATCGGGTTCCCGACGTCTGTTACCTCTCGAAACGGTTCCAGGTTGCACGCCTCGAAAAGTCACGGCTGAGGCATTGGAGTCGCGGTCTCAAACGAGTCCGTCCAGGAGTCCTTAAGGCAGGTGTGCCAGCAAATTGAGCACGGGAGGCTTGCGGATCACACCCCGTGAAAGGGCTGTCGCTGGCCGCCGGCAGCCCCGCAAATTCCTCTCAACACCTTAGCATTCCACGACATCCGAGGTCTTCACAAAGCGGTTTTCCTGGACGGGAGGCCCTGAAATCCAGCGGGAATCGGGACCGAAGTTCCTGGTGGACAGGATGTTACATAAAGGTGAATCACTGGCGCACGGATTGCACAGCTTTATCCAGGAGCCGTGCTCGAGGTCGTCCGGAAACGCGGCGCACGGTCGCGAAACGATATTGGGTGGAGTTAGAGTCTGAGTGAAACCACATCGGGAAGCCCTGCCGTGACCGTGGACAGAACACGGCGATTGGAACTGGACCGCCTTTCCCTCGCCATCGGGAGTCTCGCCATGCCTGACGATCTGCCCCCGATCGTGCATGTCGTCGATGATGACCCCGACATGCGCGAATCGCTGGCCTTCCTGATGCAATCGGTGGGACTGCTGGTGCAGGTTTACAACAGCGCCACCGAATTTCTCACGCTCTACCGCGACGACCGCCCGGGCTGCCTGCTGTTCGACGTCCGTATGCCTGATATGAGCGGCCTGGAGTTGTATGAGCATTTGCTGGCCCAGGGGGTGCGGCTCCCCGTCATTTTCATGACGGCCTTCGCTGATGTCCCGATGGCAGTCCGCGCTCTCAAGAGCGGAGCCGTGGAATTCCTGGAAAAGCCGTTCCATCGACAGTCATTGTTGGACCGCGTCCAACGGGCGATTGCCGATGACATCTCACGGCGTTCGGCCGGTGAGCAATGGGACGAAATCGGCCGTCGGCTGGCCGAGTTGACGCCCCGCGAGCGGGAAGTCCTGGAACTCGTCCTGACGGGCATTCCCAACAAGTCGATCGCCGGCAAATTGGAGATCACCGAACGGACGGTCGAACTCCGCCGGGCGAGCATCATGAAGAAGCTGCACGTGCAGTCGACCGTCGAGCTCATTCGACTCGTCACACAATACGAAATCTATTCGCGTTCGCAGCCCGCTCCTCCGCTCACGCCCCCCGCGCACGCGGTGAATGGTCATCCGCATACGTAACGGCCGCAGACGGTGTTCCCCTTGTGGCCGCGGCTCCCTTCGGGGTGACCAAGTTGCGGATGGCGGGAGTTCTCCGCGAGGGAAGATGCATCAGACTTTCCCACCGCGAAGAACGCGCAGGCGGATCAATACTTCCTTTGCTCACACGCAGTGGGCATAATCGCCTCGCCGCGGATGCATCTCGCCAACCTCAGTCGACACCAAGCCGATCCGCGCCGACAGTCCATTTGCCTCACATGGGAACGTGCGACGATGCCCCTTGTCCCTTCGATTTCCCGGTCCCTGCGGGCATGCCGTTCCATGGCGACGGCCGGTGCAATTTTGCTCCTGGGAGCCGTCTCGGGTTGCTCCACCGCAAC
>JANRLN010000020.1:0-3264 GCA_033762515.1 Planctomycetaceae bacterium
ACGCTCTCAAACCACCCCACGATTGATATTGGTCTAGCCCATCAATTCCGGAATCGGTTTGCCGTGATCCACGATCGGCGTGGGACGGCCGTTGAAGTCCTTGATCAGGGTCTTATTGGCGTCGATCCCCAGGTGGTGATAGATGGTCGCCAGGAAATCGCCCGCGCTGCAGATCCGCTCAATGGAGTCTTCACCGCGCTTGTCGGTGGCGCCGATGAACCGACCGGTTTCGATCCCCCCGCCGAACCAGATGTTCGAAAAGGCCCGCGGCCAGTGATCGCGACCGGGCTGCTGCGTCCCCGCGGGAGCGCTGGCGTTCCCGGCTCCGGTGCTGGCGGCGTAGCTGATCTTGGGTGTGCGCCCAAATTCGCCGGTCACGCAAACCAGCACCCGCTCATTCAATCCGCGGGCGTAGATGTCTTCGATGAGGGCGGAAACCGCCTGATCGTAGACATCGGCCCGGAAGCGCATCGCTTCAAACACGTTGTGATTGACCGCATGGTCGTCCCAGTTGTTGACGCGTCCGCACAGGGGGCCGCTGAGGCTGGTCGTCAGCACGTCGACGCCGGCTTCGATCAGCCGCCGGGCGAGGAGCAACTGTTGTCCCCAGGAGTTGCGGCCGTAGCGGTCGCGGGTCGCGGCATCTTCGCGGCTGAGATCAAAGGCTTCCTTTGTCTGCGGATTCGTCAGCAACGTCATCGCTTTTACTTCGAACTCGTCGAGCGCCGCCAGTTCGCGGGCTTGATCGAAGGCCCGTTCCAGCGTGTCGAGGTTCTGCCGCAACGTCGCCCGGCGACCGAGTCGGCGGACCTGGCTTTCATCAGAGAGGCCGATGTTGGGAACCGAGAACGTCGGCAGATTGGGATCGCCATGCACGGTGAACGGGGAATAGGCGTCGCCGAGGTACGCGGGGCCGTTGTATTCCAGCGGCGGATTGATCCCCACATACGAGGGCAACGGATTCTGGCGCGGCCCGGCCTGCGAGCGAAGGTAGTTGGTGACCGACATCCAGTCGGGATAGCGCGGCTTGGGCTTGTCGCGCGTGTCGGGGTCGCCGGACAGGAGCTGCATTGACCCTGCCGGGTGGCCGCCTGCTCCCTGCCGCATCGACCGAAGCACGGTGAACTTGTCGGCCAGCGCCGCCTGCCTGGGGAGCAGCTCCGTGAACTGCAGTCCGGGCAACTTGGTGTCGATCAGGCTGAACGGTCCGCGATATTCGCTGCCGGCGTTCGGCTTGGGATCGTACGAGTCGATATGCGACAAGCCGCCTGGTTGCCAGATCATGATCACGGCGTTTTTGGATCGGCTGCCGCTCGTTGATTCGGCGGCCTGCAGCCGATTCTGGGCCTGCAGGCGCAGAATGCCCGGCAGACTCAGGGTGGCGAACCCGGCCAGTCCGGCCTGCAGGAAGTTGCGGCGACTCGGACCGCAAACCGAACCCGGACCGGCGCAGCCGGGATGTGACGTGGGAGCGTGAGAACGACTCATTTTGTCTCCGCGGGCTTGACGCGAATCGCGATGGGTTCCGAAACGACAATGTCCACAATGTCGCGAGGCTGAGCGGCCTCGGTGGCCTTCTTCACCTTGTCGGTCGCGGCGGCCAAAGCGGCGGCGGCGGCCTTCTGTTTGGCGGCAATCTCCGCAACCGCCTGATCGGCGGCCGCTTTCGCCTCCGGAGCGGCAGCCTGGGCGGCCTCCGCGAGTTTCTTCATTTCCGCATCCAGCGAGGAAATCTCGGCCTCAACCTGTTTGCGCGCCTCTTCGGCGGCAGCCACTGCTTCCGGTTGATGGCGGTACTTCGCCACCGCACTGCCGTAAAAGGCGATCAAATAATCGCCGGGAGGGGTTTTGAGGGTCGCGAGGTCGAGTACCGCTTCCGAGGTGTCCGCCGTGAGCGGGACATCGAACGCCGGAACCCGCTCGAACCCGGCGCCGGTGGTGCGCAGGTTCAGCGTCGCCCCGGAGAATTCGCTGCGACGGGTATGCACGAGCGGCACCCTCACGGTTTCGCCGACGGTTGCTTCAATCAGTTTCGTTGAGGGGGCGATGGAGATCGGGGCGAAATCGATCCCGCTGACCGAGACCGGTACGTCGGCCACCAGTCGGGGGCTGGGGACCTCATGCCACGCGTCGGGAATCGGCCACGCCATCGATGCCAGCCGGCACTGTCGGGTCACCGCCGCCCCGTTGATCAGGCCTCGTCCGTAAAAAGATGCATTCACCAGCGAACGGGGCGCGTTCTGGTTCGCCGTGATCAGCATCAGGCTCCGTGACTGCCCCGCGGGAATCTTGAGTCCAGTGGCGGTCACGCCTTCGGGAAGCCCTTCCATGACCAGATCAATCTCACCGTCAAAGCCGTCGCGGCGGAAAGCGATCACTTCCAGGGCCATCGTGGCGCCGCCTCGCAATGACAACGGCTTCGACAAGGCGTTTCGATCGCCGTTGCGCAGTTCCATGTGGAGCGCCCAGGCGACGAGTGCGAAATCGGGTTCGGCCTTGCGGACCACGAGGCGATAGATGTTCCGCGGATCGCTGCGGGTGCCGCCGAACAGGTCGGTCAACTGCAGGCGATGGACGCCATCGGTCTTGATGACCACCTTGCCAAGGACGTCCGCCGTGCCGGCGTCGTAGGGAGGACCGTCGTAAGCGTAGCCGTTGCTGGAGATCTTCACAGGACTGGGGATGTCCACGAGTTCCGCGACGTCGGTGAGAGTTTCCGCGTCTCCATTGCGGGACACGTGCTGCACCAGAATCGCCGGATCGGTCGGCAGCCCAAACCGCTCGGACGCGACCTCCACCCACCATTCTTCGCCCGCTTTGGCGTCGAACTCGAAGACATCCACATCAGCGGCGGGAAAGAAGCTGCCGGCGATGTCGCAGGGCAGCGTGATTTTCTGCGCCTGCTTGCGATCACCGTTCGGCTCGGATTCCGTCAACGCAGAGGTGACGGGGAGACCCGCAGGGGGCCAGGAGAAGGAGTTGACGCGCGTCGTTCCCGGTTGCCGCACGACGGGCGTTCCCACGGGTTGTTCCCAGACGCCCAGTCGATAATAGAAGGCCGGGCCCCCTTTGAACGTGAGTTCGTGAACCTTGATGATGTAGGTGGCATCCGCAGGAACGTTGAAATCCAGGACGCTGCCCCGGCGTTCCACCAGCAGATCCCGACCCGCAGCGTCAGCGATGATCACCACGGCATCCAGCTTGGAATCGATTCCCCGCGTCGCGCAATCGACAATGATCCGCTGCCCCTTGCTGGCGGCGAAC
>JANRLN010000021.1:0-15254 GCA_033762515.1 Planctomycetaceae bacterium
ACGGTCGGCGGGCGTCGCGACGCACGCCGACGGGGTCATGGCGCCGCGGCGCCGGCGACGGCGGGGGTGATCTCGACCGGGATGAACTCCGCGACAAGCGTTCCGGTCTCCACATCGAAGAGTCGCACTTTGCCGTCGAAGCCCCCCGTGGCCACCTGCTTGCCGTCGGGTCGGAAGGCGACCGCGAAGACGCCCGACGTGTGGCCGGGAAGCTCGTGCAGGACCTTGGCGTCGTCCGTCTGATAAATCCTGGCGGCCCCGCTGGTGGCGTTGCTGCTTCCGACCACGAACATACTCCCATCGGCGCTGAACTGCAGGCTGACGATGCGCCCGGGAATCGCCGGGTACGCCCGGATCTTGTTGAAGTCGTCGCCGATCTGGCGGGCCTGGGTGCGGAAGATCTTGTAGAGCTTCGGCTCGCCGTCGGCCCCGCCGATGAGAACCTGCTCTTCTTTGGGATGCCGCTGCACCGCCATCAGTCCCCCCTTGAGGGCTCCCGGAGTGATGCTGGTGATGTTGTCGATAAACTGAGCGGTTTTGATCTCCGTCAACTTCATTGCCATGTCGCGGCTGACGGAGATCAGGTGATCGAGTTTGAGCGAAAAGGTGGTGTCGAAAACGAGGTCGGAGTGGGCTTCCATCGTCATGACGACTTTGGCCGATTCGACGTCCATCACGCGGGCCTTGTTGTCGAACGCCCCAAAGCTGAATTGCCTGCTGTCGTCGCTGAAGGCCCCGCCGAACAGGGTGTCGAAGGAAATCTCCGTCGACGACTTCACCACGTGCGCGGCGGCATCCCATAACTGGACTTCGCCGAACTTCGCAGGAGAGCCGCCCGTCGTGGCCAGCAACTTGCCGTCCGGGGAGAAGTCGATGGAGTTGATCTTGGGCGAACGACCGATGAGACGGGCGATCCGCCCCGTACCGTCCGCCTTGTGCAGCAGGACTTCATGATGCCCGCTGACTGCGAGAGTCTGGCTGTCCGGCGAATAAGCCAGCGCGGTGATCACCGGCGGCGAACTGTAAATTGGCGGATGGTCCTGGGTGTAAGGATCCGCCGCCGCGACGGGAGCGTCTTCGACGGCCCCTTCGTTAATCCAGCGCCGCAGGATCTCAATTTGAGCGGGCTTCAGGGGATCGGCGCCGCGAGGCATCTCGGGGGGATCCCCCACGACGTACTGCAGAATCAGGCTGTCGTCGGCTTTTCCTGGAATGTAGCTCGCTCCATTTTCGCCACCTTTCCGAAAGCCGTCGAAGGAGGTGAGGACCAGCTTGCCTCCGGACTTCGCCGGTTGATGACACCCCGAACAGTGCCGTTGAAGAATCGGCCGGACTTCGCGGTAGAAGCTGACCGGCTTGGTCTCCGCCGACTGCGGTACATCCGCGGCTCGGACGAAGGTCGGACCGATCAGACCAGCGAGGGCACACAGCGCGACGAAGATTCGCATGGCAGGGAGATTCCGCGGAGGGCAGCACAGGCGGGATCAACACATCTTGGGATACCAATATGATACCCCTCAAGCCCGGGAATCGCTATCCCTGGGCTTCCGATCACGGGAAATTCTCGTTCACTGGTCGCTCACTTCGCCCGCATATTGAGCGAACCGCGCGGCACAATCGTCAATCGCGATCCAACAGACAAACGGCACACAAACCGCAAGCATCGCGAGGCCGGCCAGGGGGTGGGCGAAGTACGCCGCAAGCCCCCCGAGACTCCACGCGACGACGGGAGCTCCGACGAGCTTTCCGCGGGAGGTCAGACCTTCCCAAGTCCGCGGAATGAACCGCCACGCGGCGTCGGTGCAGACAATCATCGGCAGCGACAGTAGCAGCGCCGTCAGCAAGCCCGCACCGATCCATTGTCGATAGAGCAGCAGGCCGAGCAGGGTCGCCGCGAAGATCACCATCTCTTGAGCGCTGACCAGCGCGAGCACGCGGAGCTTGGCCGTGATCATGTCCCAGGGCTCCCACGGAAGGAGCGCCAAGCTCCCGAGCGTCCGTTCCTGAATTTCCGTCTGCCAGAGCCGCTGGGCGGTGAACGTGATGACGCCGATCGCAGCGAAGATGGAAAAGAATCCGATGACGACAAAAACCACGCCGCTGACCCGCAGGCCCCGGCTGTCGCCCAGTCCCATCCACAGACACACCAGGTTTGGAGTCAACGGAACCAACAGGAAGAGCCACTTGCCGTACTGCATTTCATCGCCGCCCGAAAGGAAGTAGTAGTCCTTCCAGACGATGGGGTTGCCGGAGCATCGCGGCGGCGGTAGGGCCGGCCGCCAGAGCGGCTGGGGTTGCTTTGGTTGCTCCTCTGAGACCGTCGGCGAAGGCATCTGATCGGCGGCGCGCTCCCAATTCCAAGCCATCCATCTCCGAGTGACGACCAGCAGACCAGCACCAGCCATCAGGTGGAGCAGCACCGGCCAACTGGCAATGGGACCGACGAAACGACTGTCGAGGACGCGCACGCATTCGGTCAACAGGCACCATTGAGGTTGCGTTGGCGGCGTTCGAAAGTTCATCGTCTGAAACACGAACAGGTCGGCTCCCAACGTGCACAGCCCGTACGCGACCATCAAGCCGACAGCCATGATCCTGGCATTGGCCAGGTCTTTGAGCAGCGTACCTGCAAGCAGCGAGCTGACCGCGACGAGCGAAATCAGCACCAGCAACTGAACGTAGATCGCGCCCACCTGAACGAGAGCCACGCCGCCGAGCGTCACCGAAAGCAGCGCCATCGGGAAGCTCAGCACGACGCCGGAAGCCACCGTCGCCAGTTGGGGAATCCCTTTGGCCCACACCAGGTCGGCCGCACTCATGCCCGTCAGACGGAGCAGTTCCAGGTTGTAACCGGTCCATTCGTCATTCAGCAGAGAAATGAAACCTGCCATTCCCGCGGCGATGACCCAGACCGCGGCACAAATTACGATGCTGCGCAGGACTCCCAGGCCGGGGGCTCCGACCGTCGTGGATTGACTCGCCGGCAGCACGACGAACAGGAACAGCAGCAGCAACGCTCCCAGTCGAAACTCATGCGGCGTCAACTGGCGCGCATCGCGGTTGAGCAGCACCCGCGCCAATTCCCAGCGAGCCGACGGTGGCTGCGCTTGGTCCATCACGCCGTCCGGCAGCCGAGAGACAGCAGCACGTTCGCCCAGAGCGCCGCATCGGCGGTTTGAATCGTCAGCACGTGATCGGGCGAGGCGACGGCGTCATAGAAGTCCCATTTGGAGATGGGCTTGAGCTCCAAGGTTGATCCGCTCGCGGCGATGATCTGGCGATACTCGGCCCAAACCGGCGGGTCGCCTTGCTGGGCGTAGGGGTCGTCCGCGGGAATCCCCATCGTGTTGATCTCATCGACGGGGATCGCCGTCAGCAGCGTCTGCAGCACCTGGCTGCAGGTGACGACCCCGGGGCAGAGATTCAAACTCACCAGTTGGGCGTTCGGCCCTTTTTTTGTCGACGCCGGGTAGTTCCCATCGGCGATCAACACCTTTGCATGATGCCCGGCTCGGGCGAGAATCGCGGAGATTTCGGGATGCAGGAGTTGGTGTTTCAGCATGTTGGTGAGCGCTCGTAGAAGCCCCGGGGATCGCGATCCCTGGGCTTCGATGTGAAAAAGACTATTCGATCGGCGTATCAAACCAGTAGCGATACGCCCGCTGCGTCTGTTCCGCCGCCTTCCGCGAGTCGGGCCAGGGGAAGGCTTCGGCGGAGACGTAGCCGGCGTAACCACTCTCTCGCAACGCGGCGACGATTGGGCCGTAGCTCATATGACCGCAGCCGACCGGTCGGCGATTGCTGTCGACGAAGTGAACGTGGCCGATGAACCGGCCGCCGTGCAGCAGCGCCGCCGCCACATCAACCTCCTCGATCTGCATGTGGAACAGGTCGGCCAGCAGCCGCACGTTGTCGGTCTGCAGGGACTGCAGCAGCTCGACGCCCGCCGCCACCGTGTTCGTGAGATTGGTCTCGTAGCGATTGAGGGGTTCATAGATCAGGGGCACGTGGTAGCGGCGGGCTTCCTCCCCGAGTTCATCGAGCGCCGCGCGCAACCAGTCGCGAGCCTGCTCGGGAGCGACGCCGTCGCCATGCCGACCCTGCATCGACCCAATGATCGCCGGGGCGCCGTAAGGACCGCCGAAGTCAATCATCGACTGAATAAATTGAATCGCCTGACGACGGATCGATGCGTCTGGGCTTGTGAGAGACAGCTTGTGAATCACCCAGCCGGCCCCGGTGCCGACGGCGGCGACCGCCAGCCCGGTCTCCTTCAACAACGGTTGCAGCTGGGCGGGGGGCACGGCGTCAGGCGCAGGGGCGAAGATCTCCACCGCGTGATAGCCAAGTTCCGCCGCCGTCCGCACTCCCGCAGCCAGATCGCCATGAAACACGAACGGCCCGCTGCGGGCTTGTTCGACGAGACTGACCGTGACGGCGGAGCGAATCATGTGGAACCTCTTGAGACCAAAGCATCAAAACTCCGAAACTCGAAATCCGCAGGAAACGGAAATGACAAAAACTTCAAACCAGGTGCGTTGCAGATTTTGTTTCGAGCTTCATACCGATTTGGTTCTCTTTCGGATTTCGTGCTTCGGATTTGGTGCTTTCACTCACTGCAGCCAGCTGAAAACCGGCTCAGCCGCTAGTCCACTTCCACAATCGCCTTGATCACACCTGTTTCCGGTCGCGTATACGACGGGAACTCGTCAATCAGCGAATCGAACGTCGCGTGATGGGTGATCCACGGACGCGTGTCGATCCGGCCGTGTTCGATGTGCTCGATAATCCGATTGAAGTCTTCCGGCATCGCGTTGCGGGAGGCGAGGAGCGTCATTTCGCGGCGGTGCATCAACGGATGCGGGAAGGACACATTGTCGGTCGTAATTCCCACGAAAACGAGCTTGCCCGTATGGGCCACATAGTTGAGCGCATTCGACATCGACTTGGAATTTCCGGTGGCGTCGATGACGATCGTCGGCAGATGCCCCCCGGTCAGCTCCCTGAGTTTCTTCTCCTCAGATCCGTCGTTGGCGAACATGACCGTGTGCTGGACGCCCATCGTTTCCGCGCAGAACGCCAAGCGCGAGGGAACCATGTCCATCACGATCAAATTGGCCCCGCTCAGCCTGACGAACTCGATGACCGACAAGCCGATCGGACCGGCCCCGATGACCAGCACATTCTCGCCGGGTTGTGGATCGCCGCGTTGGACCGCGTGGCAGCCGATCGCGAGGGTTTCGACCAGCGCCAGTTGCTCCATCGTCAGCGAGGTCGCCTTGTGCAGCTTCCGTGCGGGGAGCTTGAACAGGCGACGCATGCCGCCGTCGGTATGAACGCCCAAAACCTGCAGATCTTCGCAGCAATTGCCGCGGCCGCGGAGGCTGGCGAAACTCTGAACGTTATTGATATAGGGTTCCACAGAGCACTTGTCGCCCACGGCGACATGGCTGACGTCGGCCCCGACCGCGACCACTTCCACGCCGAGTTCGTGTCCTGGAATGCGCGGATAACTGAAGAACGGCATCTTTCCCAGGTAACCGCTGATATCCGTTCCGCAGATTCCCACGCGGTGCACGCGAACGACCGCTTCGCCTGCGGACGGGGCCTCGGGTTCGGGAAGATCGATGATGCGAAACTGTTTCGGCTGTTCAAGTTGCAGAGCGCGCATGGGATCGATTTGCCTCGGAGAAGAGTCGAGGGCCGCAAACCAAAGTTCGGCCCCCGCAACTCCCCGAACAATAGCGTCCGCCGGTTTTCGTGGAAAGGGTCGTGAAACCGGGATGCGGGAAGGCTACACTTCCCCAAGTCCCGCGCAAGGAACCGTCATGAGCGAACTGCCCCCCGTCGAACTCCTGGAAGCGACGCATCAGTTTCCGGGTCAGTTCGTTTTCAAGGCGATCGGCCGCGGCGATGAGCGCTTCGTGGCGGAAATCGTGGCCGCGATCCGCAGCGAACTCGATCATGAGTTCGACTCACCCTACGAGCTGACGCATTCCTCGAAGGGAAAGCACGTCTCGGTGACGATCACACCCTGGGTCGAAACCGCAGTGCAGGTGCTGGCCGTCTATGCGCGCCTGCAGACCATCGACGGTGTGGCCTTCGTCCTGTAGCGGCCTTCACACGGTCGTCAGTGCCGCGGTTCCGAAGAGTGCGTGCATGCGTTCGCTGCGGTGAGTAAAGATCTTGTCGAGATCTCCCTTGACCAGCAGGGCATGGATCAGCGGCCCACCGAAGAAGGCGTAGTCGACGACGTCGGTGCACAATGTGCCGCCGTCCCGTTCCTCGAACGTGTGCAGGTGATGCCACAAACGGTAAGGGCCGCGAAGCTGCTGATCGACGAACGAAAACGGGGGTTCCCAGCGGCTGATCTCGGTTTGCCACCAGAGAGGAATGCCGTGCAGCCGCAGCCGGTACTCGATGAGCGTCCCGGCGGCCATCACAATCGGCTTCGGCGTCACCACGTGGAAGTTGAGCCAGGGCGGGGTGATGTCTTCCAGATTGAAGGCGTCCGCGAAAAATTCGAACACTTCCGCTCGGGGACGCGGCAACCATTGCTCGGACTTCAATTGATAGGCGCCTCGAAGGGTCGGATGCCGCGTAATCTGAGGTCGCATGGAAGGTGTTCCCTGATGAAGATGTTGCAGGTTTGTAGTCGCTGACGACCGGATGACCATTTCGTGATGAGAAATGGTGGGCCCTTGCTTCCCGGCGTTCGAAATCCCGGCCACTGTTCACCGCGGAATGAGTGTCGCAGTGAGTTCGAGAGGCCAGCCCTTTCGGTCGGCGCCGCTGCTCCCGAACGCGCGCTTGAACCTGGAAACCGGCTCTCGTCCGCAACGAACAACCCATTTGTTCACATCATCCCGGGAATCCTCCCTTGTCTTTCGCGGGCCGTCCCCTCTAAGATCCAACAAAGTGAATGGATGTTTGCCTGGCGAGCACCAAGTGTCCTGGATTCTGCGAGCTATCGTTGCGGTGTTGGCGGTCGCCTTGGCGTTGCCCAGTTGGAGCGCGCGAGAGTGCTGCTGCAGTCGGCGCCAGAGGGATGAATCTCAACTCCACGCGGCGTCGCCCCTTTCGCCCTGTTGCGCGGCGCGGCTCCTGAAAGCCGCTCAGAAGCGCAGCACCACCTCATCCGCGACCCCGGTCTGCGGATGCAATCGAGAACTGGCGCCGGCCGGTGTGTTGGCCGCGTCGCGGTCTCTCACCGCTGCGGTCGATGAAGCTCAGCGCCTGGTCGCCTTTCGGATTGAGCCGGTGACCTTAGAAGCTCGCGGAGAGACGCTGCCGCAGAAGGCGCGTGATTCCGCGCCCGCGGCGCGAGAACCCGATCTCACGCAGCTTTGCCGCTCACTGACCTGAGCGTCCGTAACTGCATTGGCGCAGACGCTTTCGCCAGGGAATGTTCCCTGGTTCTCTCTCGATGACTTGGCTGCGCCCCTTTGCTGCAGTCGGTCAATCCGTGCACTTTCTCCACACCCTCTGCAATAAGGTCAACCCAACATGGATCTCCGTCACATCAGTCTCTGTCTGGCTGCCGTCCTGGTCGGCAGCCTTGTGATCGCCGCCGACGCTGAGAAGGAAAAGTTTTCGGCCAAATGCCTGGTGGCGGGCAAGCCGGACGCCAAGGAAGACAAGTTCGCGGAATACAAGGGCGGCAAGGTCTACTTCTGCTGCGACAATTGCAAGGCGAAATTCACGGGCGAAACCGCGAAGTTCGCTGCTGCAGCCAATCATCAGTTGGTCGCCACCAAGCAGTTCACGCAGACCAAGTGCCCGATTTCCGGCCAGCCGGTCGATGAATCGAAGACCGTCGAAGTCGGCGGCGTGAAGGTTGCGTTCTGCTGTGAAAACTGCCAGGGCAAGGCTGCCGCCGCCAGCGAGGCGGATCGCAAGGAAATGCTGTTCAAGAACGCGGCATTCGACGACGCGTTCGCGATCGTCAAGAAGAAGTAACTGCTGCAGATCGACGTCGCGACGAACCTACTGAAGCCCGGGGATTGCTATCCCTGGGCTTCTTTCGCGATGAATGTGTCGTAGATCGCGCTGTCGACCTGGTTCAACCGCCCCTGCAGTTGGTCGATGTACTCGTGCAACCCGTTATTGATGATTTCAGTGACGCTGGCATAGGCCAACTCTGACCGCAACTGGCCGAGTCGCATTTCCGCCGGATTCCGATACGTGTCGGGCGGGGTGCCGGTGATGGCGTGCATCGCCACTTCCGCCTGCGTCACGGCGTAATGAATCGCCCGCGGAAACAGGCGATCCAGCAGCAGAAATTCCACCACTTTCTGCGGTGTGATGCCGTGATGCTGCTGGCGATACATCTCAAATCCCGAGACCGAACGCAGCACCGCCTGCCACTGCAGATCGTCGATGGTGGAATTCACATCGTGCAGCTTGGGCAGCAGGATGTAATACTTCACGTCCAGCAATCGCGACGTCTTGTCGGCACGCTCCAGCAGGCGTCCCAGACGCGCAAAATTCCAGCCTTCGCCGCGCGACATGGTGCTGTCGGTCAGCCCCTTGAACAACTGGCTCTGCAGCTTGATCTCCTGAAAAAACTCCTGCGGGGCCTGCCGCACTTGCGGGTCCAACTCCGCCTCGCGGACGGTCAGATAGTACTGGTTCAGTTGCTCCCACATTTCGGAGGAAATTGTCTCGCGGATGCAGCGGGCGTTCTCGCGGGCGGCGACCAGGCACGAATGGATCGAGTGCCGGTATTCCACATCGAACGTGAGAAAGTGCAGCACGCTGTCGGGGGTCGCCAGGCCGTAACGATTTGAGAACCATTCCTGGTCGCCGGTGACGTGGACCAGCGACGGCCAAAGATCCCCGGCATCGCTGCCGCACTCGATCTGCAGATTGAGCGACACGTCGACGAACCGCGCGAGATTCTCGGCCCGCTCGACATAACGGCTCATCCAGTAGATGGCATCGGCAACACGGCTGAGCATGGAATTTCCCTGACGGAACTGTCGATCGGCTGCTGCTTCGGCGACCGCAAATGTCGGACGCAGGCTCGAAATCGTTCCGGCGCAACGGCGGACGCGCCGTCCGATGTTCGCCGCGAACTTACGTCTGACTTTGCGATGGCAACGGCTGGGGCGCGGTCGCAGTCTCCTCTTCTTCATGACGGTCGACAAGCACCCACGTATCCTTGCTGCCGCCCCCCTGCGAGGAGTTCACCACCAGTGAACCCTTCCGCAAGGCGACGCGCGTGAGTCCGCCCGGCAGCACGAAAAGATCGTCTCCGTAGAGGATGTACGGTCGCAGGTCGACATGGCGGCCTTCGAAGTGATCGCCGACAATCGTCGGCACCCGCGACAGCGACAGCGTCGGTTGAGCGATGTAGTTCCGCGGATTGTCCTGAATCAGCCCCGCGAACTTCTGACGCTGCTCCGCCGACGACTGCGGACCGATCAGCATCCCGTAGCCGCCGGATTCGTTGGCGGCCTTAACGACCAGTTCCTCCAGATGATCGAGCACATACGCGCGCTGCTCGGCGTCGGCGCAGACATACGTCGGGACGTTGGGGAGCAGCGCCTCTTCGTTGAGGTAATAACGAATCATCTGCGGGACGTAGGCGTAGATCACTTTGTCGTCGGCGATGCCGGTTCCCGGAGCGTTCGCCAGCGCCACCCGTCCCCGCCGATAAGCGTCCATCAAGCCGGGCACACCCAGCATCGAATCGGGGCGAAAGGCACGCGGATCAAGAAAGTCATCGTCAATGCGTCGATAAATCACGTCGACCCGTTCGAACCCTGATGTCGTCCGCATGGAGACGAATCCGTCCTGCACCACCAGATCTCGTCCTTCGACAAGTTCGACGCCCATCTGCTGCGCGAGAAATGAGTGCTCGTAGTAGGCCGAGTTGAACACTCCCGGCGTCAGGAGCGCCACGCGGGGTCGCGCCGCACCGCTGGGGGCCAGAGACTCCAGCATCTGCAGCAATTTGCTGGGGTAGTCTGCGACGGGCCGCACGTTGTTCGAATTGAACAACCGCGGAAAGGTCCGACGCATGACCTGCCGATTCTGCAAGACGTAGGAGACGCCGGAGGGACAGCGCAGATTGTCCTCCAGGACGTACACCACGCCGTCGCGATCGCGGATCAGGTCGGTCCCGGTGACATGGCACCACACGCCGTGAGGCGGATTCAGGCCGTGGCAGGTCTGACGATAGCTGCGGGCGTCCTGCACCAGTTCGCGGGGGACGACGCCGTCATGCAGGATGTGCTGATCGTGATAGACGTCGTCGATGAAGTGATTCAGCGCTCGAATCCGCTGTTTCAAACCCAGTTCGAGCCGCGCCCATTCGGCGGCGGCCACAATCCGGGGGAGGATGTCGAACGGGAAGATCCGTTCCGTTCCCTGGCTTTCACCATAGACGTTGAAGGTGATCCCCAGACGAAACAATAGACGCTCGGCCGCCGCCTGACGGCGGAGCAATTCGCCGACGTCGAGACTCTCGATGCGATGGACGAGATCGACCGCCTCGGCGCGCGGCTGACCCATGACCGCGAACATCTCGTCGTAGAACCCCTCCGGATCGTAGTTTTCGAACGAGAGCTTGACGGCCGGAACAGACGGTGCGGGTTCGAACATGCGAACGAGGTCCTCAGGTGCTGGAGCCTACGAACGGAGACGTCTCGGCACGCTCGCAACTCCCCCGTACAATATCCCTTGTCGACTCAGCCGCAAATGGAGCCGGACCACAACGTGCGCACTCCGGCTCCGCGCGGAGTCATTGCATCCCCTGCGCTCCGACGGCGCCGTCGATGCGCAATTCCCGAGTCTCCGGGAAGAACTCCCCGCGCTGGAACGCCGTCGGCTCCCGGACCGCGCCGGGTTGGACGTCGTTCCAGAAACGGACCTTATTCCTCCCCTTGGCCCGGAGAATGTACGACGAGCGGACTTCGTCGTAGATCACCTGGTCCGCGGAAGCGGCGAAGGCCTGCGTCCCCTTCCCGCGGCCTTCCAGCCGCACATTTCCATCCCCGGCCCACTGAATGAGCGATTCCTGACCGTCGTCGCCGCGGACTTGTTTGACCTGCAACTCATCACACGACATGAAGCCGCCGTTGACCGGGAGATTGTCTGCGGTAAAGACCTGGTTCGGCAGCTTGACGGGACCATGAACCAACTCCACGCGTTGCTTGAACACCGCAGAGTTCTGCTCCATCCGCCCTTCCATGGTGCCGTCGAATTTCACCCAGGTATACTGCCATTCCGAAGTATCGGTCTGAATCGGCGCGTTGGCATTGGCGGTCTGTTGAGCGACCAGACCGTTGCGGGACTTGTCTCCGCGCTGCCACATCTGCATCACCCCGGGACCTTGTGCGAACATCCAGCCCGTCCGGCGGTTCATGCGCAGCTCCCAGGCTTCCGCCGTCTGAATCTCCACGAGTTTGCGCAATTTGTAAGTCTGACTGCGCAGCTGCACTCGATCCTGACAATGGATCTCCTGAATGTTGAGCTTGCGGTTCCTGGGGGGCGGAGAATCGAACAGCACCCGTTCGTCGAAGGAGACGGTCATCGTCTCGCAACTGAGATTACGATCGCCGAGGACCGCCGTCGCCCGTCCGTGAAATATCGCCACCTGCCCGTCGAACGACATGCGTTCGTTCCAGGAAATCGTCAACGGCGACGGGACTTCCAGCGGCTTGCCGTCGAGGTCATTCGCAACGAGAAACTCAAACGCGCCTTCGCCGTCAACATGAAAGTCGTTTTCGGCACGGTCGAGGTGCATCGCCTGTCCCTGCAGGTGCAGATCCTTGTCGCGCACATGCGCCGGCGGGCCGAAGAGATGCACAATCTGCTGCTGGCCGCCGCGATTCTCGACGTGGGCCCGCTCCGCCTGAATGCTCAGGGGATGGACCTCGCTTGGACCCGCCCGTTTGATGACCACACGCCCTTGCGCCCAGACATCCGCAGGCTCCGGCGGCCGCTGATTCGCGGCCGGACGCAGACGAACCTGAATTTTCTCCGCTGTGGCCGACAAGGGTTCCGTTCCCAGAGGCGATTCCGGGGCAACTTCCGGGGTTCCCTCCCCCGACTCCGCGGTGGGCGTTCGGGAGGCCGGTTTGACGATCGGCGCCGCCGCCGAGACCTGCGGATCAATCCAGATTTCGAGGGACCGCCCGTTGGCCTCCAGCTTGGGACTGACGAAAACGACGTCCTGATGCGCCTCCATCCGCTGCACTTCGTAACCGTTGAGGTCTTGCGACAGGTCCATGTCGGACCGGGCCGCCGGAGAAGGGCCGGGTTTCGGCTTGACCCACACGTGAATCAATTCGGCCCCGAGGGCGCTCTCCTGGGCGGGATGACGAAACGACGCCGTGTCGCGCAGCTCAACCACGTTCCATCCCGTCGCGGGATCCGGAGCGTAAGTGAGGTGGGTCTTCCAATCGGCGGCGAACACGACCGACTTGGTTTTTGCGTCGCGATGCACCATCCACCCGGGACCGCGGCAGAGGGCGGACTGCAGGCCGTTCGCGGCGTCGAGCGCGATCATGACCTCCGGACAATTCAGCATCGGGTTCCGCGACTGCAGGATCTGCACCCCTTCCGGATCGGTCAGGCGAATCTGGCGATTCTGGCCGTTGTAGGTCAGCGATGTCGCTCGGGCTTCGAGCTGGCGCTCATTGGAGAACAGCTTGACCTGCGCAAGGCGGCCTTCGTGAGGCGGTCCCGGCGCCGCCGCGTCCGCCTGCAGCCACCGAAATTTCAGTCGCGGATCGAGTTCCTGATACTGATCCGGTTGCCCCGGCGTCGGCAACGGCCTTGAGGGTCGACCGTCCGCCGGAGTCTCAAACTGCAGCACCAGGCGCTGACATTCGATCCAGTCGAATGTCGTCGGTCCGGTCTTGCGCATCGCGACAACGTTGTCGGTGTAGCTCGCCCGTTGCTGCAGCAGATCGAAGTCGAAACTCCCGTCGCACTTGACCTTGAGCGGAAAGGCGTCCTGCCCGTCCTTGAGTTGCAGCTCCATCACGACATTCTGGCTCAACCGCACATTGCGAAGGCCGAAGATGTGCGGCCGCTCGTCGCCGGGTTCACCTTCCTGCGGAATCAGATCGATCGACAGCTTGTCGGCATTGCCGCGATTGCCGGCGTACTCATACCGGACCGGATTGTCGGTGTAGAGCGACCGGGCCGCCTCGGAAAAGTAGAGGTTCTTCCCATCGATCAGCAGCCCTTGAGGTCCCGTCACCTGCGCCCGGCCTTCAAGGGTTGCATGAACCAGCCGACCGGGATCCGGGGAGGGCATCTCCAGCGACCCGGCAAACTTCACGACGGCGGATTCGCTGACGATGGTGATGGCTTCTTCCGCGTCGGACTTCGAATTCTTCTGCATCCAGACCGCGGCGAAGGGCCGCATGCGAATCCGTTTTTCGGCCCCCTGCAGTTGCCATTCGTTGGTGAAGATGAAGCCGGAACTCGTCTTGAGCTGGATGTGATACTGGGCGTTGGCCGCCCATTCCTGCTGCGGAAGATAGGTCTGGGCGACGCGAACGTTCTCAACGGGGCGCGGATGGGCGTTCACGGGACCTTCGGTCGGCGTGACGCTCAGCGTCGGCAGCACCAGCAGCGGCTGCGTGGTGAGGGTGTAGATGCCGTACAACCCCATCAGAGACAGGGCCACCGCGCTCGTCAGCAGCAGGCGTCGCATCATTGGCGGAGAGTTCCACGCACTCCTGGATCCATCGGACACGGCCTTCGCGACCGGGGCAGCGCGGCGAAAACGTTCGCCCGCTGCCGCGCAGTTTCAGGCTTCCGCCGGCATCAGCCCGATCACGTCGGTGATGTCGAGCAGTCCCGCGGGGCGACCGTCGTCGTCCACGACCGGCAATTCGCTCAAATGGCGCTGACTCAAGATCTGAACCGCCTCCGAGAGGATCGCTGAATCCGGGAGCGTGATCGGTCCTGTCGTCATGACCTCGGCGATGGGACGATCCAACTGCCCGTCCCGGCGTTGTTCAAGCAGCCGGGCCAGGTCGCTGTCCGTGAACAAACCGCTCAATCGGCCGTCGGCATCCACAAGCATCACCGCTCCCGTGCGTCGCCCCGGTCGGCATAACGTCGTCAGAACTTCGCGAACTGTCGCCGATTGGCGCGCCACCCGCAGTTCGCTCCCTTTCCGCATGACGTCCTGCACCGAGGAAAGTCGTCGACCAAGACTCCCCCCCGGGTGAAGTCGTCCGAACTGCTGGGGCGTGAAGCCGCGGGTTTCGGCGACGACCACCGCCAGGGCATCCCCCAAGGCCAGCATCGCCGTCGTGCTGGTCGTGGGGGGGAGGCCGTGAAGTCCCGCTTCCGTCAACTGCCCCAAACACAGAGTCACCTCGGCCTTCGCCCCGAGAGTGCTGTGGGTGCCGGCGGTGATCGCTACGACGGGAACCTCGGCCTGTCGCAAGGATGGCAGCAGCCGTACGACTTCTTCAGATTCGCCGCTGTTGGAGAATGCGAGAAGAACGTCATCACGCCCCAAACACCCCAGATCCCCATGAAACGCTTCTGTAGGGTGCAGGAAGAAGGACCGAGTTCCTGTGGAGCAGAAGGTCGCGACGAGTTTCTTCGCAATCAGCCCGGCCTTGCCGACGCCGGTCACGATCACGCAGCCGCGGCAGGCGGCAATCAGTTCGACAGCGGCGCAGAACGAGGCGTCAAGTCGGCGCGCAAGCTCTTGCAGGCAATGACCTTCCTGCAGGATCACGCCGCGAGCGACCCGGAGTTGTTCGAATTGAGAAAAAGGAACGACTGCGGCTGCCGTCGCTGGTGCCATGTCCCGCCTCCTTGCCGGACCGACGTCATCCCCCTGTGGGTTGCTCCCCTCGGGGACTCGGGGCGGGGATGGTATCGACCGAAGGTCTCTGAGGTCAATTCGGGATCAGTGAATCGCCGCGGACGGCAGAATTTCCGGCCCTCCAGGCGACGCGACCACTGCGCGCACGGGTGCCCGGCCGCTGGAAGCGGAGGGCGGAGGGCTAAGAGCTAAGGGCCAAGAGCCAAGAGTCGAGAGCCGGAAGCGGATGGCCGCTTTCGTTTGGCTGTTTGCGTCTTGGGGCTGTCCCCACGCGGGTTTGTTCTTCCCGCTTGCCTCCTCTGTCCTTCCGCCTTTGCTGCCCACCGTCCACTGTCCACTGTCCACTACCCACAATCAGCGCCGGGGAGCGCCGCCCGACAGCGGTGCAACTCCCCGGGCGACCAACCGCCGGGTCCCTGATCAGGCGGCGGTCATGAACTCATGC
>JANRLN010000022.1:0-2161 GCA_033762515.1 Planctomycetaceae bacterium
GAGATGCCGCACGTCGGCGGCGACGGTATTGTGGGGCGGGATCGTGACGTGCGACGGCTGGTGAGCCATGACATCGACTCCGGAAGAGACTGCGACGGCTTATCATGAGGCGGGGCATGCCGTGTTGGCGTTGGCCCTGGGCCGGCCGGTGCAGCGCGTCACGATTGAACCGAACGAACTGCGGCTGGGGCATTGCCAGTTGCGCAAGGGGACGTTTCGCCCCTCGCAGGACGCGCTGGAGACCGAGATCCTGATCCTGCTCGGCGGCCTCGCGGCAGAAGCGAAGCACACCGGCGAGTATGGCTGGGGAGGCGCCGCCCGCGACTTACGTGCGGTGCGGGCCTTCACGTCGCTGCGCGGAGGGAGCGACCGCCAGGTGGAAAAGCTGGAACGGCGGCTGCTGGACAAGACCGAGTACCTGCTCGACCGCCCCGGCATGTGGACGGCGGTGGAACTGATCGCCGCCGAGCTGCTGCGCTGCACCAGCATCAGCGGCCGAGCCGCGCGGCACTTCTTCGAGCAGGCGATGTCGCAGGCGGCCAAGGATGCGTGACGGCCACGCGTCAGCGGCCGCGTTTCCACGGGAGGGCGAGGCTCCCGCCGAGCCGCGGGCGCTCCGAGCGACGTGGTTCGTTTCGCCTTGAAGCCCGACATCACGCGGCGGTAAGCGTGGACAAGGTACCAGCGGCGATGCCGGGCCGCAGTGACGGGTCTTGTCTTTTGTGACAGCGTACTGTAGTATAACACAGTCGCCCTCCGCGAGGCGACCCATGGCCTGGTTCGATGTGATGTGGGTGTATCCCGAAGACGCGGATCGGCCCGAGGAGAGCAATGTCGCACACGTCGCGCAGCACGGACTGACCATCGAGGATGTGGAGCACGCGCTGCAACATCCCTTCGGACCTGCGCAGCAGAGCCGCACCTCGTCCCGTCAGGTGCAGACCGGACCCGCCGTGGACGGAGAGCTGATTGACGTGGTTTATGAATGGCTGGACGACGTGACGATCTATCCCGTAACCGCCTACCGCCTGGGAGAGTGAGCATGCCCCCGACACCGGCCCCCCGGAAGCCGAGCGAAGACACCCTGGACCGGCCGACGCTGCGTCGACGCATTGTGGGGAAACTCTCCGCCGCACAGGCGGAGCGGATGCGTCAATCGACGGCCGAAGCCGAAGCCGAGATCCCCCGCACCAGGGCCGCCAGTCGCGCCCGACAGCGGGAGGTCTACCGCGTGGAGGGCTTGGAAAACTTGGTCAGCGGACTTCGGCAGGTGCGGCTGGTCCGGGGACTGCAAGCCAACACGGTGGCGGAAGCGATGGAAATGGACACCGGGAACTATGCCCGGTTGGAAAGTGGTCAAACCAACCCCACGTTGGAGACGCTGCTGCGTCTGGCCAAGGCCGTTGGAGTCGAAGTCCAAGTCACCTTCACCGCCGAGTGATGCCGGTCGGCAGCCATGAACTCGCGGGCATGCGTCAGAGTCCGGCAGCGTCCAGACCCGTTTCTCGCGATCCAGGAACGGCGCCGAAGCTGAGGCGCCTTTGACGTGACGATCCCCCCCCCGCTCTGCTGCTTGGGTCGGTCACTGCATTTTCAGGTTGCGAGTCGATACCCCGACACAGACGCGCGAGAGATGGTTCTGGGCCCGTTGTCTCTCGGCTCCGGGCATCTCACGGGTGCCGTGGTTGTCGCTGAATTCACCAGAATTCAGACGCCGCGAGCAAAGATCTGAATTCTGGCGAATTCAGCTACAGGGGACGCTGCTTAAAACGTTGTCTGTTCTTCGAGAGATTTGATTGGTCAACAGCGAGGCGGTGGAACCACAAAGGCTCGAAGGGCAAAAAGATCAGGAGACAGATTCTGAGCCACGGATGAAACACCGATGGAACACGGATAAGAGACTTGAGATGCAAATGCAACACTCAACGGAATCTTTCATCCATGTCTCATCCGCGTCGATCAGCGCCTTGAAACCGGGCGTTACGGACGCTGTTGCGGGCGGCGCCAGATTTCGCGGGCGAGTTGCCGCAGGCCGCGCCAGCGTTGGGACAGGCTGTGGCCGTGGGTGAGGTTCAGCCAGCCCTGGAGTTCGTCGACCGAAGGTTCGGCGGCTTCGAGATGCGGGGGGCGGGGGCTGCGCTGTTCGACGACGACTTTCAGG
>JANRLN010000023.1:0-2917 GCA_033762515.1 Planctomycetaceae bacterium
AACTGGTCGACTGGGGGGCGGGACCGCGTGCCGGTCAGTTTCTGATCGCGGGGGGCAAGGCGATGGCGGCGATGGACGGCCGCCCGAGCGTTTCCCTGAGCGACATCCGCAAGGTCGCGGTGCCGGTGCTGCGACACCGCATCTCGACCAACTTCCAGGCCCAGGCGGAGGGGTTAACGTCGGAAGCGGTGATTCAGCGGCTGATCGACGAGGTGCCGGAACCGACGGTGAAGAAGTACCAATAATCAGGGGCGTCAGATTCGCGGGAAGTCGAACGGAAAGTCCCCTGCGAAATCCCGAATCTCAAAGACAGCTCCAGCGCCAGATTCCCAACGTTCGCGGAGGACGGCTTGTTGGGGATTGGGAGATGGGAGCTTCTTGGCAATTTCGGATTTGAGATTGGGGGCTTCCGGCTACACCGGCACCGCGACTTCGTCGACCGGGACATCGGCCAGCCAGGGATCGCCATCGTAACCGGCGACGATCGCAAGGGTGGCCCGCCAGCCCCCTTCGACGACAACGCAATCGGCTTGGCGCATCGCCAGGAGACCGTGCTCGGAGAAGAACTGAGTCAGCACGCCCAACTCTGCGGCCGGCGGAGTGACCGCAACGAGGGTTGGGCTGAGGATTTCAACGCGCAGAATGCTCGTGACCATGACATGGCTCCCCACTCGAACGAGAACAGAAGTGACTTGCGACGGTAACGCGCGAACGGCGTGACTGCCAGAAAAATCTCGGCCTGAGCGATTCCCGCCTGCAACCGATGTGCCATGACGCTCCGCATTCAGCCGCGTGGATATTGCGTTGCGCGGCTTCTCCGTCGCCCAATTCGCAAGAATTGTGACGCACGATTGACGGGGGCCGATGTGAGCGACCGTCAGAATTCCTGCGAATGCTGCGACAGCGCTGCTGAGCTGATGGGCAGGACGCCCGAACATTCAGCAGCCGTGATGCGTGGCGGGGAATGGTTTGACAGCGACCGTGCGCCGGTATGGTTCGCCCAACCTCTACAGATTCCGGCACGCCGGGGGATGGTACAGTCTGCGGGCGATCGCGGTCTCGCGACCGGCCGGCGCTTGACAGGTGGACTGGTGCATCGCGACTGCCGACGGGTATCTTGACCGTTGATCCACCGCGATGGTTCGCGAAAGTCTCCCTGCTGAAAGCGCTGCGTATGTATCGCCGGTTGTGTTGGTTGGTGGTCTTGTCTGTGCTTGGGCCGTCATGGGTTGGTGCAGCGCCCCCGCGGCCCCTCAAGGCATTGCTGGTGACGGGGGGCTGCTGTCACGATTACCCCGCTCAGAAGGAGATCCTGAAGAAGGGTCTGGAGCAGCGGGCGTATATCGACGTCGAAGTCGTCTACCAGGGTGGGACTGCGACCGACTCCAAGATTGAACTCTACTCGAATCCTGACTGGGCGCAGGGCTTCGACGTCGTGCTGCACGACGAGTGCTTTGCGGCCGTGAATGACAATGCCTGGACCAAGGGAATTCTCAAGCCGCACCGCGCGGGGCTTCCCGGTGTGGTGCTGCACTGCGCGATGCACAGCTACCGCGACGGCACCACCGACTGGTTCGAGTTCTGCGGGGTCACGTCCCACCGACACGGGGCGCACTATCCCCACGAGGTCCTCACCCGCGACGCCGAACACCCGATCATGCGCGGCTGGGGGGCCGGCTGGGCGAACCCGGCCGGGGAACTCTACTGGATTGAGAAGCTCTGGCCGACGGCACACGGGCTGGCTTCCGCCAAGAACCAGGAGCAGGGGAAGGAAGAAGTCTGCGTCTGGACCAACGAGTATGGTCCGAAGAAGACGCGGGTCTTTGGCAGCACACTGGGGCACCACAACGTCACCGTCGAGCATCCCAAGTTTCTCGATCTGGTCACCCGGGGGACGCTGTGGGCCTGCGGCAAGCTGGAGGACGAGTATCTCAAGCCTCAACTGCCGCAGCGGGTCCCTGTGAACATAGCCCAGGGGGCGACCGCGACGGCGTCGAGCGAAGAAACCGGCAAGAGCAACTTCGCCCCCCGCGCCATTGATGGCGACGCCGGCACGCGCTGGTGCGCCGCCAACGGCTCATTTCCCCAGTCGCTGCAACTCGATCTGGGCCGGCCCCGGAACGTCACGGGCCTGGGGTTCAAGTGGGAATCCTCGACGGCCATTTACAAATACCGTTTGGAAGGCTCGATGGACGGGAAGACCTGGAACGTGCTCGCCGATCGTGCGAAAGCCGATAAGCATTACGATGCGGAAACGTTTGATGTGCAGTCACTTCAGTTCTTGAAGCTCACCGTCCTGGGCAGCAACACCGGCAGTTGGGCCAGCCTGTGGGAGACGGAGGTCTTCGGCACCGAGACGATCGAAGTCTCGCCCACCAACTCACAGCGCGCCGCCGAAGCCGCTTTTCTGAGCGACGTCAAGATTCCCGACGGATTCGCTGCGACGCTCTTCGCTGCTCCCCCTGCGGTGCAATATCCGGTGTTCGTGGCCGCCGCTCCCGATGGAACGGTCTACGTGTCCGTCGACAAGAACGGATCCTTGGATCGGAACCCGCGTCGTGGTTCAGTCGTCCGGCTGCGCGATGTCGATGGCGACGGCCGCGCGGAGGAATCGAAGCTGTTCGTCGCTGATGTCGATTCGCCGCGGGGCTTGGTCTGGGATCGCGATCGGTTGTACCTGATGCATCCGCCTCACTTGAGCGCCTTCATTGACCACAACGGCGACGGCATCGCCGATGAGCAGCAGGTGCTCGTTAAGGACATCGCCTTTGGATTCGCCGATCGTCCGGCCGACCATACGTCGAACGGAGTGACGCTGGGAATCGACGGCTGGCTGTATCTCGCGATCGGCGACTTTGGATTCCTCGAAGCCACAGGGACCGACGGCCGCAAAGTGCAGTTTCGCGGCGGCGGCGTG
>JANRLN010000024.1:0-7650 GCA_033762515.1 Planctomycetaceae bacterium
CCCCAGCGTGACGATCATTCCCGACGTGTCGGCCGTGACGTCGACGTCGGCCGTGACCGACCACGACTTGTTCTTGATGTCCGGACTGGCCCCTTCCGGGATGCGCGCCTGGCCCTGCCGGTACGTGAAGGAATTCCGGCCGCGCGTGAGACTGGGCCGGATCGCCGGGTCGAGGCGGCTGGTCTTGCTGTTGTCGAACGGCAGGACGTTGTACTTGGCGGCTTCCGCGAAGAAGAGCAGCTTCATCTCCCGCAGCTTGTCCGGCATCTTCCCGGCCAGATCGTCGGCCTGCGAGAAGTCGACGCTGGCGTTGTACAGCTCCCAGTTGTACTGCGTGATGAAATCCAGCTCGGAGCCGGAGGGGCTCCACGGCGGCGTCGGGGGCGTGGTGCAGGCCACCCAGCCGTCGTGATAAATCGCCGCGTTGCAGAACATTTCGAAATATTGCGTCCTCCGCGTGCCTGGGGCTTTGGCGTCGGCGAACGTGTAGGCCATGCTGACCCCTTCGATGGGCTTTTGAGTGACGCCATTGACGGAAGACGGTTGCTCCAGTCCCGCAACGTCGAGAAGCGTGGGGGCGATGTCGATGCAGTGATGCCACTGAGTCCGCAGCTCGTTCTTGGCTTTGATTCCCTTGGGCCAGGACATGACCAGCGCGTTGCGGGTGCCGCCGTAGTGGCTGGCAATTTGCTTGGTCCACTGGAACGGGGTGCACATGGCGTGCGCCCAGCCGACGGGGTAGTGGTTGTAGGTCTTCCAACTGCCGATGTCGTCGGCATGGGCGAGCACTTCTTTGATGTCTTCTTTGACGCCGTTGAAGAAGGTCATTTCATTCAACAGCCCCTGCAGGCTTCCTTCGGCGCTCGCGCCGTTGTCGCCGACGATATAGATCACGAGCGTATTTTCGAGTTGATCCAACTCGTCAATGGCTTCGACGACGCGACCGACATTGTGGTCGGTCTGTTCCAGATAGCCCGCGTAGACTTCCATGAATCGCGCAAAGACTTTCTTCTCTGCGGGAGAGCAGTCTTCCCAGGCTGGGACGCCGGGGGCGCGGGGAGTGAGTTTGGCGTCGGCAGGGATCACGCCCAGTTGCTTCTGGCGGGCGAAGGTTTCCTCGCGGACTTTGTCCCAACCCTGGTCGAACTTGCCCTTGTACTTCTCGACCCAATCCTTCCGCGGATGGTGCGGTGCGTGTGTGGCGCCCGGCGAGTAATAGCAGAAAAACGGCTTGTCGGGGGCGATCGCCTTCTGCAACTCGATCCACTTGATGGCCTGGTCGGCCATGTCGTAGTCGAAGTTGTAGTCCGGGTTGCCCAGGTACGGCTCAATCGGTTTGGTTCCCTCAGTGACGTTCGGCCGCCACTGGCTCGTGTCGCCCCCGATGAAACCGTAGAAATGATCAAAGCCGAGGCTGGTGGGCCAGCGGTCGAACGGTCCGGCCTGGCTGGATTCCCAGTCGGGGACGTTGTGGTTCTTGCCAAACCACGCGGTCCCGTAGCCAGCCTGTTTCAGAACTTCGGCAACGGTCGCGGTCTCTTTTCCCATTAACGTGTCGTAGCCTGGAAATCCGGTTCCCGCTTCCATAATGACGCCGGTGTGGGCCGAATGATGGTTGCGGCCGGTCAGCAGCGCCGCCCGCGTGGGACTGCAGAGAGCCGTCGTGTGGAAGTGGTTGTATCGAAGACCATTTTCGGCGAGGCGGGTCAGCGTCGGCGTGCGGCACGGGCCGCCGAAGGTGCTTGAAGCGCCGAAGCCCACGTCGTCCAGCAGCACCAGCAGAATATTCGGCGCCCCCTTGGGAGCGCGGACCGGCTGCGGGAAGTCGGGCAGCGAGTCCCGGGAACGAACGCCGATCTGACCTTTGAAGGGAGCCGGCGGCAACGGCAAGACCACTCCGGTGCGCGCCGGGGCGGCGGCCCGTTCTTCGTCAGCACCCGTCTGGCTAAGGAACCAGGGGCACAACAGCAGCGCGCTTGCGAACAACGCGGCGGCAAACACGGAGGGCAGTCTCACTGACGACAGCGAACGCATATCGGGCCTCTTCACATTACATACCGTAGAAGTGCGACGAGCCGGGATTGTCGTCCAGGCTCGCCCGTAGTTTCGACGCCAGTGTGGCGATCTCCGGAGCTACTTGCTGCCGGCCCCTTCTTTCAGTTTTTCCATCACGTCGTCGAGATTGAAACTGGCCGCCTTCTGACGTTGTGGATACTCGCGGAACGTCGCCAGAAAATCCCCCACGTAAGCCTGCGCCGGGACGAGCAGGAAGGCGTGACTGAACAGCCAGTCGTAGTAAGTGTTCGACGTGATCTGCGCCCGCTCGTAGGGATCGGTCCGCAGATTGAAGATCAGGGGGACGCGCAGGCTGACGAACGGATCCGCCCAGACCTTGAGGGTGCCCGGCGTCCGCTGCTCCATGAACACGAGCTTCCAGTTGTCGTACCTCAGTGCAACGACCTGTTGGTCATCGTTGCAGTAGATGAACGACTCCCGCGGAGACTTTTGGGTCTTGCCGGTGAGATACGGAGTCAGATTGTAGCCGTCGAGGTGCACCTTGTAGGTCGTGTCGCCGATCTGATAGCCCTTGAGGAGCTTGTCGGTGATGGATTCGTCGCCAGCCATCGCAAGGATCGTCGGCAGCCAGTCGTGATGCCCGACGATGTCGTTGGAGACGCTGCCCGGCCGGATCTTGCCCGGCCAGCGGACCATGCAGGGAACGCGATAGGCCCCTTCCCAGTTGGTGTTCTTTTCGTTGCGGAAGGGGGTCATCGCACCGTCCGGCCAAGTGTTCATGTGAGGGCCGTTGTCGGTCGAGTACATCACGAACGTGTTCTCGGCGACGCCGGCCTCGTCCAAAGCTTTCAGAACGGTTCCGACGTTCTTGTCGTGATCGATCATCACGTCGTGGTACTCGCTCTGCCAACGCCCCGACTGGCCGCGGCTCTCGGGCTTCACATACGTACGCGCATGCATGTGCGTGAAGTTGACCCACACGAAGAATGGCTTGTCGGCTTTGGACTGACGCTGGATGAAGTCGGCCGCGCGATCGGCGACGTCGTCATCAATGGTTTCCATCCGCTTCTTGGTCAGCGGGCCGGTGTCCTTGACGGTTTGTTTGCCCACCTTGCCGAAGCGCGGATCAATCGTGGGATCATCGACGTCGGAGGCCTTGCAGTCGAGCACGCCGCGCGGTCCGAATTTCTGCTTGAACACGGGATCCTTGGGGTAGTCGGGGTGTTCCGGTTCTTCTTCGGCGTTGAGGTGGTACAGGTTCCCGTAGAATTCATCGAACCCATGGACGGTCGGGAGGAACTCGTTGCGGTCTCCCAGGTGATTCTTGCCGAATTGTCCCGTGGCGTACCCGAGCGGCTTGAGCAGTTCCGCAATCGTCGGGTCTTCCTTTTGCAGGCCGAGCGTGGCGGCGGGCAGTCCGACCTTGGTCATCCCGGTGCGCAGACCGTGCTGACCGGTAATGAACGACGCCCGCCCCGCCGTGCAGCTCTGCTCGGCGTAGTAGTCGGTGAACAGCATGCCTTCCTTGGCGACGCGGTCGATGTTCGGTGTGCGGTAGCCCATCACGCCCATCGAATAGGCGCTGACGTTCGACTGGCCGATGTCGTCACCCCAGATGATGCAGATGTTCGGCTTCTTGCCGGATTGGAGCAGTGCCGCGGCCACAAGTTCGTTGTGGCTGGCCAGCGCCAATTGATCGGCGCGCCCGAGTCCCGGGGCGCAGCAACCCGCGGGCGCTGCTTCATCAACCGCTTGGGTGGCGACGGCCTCAGCGGACGCGTCAGCGCCGACTGCGGCCTGAATGGCGGTCGGGCGGTGCGTTGCGGCCGCACCGTAGCCCAGAACCGCCCCCAAGGCGATTGCCAACAGCGAGGATGTCTTCCAGTTTGTGTGCATCAATGATTTCCTGAGGATGGTAAAACTCATCGGCGTCTTGGCGGAAACGTCCTGCGGGCTGAAAACGACGCTTGGATCGTCAGGGAGACTTGGCACAGCGAAACCCGACATGCGACATGCCAGTGTCGGGAGTACATCCGTGCCGCGCACTCGGACGATAGCGCGAGCAATAATCGTCATTGCACAGAAACGAGCCGCCGCGCTGCGAGCGCTGCGTCATGAACGGTCGTGTGGAATCGGAACTTTGATGGGGACCCTGCGGGTTGACCGTAGCGTGAGTTTGTGAGCGAAGTGTGTAGAGATCGCGGTCGTACCAGTCGCCGCACCACTCCCAGACGTTTCCCGCCATATCGAATAGGCCGTAGCCATTGGGGGGGTACGATCTCACGGGAGCCGTGCGGACATACCCGTCGCGCGCCGCGTTCTGGTGAGGAAACGCACCGGTCCACAAATTCGCCTGCGGCTTCGCTTCATTCACGGGCTCGTCTCCCCAAACGTAGGGGGCGCGCTCCCAGCCGCCGCGCGCCGCCAATTCCCACTCCGCCTCCGTCGGCAACCGTTTCTTGGCCCACTGGGCAAACGCCACGGCATCGTCCCAGGAGACTTGAACGACCGGATGCTCCTCGCGGCCGGCGAGGTCACTCCCGGGACCTTCCGGATGTTTCCAGTTCGCGCCGGGGGTCCACACCCACCATTGCGAGACATCGTTCAACGGCACGGGTCGATCTGTGGGGGTAAACACCAGTGAACCGGGCACCAGGCTCTCCGCCGGAGGAGCGGGCGTCCCTGGCGGTGATTGCGCTAGAATCTCCTCGACGGTCGGAGCACGTTCCGCAGTTGTCAGATATCCGGTGGCAGCGACGAAGTCCACGAACTGAGCGTTCGTGACTTCGCTCGCATCCATCCAAAATCCATCGACTCGAACGGGATGGGCTGGGTGTTCGTCCCCCCAGGCATCGGGCGCGTCGGAACCCATCCAGAATTCCCTCCCGGCAATCCAGATCATGCCCGGCGGCGGTTCGCCGACCGAATCGGCGGCGCTGGATGGCGAGGGATTCGGAAGCACGTCCGTCGCCGGGAACGGCCGCTGGGACGTCCCCTGGAGTTGCCGTGTCGCCCAGTAGCTGGCGGCAAACATCCCGATGCCCAGCAACCATGGCGTACACCGCCTGATCCAGTGGCTCCGAGACTGCTGCCTGTTGGCGTGCATAAATGTGACCGACTGCCGAGCCCCCGAGTCTGGAAGAACCGGGCGCCCAGGCCGCCTTGGAAGTGGCGAGTGACGTGGGAGAACAGCCATGGACTGAAAGGCCGTGGCAGTCTGACAAGAAAACCAACGCGTTTCCATGTCCGATGCATCGCAGATTTTATGAAATTCGCGAGAACTGAACACCAGGCCCACCGGCGGATTCCGCCGATGGGCGACTCGTGGTACAGCCGCAGTTACCGCCGATCTTCGCGGCAATCTTTGCGCAACTGACAGCTTGCATCGCGGCTGAGAAATTCCAGATCGAGTTCCAGCGCCGTCCCCAACCTGTCGCCGATGGTCGTCGACGATTAGTAACGCGAAAACTGCTCTCACTCGTTCGGCAGGGAAGCTGGGATGCGCTCGACTTGGTGGTCTTCCGTTTTTACGGTTCTCCGAACGCTTGCCGCGGTGCTCGCCGGCTGGTCGATCTGTTCGGCGGGAGAGTTGCCGTTTGCCGCCGAGTGCGACTGGCTGGAAGATTTGACGCCGACGGACTTGTGGACGCGAGATCGCCTCGGCGGCGATCTCGGTGGTCTGCGCACCGCGGCAGGTCAGCACGGCATCGACGGCCGGATCGAAACGACGCAGTTCTATCAGGGAGTCACTTCGGGCGGGAGACAGCAGCAGTTCCAGTACGGCGGACGCAACGACTATTTCATCAACGTCGACGGAGCCAAAGCGGGGCTGCTGCCCGGCTCGTTCCTGACAGTCCATGGTGAAACACGCTACGGCGAAGACGTTTCGACCCTCACTGGGGCCGCCATTCCTCCGGCCATTGGCATGGGCTTCCCGCTCCCAGGCCAGACGATCTCCGGCGTGACCGCGTTCAAGTACACTCAGGCCTTGTCGGAATCGTTTGTCGTGTTCGGCGGCAAGCTGAACCTGTTGGACGATTACACGCTGAATTACAGCGCCGGTCGAGGAATCGAACGCTTTCAGAACGGCGCCCTGGTGTTTAACCCGACCGTCGCCCGCACCGCCCCCTATTCGACGCTCGGCCTCGGGGCTGCCGTGCTGCAGAACCTGCAGCCGGTTGCAACGTTGGTCGTTCTCGACGCCGTGAACCGTTCAACCGAATGGGGCCTCGATGATGCGTTCAGCCAGGGAGCCGTCATCATCGGCGAAGGGCGTTTGCCGGTGTCGATCGCCGATCTGCCGGGTCATCAGATCGTTGGCGCCATCTGGAGCAGCCGGCAGTACGGGGCCTTGAGCGACACACCGCTCCTCATTCTGCCGCCGGAAGTGGCTGCGGTTCCCGGACTCGAAAGCGGCTCGTGGTCGGTCTATTACAACTTCGATCAGACGCTGTGGATTGATCCCTGTAACTCGCAACGAACCTGGGGGATTTTCGGTCAAACCGGCGTCGCGGACGACGACACCAGCCCGATTCGCTGGACGGCCTCGTTCGGCGTCAGCGGCCACGTCCCCTGGAACTATCGTCCACAGGACGAATTCGGCCTCGGCTATTACTATCTCGGCGGGAGCAACACACTGAAGGACGCCGTGGCGCCGCTCGTAACGCTGCAGGACGGCCAGGGTGTGGAAGTGTTCTACAAGTTCAATCTCTCCAAATGGTTCGCCTTGACGCCGAATCTGCAGTGGATCCAGCCCGGACAGGCCGCGGTCGACGACGCCGTGGTGGTGGGCCTTCGCGGAAAGCTCACCTTCTGACGTCCGACGTCGACCGAGTCCATCGGCGTCCAGGTCAAGCCGGGAGTCGCCTAGATGGTCACCGGGCAGACGAAGTCCAGGGGCTTAACGGCAAGCAGAGAACAATGGACGTGCGGCAGCACACGTTCGGCGGTGTTCCCCAGGAGCATCCCTGAGAAACCGCTTCGGCCGTGGGTGCCGATCACCAGCAGGTCGATCTCCCGGTCTTGAATGAACTGCGGGATCACGGAGTCGGGGGTGCCTTCGACCACTTCGACCTTCACGCCGTGGTCGAGCGTCCGGTAGTCGGTTTGCGCCAGTTGCTGGTGAATGTTCTCGGCCGCCTCGTCATGCAGCCGCTTGCGATAGTTGGCGACTTCGGGCTCGGAGACGCCGGCGGTCCGCAAGTACGCCTCGAAGGGAAACTCGAGCGCATGGGCGACGAACAACTTCGCCTTCAGGTATTGCGCCATCATGACGCCGGCCGCGGTCACCTGCTGGCCGACCTCGCTGAAATCGCTGGCCACCATGATCTCCCGCAGTTCCCGAACTGCCTCGGATTTTGCCACCCACACCGGCACCGGGCAGGTGCGAATCAGCTTGTTGCAGGTGCTGCCGAACAGGGCGCGGGCCACGGCCGTGCGTTTCCGCGCGCCCACCACCACGAGATCGTGCCCGCCCCGGATCGCCTGCCTGGTCAGTTGCTCCCAGCCTTTCCCAACGAGCAGCACCGTCTCGACCTTCAGCCCCTGCGACCGCAGTTGGTCGGCAAGCGCGGCGAGGTCCGCGGCGGCGACATCCTCCACAGTCCGATGCAGATTGTCCTTGTCGATCTCAAT
>JANRLN010000025.1:0-23920 GCA_033762515.1 Planctomycetaceae bacterium
CCCATGACGGCCTTCTCCACGAGGACTCCGTCAACCAATTCCAGCCGTATCGGACGACCTTCGCGCTGCTTCGGATCGAGGAGGTCCTTCTGTTTGGCCGTGCCTGGAAGGGGCTGCAGGCGGACCCGCTCGGCGGGAATCCCTCCCAGACGGTCGAGCAGATCCTGTAGGGTCACCATCCCACCCAGCTTCGGCGCCGCGATGGGGGCGCGACGAAGACGCTTCGAGGCGGCGCTGGATGTCAGGACGGCGGTCATGCGGGAACTCGACGAGTCTGAACGGGACTATTCGGCGGCAGCCGCAACCTTCTGCTGGCGCGCTTCTTCCTCGGCGGCTTCCGCGGGATGCCGTTCACGCACCTGGGCGTAGCCGTGATTGTGCAGTTCGTGGGCGAGTTGAGCGTCACCGGTTTCCACAATCTTTCCGGCGAGCATCACGTGCGTGAACTGCGGAACGTTGTATTCCAGCAGCCGTTCGTGATGGGTGATGATCAGCGATCCCATCTGCGGCCCCGAGAGCTTCTGCAGGCCTTCGCTGACGACGCGCACGGCGTCGCTGTCCAGACCGCTGTCGGTCTCGTCCAGGACGGCGAATTTCGGCTGCAACATGGCGAGCTGCAGAATCTCCATCCGCTTCTTTTCGCCGCCGCTGAAACCTTCATTGAGGTAGCGCCGAGCGAAATCGACATCCATCCCCAGTTCTTCCATCCGCGAACGCAACTCTTTGCGGAACTCCTTCATCGCGATTAAACCTTCCCCTTCCTTGCGATTCGGATTGCGAATGTTCGTGAGCGCGTGACGGAGGAAATCGGCAACCTTCACGCCGGGGATCGTGACGGGGTATTGGAAAGCCAGGAACAGCCCGAGCCGAGCCCGCTCGCAGGGATCGAGTGCGTTGATGTTTGTGCCGTCGATCTCGATCGACCCGCTGGTGATCTCGTATTTCGGGTGCCCGACGAGGGCATAGGCCAACGTACTCTTTCCGGAACCATTGGGCCCCATGAGGGCGTGAATCTCCCCCTGCCGCAACGTGAGATTCACCCCCTTCAGGATGGGCTTCTCATCCACCGAAACATGCAGATCCTGGATCGTGAGCACACTGGACATCGTCGGACGTACCTTCTCTCTCGTCGGCGACCGCCTTCAGCGGACGCCGCAGCATTCGGGAACCGGGAACTCAATCACACAGCCCGCCGTCGCCGCGCGCCTGTGTGGTTCCAACTAGACTTCCACCAGCGCGGCGGGCAACTGCACACGACCGGTGTGATGCGGAATCGGCAGCACTTGCTGGCTCGACCGCGTAATTTTCTTCGCCTTGATCTTGTCCTGGATCCGCATCAAGCCTTCCAGCAGTGCTTCGGGGCGGGGCGGGCAACCCGGGACGTAGACATCCACCGGGACCACCAGATCCACCCCCTTCACCACGTGATAGCCGTATTTGAAATAGGGGCCGCCGCCAACCGTGCAGGCTCCCATCGCAATCACATACTTCGGATCGGGCATCTGCTCATACAGCCGCCGCACCCGGCTGGCCATCTTGTAGGTCACAGTCCCGGCCACAATCATCAGGTCGGCTTGCCGCGGGGTGGCGCGGAAAGCGCCCGCCCCAAACCGGTCCAGATCGTACCGGCTGGCGCCTGTGGCCATCATCTCGATGGCGCAGCATGCCAGGCCGAACGTCATCGGCCAAATGCTCGACTGCCGCGCCCAGTTGGTCGCCTGTTCAAGCGACGTCATGATCACGTTTTCTTCGAAGCGTCCTTCAATCCATGTCGACATAGTTTCGGTGCTTCTTCGAGTGAGGGATCCGATCCGAGGGGACACCGCACGGGGGAATCTGCTCCAACAGATTGTGGTTTCTGAACTTCCGCCCGCTCTCTGTAGTCTAACGAATATCGCACTCCCGGTGCAAACACATCATCCTCACCCCACGGACGCCGCCTCGGTCGGCGACGGGGGGAGCTCCACGAGCCGAAACTCGCAACAGGACGCCCCATCGCGGCAGCTTTGAATCAGTTGCAAGGGACTCCCGAGAATCTGCTCGAACACCTGTTGCTCCAATTCGCAGATTCCCGCGTCGGCCACCGCCAGTTCGTGGTACGGGCAGTGATGCTCACGGAGCACGACATCCCCCACGGGAGAAGTGCCGATCTGGACATCAAATCCCCGGGCAGCCAGGGCCGAACCCAGCTGAGTCAGCCGTTGTTCCAAAGTTGTCCCGGTCACCCCGGAACCCATCCGGCGGGCGAATTGCTCCCGCAACCGCTTCAGCACCCCCTCGCGCACACTCGGGTCGGCAATACGCTGCAATTCTTCCCACAAAAGAATCGCCAGTTCGCCGTAATTGTCCCCCAACGCCTGGCGACCAGCGTCGGTCAATTCGTATCGATGATGGGGCCGTCCACGTCCCGCCCGAATCGTGACGCGCGCCACGAAATTCAGGTCCTGCAGCCGCGACAGCCGTTGTCGGATTGCCGTGGCGGTCACGCCAGCGGCATCACACAACTCCTGTACAGTCGCCTCGCCCCGCGACTGCAGCAGCTGCAGAAACTCGAGATCTCCTTCGTCCAACGCGGGTCGCATACGGCGGTTTCCCACTGGGGTGACGTTGCCAATCCACGCGTGGACCGACTCCAGTCATCCTCCCCAGTTCAATTGTAGACCGACCTTCGAATATTCACAACGATCGCTGCGAAAAGGCGCGGCTTCACTGGCAGATCTAGCTGTAAGTCTAATCTCGGATTGGCTTTTTCGCCACAAACTTCGCCAGGTTTTCTGACTCCAGCTCCACAATTTCGTCGACGACCGGAAAAAGGTCCGGAAACAGTCGCTGTAATTCCCCAGGCTGCAGCACATAGGCGGGATTGCGCACGCAGCGATTTGGGAGGCCCCCGGTGCCGAAGGTCTCATAAATCAGAGTCCCTCCCGAACGCAGGGCCGCAGTGAGGCGGACGGGGAGCGTGTTTCGATCGAGAAATCGAAAGACGGTGATCAGGTCGTATTCCTCAACACCCAGGTCGCAGTCATCCAGATCCGCAACCCGCCACTCGACCTTCACGCCGCGTGTCTCCGCGACCCGCCGCGCTTGCTCCAACCCCACAGCAGAGATATCCAGGGCTGTCACGTGCCATCCACGCGCCGCCAGCCAGATCGCCAGTTGCCCGCGCCCGCAGGCTACGTCCAGCGCCCGTCCCGGCGGCAAATCGGCAATCGCCGCAGTGAACCATGGCGGAGGCTCGGTCTCCCCGGCCGCCCCCGCCTGTCGGTACTTGGCATCCCACTTGAGACGATCGGCATCAGCCATGGACGAAAAATCTCAATCGTGTTGCCCTGAGGACCACGGGTGTGAAATTCACCAGTCGGCTGTGCTGCCCTACCAGCCGACCGAAAGCACCCCAAGGCGATGATACACGATCACTGTCCACTCGCGGTGCGCCCGGGGACCGCTGTCCCGAAATGTGAGTCATTCACACCAACCGTGGTTGCAGGCAAGTCTCACGGCTGAGCCGTGCCCGGCTGTGTCTCCGCTCTCCCACCGCATTCCCAAGCGACAAACCCTGCGAGGTCCCGGGGACTTCGCAGGGTCTCAGCCCGAATCCGCGATTCGGCGGGTATTCGTCGCGAGGATGGACCGCGACACTCTACCGCATCGTCGTCAACAATTGCGCCGGATCAATCAACTCGACTTCGGGCACTTTACCGGTCTGCATGCTTGCGCCGCCGACGAACAGGAGTTTGCCTTCGGCCGTGGGAAGCATGCGATGGAAGAAACGCGGATGGGAGACCTGGGCAATCACGTCCCATCGAGCGCCGTCGTGGCTGAGACGCTGCAGTTTGCCGGACATGGTCGAGACATACAGCGTGTCGCCGATCGCGAACGCAGAGGCGCCAAACCCGTCCATCGCATTGCCCTGCAGATCAGGTCCCTTCGTCCAGGTCTGAGTCCCCGGGTGGTAGATCATGCAGGATTGGGTCGGCCCCCCTTGCTCCTGCATGCCGCCGATGGCGACCAGTTGCCCCTTCCATTCTCCCAGCGAGAGAGCCCGGCGGTGGAATGGCGGCTTTGCCAGTTCCTTCCAGACGATCGGCGACTGGGTGAGATCGGCGACGAGGGCGCTCTCGTGCCAGACCGTTTCTTCTCCCGGCGACATGAACCAGCCCCCGACGACGTAAAGACTGTCACCCAGGACGAGCGCGTCGAGGGAGGAACGGCCCTTCGGGAGTGGTGTCAGATCGGTCCACGCATTGGCGGCAGGGTCGTAGCTGGCGACATCGGCCTTCGAGACCAGGGCGTCCTTTTCGTCTTCCTTGTTGGTGGCCTCGAAGCCCCCCAGGCGGATGAGCTTCCCCTTGTAGGGGACCATCGCCAAACCGGTCCGCTTGGGAACGTCGGCGAGTTGCTCCCATTGGGTCGGCTGCTTGAGGTTCAACCGCGCGAACCGGCCTGATTGTCCCGGTTCGGAATAGTGATGGGCCTCGCCGAGGTGACCGCCGTAGACGTAAACATGATCCCCCACGATGGCGCCGCCGAAGCTGGTGATCGCGGGATCGAGGTTCGGCAGGCCGTTGGCGGCGAGTTGCTGGGGCAATTGCAGGGCCAGTGTGGCGTAGTGTCGGGCGGACTTGTATTCGGTTCCCTCAAAGGTCCCGGCGACCTCTTCGACATGCTTCACGCGAATCGAATACTTCTTTCCCAACGGGAGTTCTTTGGCGAAGGTGCCGCGCTTGTCGGTTTTCCCTTCAATGTTCTCGATGCCTTCCGCTTCGATAGTCACCTCGGCGTCGGCCAGGGGCTGGCCCTTCCACGTCACCTGCAGGATTGTCTCCCGGCCGCTCATCCGCGGCGTGATCTCGAATGGCAGCGCCGTGGAATTGCCCACCGCCGTCCACAGGAGGGGCTGGTCGCTGTTGTAGCACTTGGCGTGATAATTCAACAGGAAGGTGTCGGCACCGCGGGTGAGTGCGCCGTAGGTGTGGCTGATGAAGAAGGCCTGCGGACCGGCGCCGCTCGGGGAGCCGATCAACGACTCTTCACCGCGCACGAGCGGGAGCTCGACCATCGCGCCGGGCGTCGCCTGGTTCAATTTCGCCTTGGCGACGCGATTGAGGAGCGCCGGCTCATCCGGTTCGGCGGACTCGCTGAAATAGACGTGGACCTTTCCATCGGGAGACTGCCCCCCGGCGACGATCCACAGGAAGTGGGCCTGCGCCAATTGGGGAGCCAGCAGCAGCGCGACGGACGCCGCCAGGGATTGCCATGTTCGCCGCATCGTTTCATTCCTTTCGAGGAGATAACCAGCGATTCGCCGGTGGTTTCAAGTGGTTGCGTGTGCCACGGCTCTGCGAGCCGTGCGATGTTGACAACGTGATGAAGCGCACGCACGACTCACAGAGCCGTAGCACACATTCCTTGAACGAGGTTGTTAGGGGGACTTTGCCATTTCGCTGAGTTTCCACAATCGATTGCCGCTGCGGACAATGAAGGCCCCGTTGACGGCTGCGACGCCGTAGATCCGCCCCTCCACTGTCAAAACATTCTCCGCGAGTCGCTTCTGTTCGCGGCCCCCCTGCATCACGACAGTGGCTCCCCCCTTGGTGAAGAGGAAGATCTTGCCGTCAGCGGCGATCGGCGAAGCCCAGCAGGAATCGGGCAGTCGCTCGTTCCATAGTGTTGCACCCGATGTCGGATCGACGGCGTACAGCACGCCAGAGCGATTGACAAAGTAGGCCACGCCGTGGGCGACCAACGGGGAGCCGAACGAGGATGTGGCGTCGGCAGCGCGCCATTTGACCGCGGTCGCCGTGACATCGCCGCGTCCGTCGGACGACACCGCCAGGTTCTGATTGGCCTTGCTCGAACCAATCAGCACGACGTCGTCACTCAGCGTCGGGGAGGCGACGGTGTTGCCGTCCACCCCGGTGACCCACCAGAGCCGCTCCCCCGACTTGGCGGCATAACAATCGACGAAGCCGTTGGAGCTGACGACGATTTCGGCCTGCCCGTTGCGCTCCCGCACCAGCGGGCTGCTCCAGGAGACCTTGGTTTCGCGGTCAACCTTCCAGCGGTTCTCTCCGGTGGCCTTATTGACGGCGAGCAGGTAAGACGGCCCGCTGTGATCGACCAGGGCAATGATGCTGTCCGTCGTCGCCCCGATCGAGGCGCCGACGCCGTGATTGCCCTGAAACTCACCATAATCCTTCACGAGGGACCGTTGCCAGGCGAGCTCTCCGTTCTGCGACAGTGCGATCAGGTCGCCGCTCTCGAAGAACGCGTACACGCGCTCGGCGTCCACCACCGGCGTCGGCGCTCCGCGGCTGACGTAGTCGCTGACTTTCACCTTCTGCGTGCTGGCGAATTCCTTGGACCAGAGTTTCTCGCCCGTTCCGATCGCAAAGCAGGAGACCAGCAGGCGGTCCTTTTCGTCACCTTCCGTGGAGGAAACGAAGATGCGATCCCCCCAGACAACCGGGCTGGACTGACCGTAGCCGGGGATTGCCACGGACCAGCCGACATTGGTCGCGTCGGACCATTCGGCAGGGAGCCTTGTGGCGGCGGTGAGGCTGGTTCCATCACCACGAAATCCCGGCCAGTGATCGCCGGGGGCGGCGGACATCACGGCCCACAGAATTGCAATCAACATCGAGAATCCTCAGAAAAGTACAACACGGCTCAGAGTGGTTGCGTCCGCTAGGGGGACGTGGCGCCTGCCGCGGCTGCCGCCTTGGGCAGCAGCCGATGTGCGGAGAGCTCAAAGGATTCTACGCTTCGCCCCTCGCCGTCCGAATTCACGACCGCCCACCAGCGCGTCGGCAGGTCGAAATTCTCCACCCGCGTCCATTCGGTATGCACCTGCCGGCTTTTGATCAGCCGGCCGGTTGCGCGGTCCCACGTCTCGACCGCGAAATCTTGCGGCAGGTGCTTCCCTTCCGGCGTGCGGGCGACGTCCGACACGCTGATCACGAAATGAGTCTTGTCGTTGAACCGATGGACTTCCGTCAGCACGTCCCCGCGGACCCGCCACAAACTCGCGTCCTCACGATCGAGCGAGCGAATCAACCGGCCGAACGGGTGCGCAGCGTTGTCGTCGGCATACTCCACATTGCGAATGGGATCGCTGTCGGCCAGGCGATGGCCGATCAGCGAATCCAGTGCCTTCTCCAGCCACTCGGCGTTTGCGGAGCCGCTCATCCGCAGCTCGATGGATCCACTCGGCGTGACGACCAGCCGGCCGGCGAACGTCTGGCCGTCGCGATTCGCGTTGAGGACCGCTTCAAAGCCGGGAAAATCACGCCAGACGGCTCGGCCGTCGTGGGCTGACTGCATCTGGGCGGCGGCCGAGCGACCGTCTGAGGCGCAAACGTCGGCGAGCCACAGTGCCGTAACGACTGCGCCCAGCGGCAGGAGCCATTCCGTCAGCGCAGAACGCCGAATTGTGGGAATCCACTGCATCAATGGCGGCATGTCAGACTCTCCAGGAGAGGGTTGAGGGACTACTTCTTGGGGGACTTGGCCGGGAGCTTCAAGTCGAAGTCGAATTTGTTGCGCTGCGGGTCCTGCATGACTTCCGCCGTCAACGTGGAACGTTGATTAACTTCCGGCGGCACGGGCTGCGGCGGAATCGGCTTCCCCTTGGTTTCGGTGAAAGCCCGTGCGTAGGCCGCTTCATCATCAATGGGGAACGACAGCTCCAACTGGCCTTCAATTTCGACGCGGTAGCGCCCCGTGACTAATCCCTCATGCGAGGGAATTTCGTAAAAGCCGTCGGTGATGCCGCCGAAGCCCGCCGGTCCTTTGGTTTGGGCGTCGGGAAGGAAACGGATGATCCCGGTCTTCATGGGTTGACCATCGAACAGGACCGCGCCGTGAACCTTGTGGCGAACGGGACCATCCGCGCCGCCGCACCCGGCGGCGAACGATAGAACGGCGACGATCAGAAGCGGGCGTGGAGACATAGAGAACGTGATCTTCCAACGGTTGTCCGAGCCGAGTGTCCGTGGTGATGTCCGCGATGTGGGTGACGAGTACGGCTTCCCGCCGAACCGTCGGCCCCCGGTGTGCGACCGGGGGCCGTGTCGTGCTCGGTCTAGAACTCGCCGAGCACTTCCCCGCCGCCGCGGGTTCCCATCGCGGCCAGAATCGAGTTGTCGACGTTCTGGCTGATGAAGCGCACCCGACCATCGGCAAACACAAAATTCACCATGCCGGGATGATCGCTGCGGAAACGGCTGAGGACGCTGCTGCCGCCGGTCTTGGGGTTGAAGGGAGGTTGCAGGGTAAACGCCGTCGCCAACGGGTAGGGCGAAGACCAGTAGGTGAATCCCCAGCGCACCTGACCGCTGCACGACCCCGACGTGATCAGGTAGTCGGAAATGTTCCAGGCCGATTCGCCGGCGAGGGCCGTGTTGCTGGTGCCGTCGGTGAAATCGCGCATCCGCGTCACCCCGGAATTGGAGGGAATGATCGCCCCGTTGCACGCAGGGTTGTTGGAGCTCAAGCCATACGGATCGGTCGTGCCGGTGTTGACCGCATAGGTTCCAGGAGCGCGGCCGCTGTCCAACGTTGAACCGGGGCTGGCGCCGGTGCAGCCGGGAGCCGGCACGTCACGGCGGATGACCGCTGTCGGACACAAGTAGGCTGGAATCCGCTGCCCCGTGACGGCCTGATTGTAGGTCGTCGCGCCGCCGATGCTGAAGTCATACTTGTTGTACATGTTCGACTGGTCAACTTGCGGCAAGATCGCCGTGAAAGCCGACGACCCGCTCAGATTCGGGGTGCCGCCGTCCGAATTCGGGAAGGCCAGGTTCTGATCATGGTAGTTGTGAAGCGCCAGCCCAATCTGTTTGAGATTGTTGGTGCACTGCGTCCGTCGCGCCGCTTCGCGCGCCTGCTGCACGGCGGGAAGCAGGAGTGCAATCAAGATCGCGATGATCGCGATCACCACCAGCAGTTCAATGAGCGTGAAGCCCTGTCGTCGATGCATGAGAACCCCTTTCGCATTCTTTGGAGAACACCAATTCGATGATTCCGCGCCGACAGCTGGCGGCTGGCTCGCGAAAGGGTTGGAATCACGCGAAATCCACAATGGCTGACCTTCCCGGGCGAACCTCGCCCGGGCGCAAATCCTCTAAGTCAAGAGTTGCACGGACCTGTTCTGCAGGTCTGGCTGAGCGTTGAAGACAGTCTCGCCTTCCGACCATGCGGCCGCCGGCCCACTTGAATTCTGAATCCGAAATCGACTGGCTGCCGACGGCTCTTCCGTCACGTAGCGCAGCAACACCTGTCCGATGGCGACAATGTCCCCCGGCAGAATCACCGACTCCCCTTGAGTCCGCTGCCGGTTGATCGTGGTTCCGTTGCGACTTCCCAAATCGCGCACACGAACCGCGAATTCATCGCGCAGGAAGACGCAGTGATGTCGGCTGACGTGCGGATGATCGATCTGTGCTCCGCAATCGGGACTTCGCCCCACAATCAGCCTTCCGACGGGAATCGGCCAGGCGGCTCCGTGCGTCGGGCCGTCGAGAACCTCGATCCAATGGGACGCCGATGGCTCTGTATGGGGCGCGTTAGCTGACATGGAACTCCCTCCGCGCGGCGACGAACGTCCGGTGCACAACCGCGGAAACGCGCCCGTTTCGCAGTCGGCGCGCCTGCTCAGAAACGGGGCGAACCAGCATCTCTCCGTCGCCACTCCCCGTTGAACGGAACTGCGACTTCTTCCACTGACGCTCCATCCACGCGTAGAGAGCGGTCGCAATCGTCGCCAGTGCGAACGCCGCAAGATGCATCAACAACCATCGCATGGATCCACCTCCCGCTGCGACGCTGTGCCGTGCCGAGTCGTCAGTGCCTGGGAGCGAGCCCGGCACGCGGCGGATCGCTCGTGATCGCCAACCGTCTCAAAAACTGACGCCAGACGATCCAGACAACAAGGACAGTGTGCGGTTTCGATGGCTGCGGGCTGCAGGTGTTCCACCAGGGCATGCGCTTCGGCGATGCGTCCCCTCTGCGCCAGGAAACCGGCGAGACCGACACGGTAGTTCAACCGGTCGGGCGCCAACGCGATGGCCTGACGCGCGGCGGCTTCGACGATGTGCGGCGGGGCGCCGGTGCGTTTCAGGTAGTAGCCCAGGTCGTAATAGCTTTGTGCGAATTCGGCGTCACGCAGAATCGCGAGGCGGCAAATGCGGACAGAGCGGTGGGGAGCGCCCAGACCATCGAGACCGGCCGCGGCCGCCAGCAGAGTCGCCACGGACGCCTCGGGGTGAGCACTCGCCAGTTCATACAGACTGCCGGACAATTCGCAGCGCGGCACCGCGGCGTAGCAATCTCCCAGAGCAACGGCGGCCGCCGGACACAAGGGAACCAGCGTCATCGCCGTTTCCAGGCTCCCCTCGGCCAAGCCGCGTTCGCCGACGGCCCACCACAACAGGCCGCGGAGTTCCCAGGCCCGCCCATGTTCCGGCTGTTCGCGGAGAATCCGGTCGACGATCCGGCGGGCGGCGCCGTATCGCCGCCCGCGATACAGTGCGACCGCTTCCGCCAGAGATGCCAACTGCGAGACCATCACCCATCCCTCCGCTCACGAGGAATCCCGGCATCGCACGGCTGCGCCTGAAAGGTGGTCGAGCGCAGCCGTGGATGCGTTGGAAGGGGCTTCCTGCCCGTGGCTGGTTCAAGCCAGCGCGCTTTCCGGTTGCCGATCCGTCGGCGACCTCTCAAACCTGCCTGCGGAGACGCCGGACTCAGGATCAAACCCGAGAAATCGCGTCCAATCGAGGCTCAACAGAGCAGGCGGGCGTGCGGCTGGTACAGCGGCTGGCTGGCGTTGAGATTGAGTCTCAATGTCAAAATCTTAGCCGGGAGGAAATCGGCTGACAAGGGGGCGCGGCGAAAATTTGGGAAAAAGCGTGGTCAGTGGTCAGTGGGCAGTGTCGTTTCGTTGCGGGCTGCGGGCTGGGCTGCGTACAGTCCGAGGGAGCGCAATCTGCCTCCGAAATGTTGACGTCGTCCAGTGAACGCGGTACACCGTAAGTCGACGACCGGCACACGCCTCGCTCTGCTGTCGACGATTTGTCGCGGAGTTTCGATTCGCCGGGTTTCCGGAGTCTCCCGACTTTATGGCCACAGTGACGATTCGAGTCTTGGAAGGTCTGGAGCGCGGCAAGGCTTTCACCAGTCTGGTGACTCCGGTCTCCATCGGTCGTGAGGACGATAACGACATTCAACTGAATGACGATCGGGTCAGCCGCTTCCATGCCAAGCTCCAGGACGACGGCGGACGCGTGATCCTGACCGATCTCGAAAGCACCAACGGCACGCGCGTCAACGGCCATCCGGTGCAGATGAAGGTGCTGCAGGTGGGCGACCTCGTGATGGTGGGCCGCTGCGTGCTCCTCTTCGGCGATCTCCCCGGCTGGCCCGCTCCGGCGGGAGAAGACGACGAAGCCCGCGTGGGGCACCAAACGGCCGTGCTGGACGACGCCGATTCCGGCGGATTGGGGATTCCCGATGTGGAGTTCCTGAATCCGCCGACCCATGATGAAAACGAATCGCTCTTCCCACAGGGGGCGCCGAATCCACCGTCAGACTTGCGTCCGTTGCATCGCGCCCAGGTCTCCGACATGCTGGCCTACATTCACGATCAGGTCGGACAGGTGTTGACCGGGTCCGTCGAACAGCCCGGCAGTTCCGCCAGCGATCGCGAAATGATCTGTCCCAAAGCCACCTGGCAGAAGCTGGTCAGCTTGCAGGCCATTCTCGCAGGCTACTTGCGCAAGATCGCCGACCCGGATTGAGGCTGGCAGCGGCGCAGTTTCCCCACGATCACAGCCGCCAGCTCGTTTCGACTTCCGGCCCTTACGGGCGTGAGCGCCTGCGGCGATGCCTGGTCAGTTCCCACGCCGCGTGCGATGACGTTCGCCCTTCTCGGAAACTGAGAATCATGAACAGACGGTTCAGCCTGTGGTTGGCGTTGTCGATCTGTGGACTCCCCGCCGCGGCGACGGCCTTGGATCGCGTCCCCTACAATCATCCGGGTCTTACCGTCGACCTGGGGGTCGGCCTCTGGGCCTGGCCTTTGCCGATGGATTTCGATGGCGACGGCGATTGGGACCTCGTCGTCTCCTGCCCCGACGTCCCCTTTCAAGGGACGTACCTCTTCCGCAACCCCGGCGGGTCCACCTTTCCCGTGTTTGAACCCCCCGTCAAGATTGGACCAGGTCTGTCGTCGGCCCAGATCTCCTACGTCGCCGGGCAGCCGCGCGTCCTGACGCCGGGCACGGAATGGACCGGCTTTCTCGGAAGTGAGTTCCGTGCGAAGCAGGCCGTCTATCCGCAGACGAACATCCATCCGAACAAAGTCCGTGCGAATCAATGGCGGTACGCCGACTACGACGGCGACGAGCAGGTCGACCTGATTGTGGGCGTCGAAGACTGGACCGAATACGGCTGGGACGATGCGTTCGACGCCGCCGGAGTGTGGACGCGCGGGCCGCTGCACGGCTATGTGTATTGGCTCCGCAACACCGGAACCACCGAGGCGCCCGCCTACGCCGAGCCGGTGCGCGTGCAGGTCGACGGCCGCGACCTGGATGTCTTCGGCATGCCCTCGCCGAACTTCGCCGACTTCGATCGCGACGGCGATCTCGACCTCCTCTGCGGAGAATTCCTGGATGGCTTCACCTATTTCACCAACGTGGGAACCCGGCGGCAGCCGAAGTATCTGCCCGGTCGCCGCGTGCTGGTCGCCCCCGGCAAGCCGCTGGCGATGGACCTGCAGATGATCACCCCCACGGCCGTCGACTGGGACCGTGACGGAGACTTCGATCTCATCGTCGGCGACGAAGACGGACGCGTCGCCTGGATCGAGTGCATCGATTCCAACCCGGACAGCCCCCCTTCGTTCGCGGCGCCGCGGTACTTTCAGCAGCAGGCCCAGGATGTGAAGTTCGGCGCGCTCGTCACCCCGGTGAGCGTCGACTGGGACGGCGACGGAGACGAAGACCTCGTCTGCGGCAACACGGCCGGGCAGATTGGGTTCATCGAGAATCTGGACGGCGCCCCAGCGCCGCGCTGGGCCGCTCCCAAGTTGCTGGAATCCGAGGGGACGCCCATCCGCATCAAGGCGGGGCCCAACGGGTCGATTCAAGGCCCCGCGGAGGCGAAATGGGGCTACACCAGTTTGAGCGTCGCCGATTGGGACCACGACGGGCGGCTAGACATCGTCACCAACAGCATCTGGGGACGCATTGAGTGGTACCGCAACCTCGGCGGTCCGCCGGTCCGGCTGGCCGCGGCGCAGCCGGTTCTGGTTCGGTGGCCCTCCTCCCCGCCGAAACCCGCGTGGAACTGGTGGAATCCGCAGCCGGGAGAACTGGTCACGCAGTGGCGCACCCGGCCGGTGGTGATCGATCTCGATCGCGATGGCCTGCACGATCTGGTGATGCTCGATCACGAAGGCTATCTCGCCTGGTTTCGCCGCGAACGGATCGCCGGGGACCTCGTGCTCCATCCCGGCGCGCGCATCCTGACCGACGAACAGGGCCGCCCGCTGCAATGGAACCCGAATCGCGCCGGCAAGAGTGGTCGACGCCAGATGTGCTTCGCCGACTGGGACGCCGACGGCAAGCTCGACTTAATCCTCGACGGCAAAAACGCCGACTTCTGGCAGAACGTCTCCACGCCCGAGCGCCCCTGGGCCTTCACCAACCGCGGCCCAATCTCTGATCACCGCCTCGCCGGCCACACCACCAGCCCGACCACCATCGACTGGAACGGCGACGGCCGCCGTGAGATCCTCATCGGAGCCGAAGACGGTTTCCTTTACCGCGTGCCGCGCCCGCAGGAGTGACCCATGCAACGACGCACGTTTCTCGCCGGCAGCCTCGCGGCGGCGCTGTTGTCGACCGCCGTCGGCAGCGGACAGGTCAGCGCCGCCGCCATGTACGTCGCCCAGCGCGATTTCGTCTTTGAGCGGCACTTCGGACTGGCCCGGACGGCCGACGCCCGGTTTCTCCTGGGGTCGATCACCAAGCCGATCTGCGTGACCGCACTGATGGCGCTGTTCGATCGCGGCGAGTTTCGATTGGACGATCCGCTGCAGAAGTTCCTCCCCGCGTTCACCGGCGAGGGCCGCGAGACGATCACCCTGCGCCAATTGCTCACCCACGTCTCCGGTCTGCCCGATCAACTGCCGGCGAACAACGAACTCCGCAAGCAGCATGCCGGGCTGGCGGTCTTCGTCGAGCAGGCGCTGCGAACGCCCCTCAGTTTCGCTCCGGGCACGCAGTATCAATACTCCAGCATGGCGATCCTCCTCGCCTGCCATCTCGCGGAACGCCTCACCGGTCGGTCCATTCTGGATCTGGTGAACGAGACCGTCTTGAAGCCCCTGGGCATGCAGCATTCCGTCCTGGGGCTGGGATCGCTGCAGCTCAGCGACGTCGTCCCCTGCCAGACCGAGCGGGCGGCTCCCGAATCGGGCGCCGGCGATCCCTCCGCCAAAGACTGGGACTGGAACAGTACCTATTGGCGCCGGCTCGGCGCCCCGTGGGGCGGACTCCATGCCTCGGCCGCCGACGTCGCGCGCTTTCTCGACGAGTTTCTGCATCGCCGCGGCGCCGTGGTGACCCCCGACACCGCAGACCTGATGACCCGCAACCACAACCCTCCCGGACTCCCCCCCCGCGGGCTGGGGTTCAACATGAGCGCCGCCGCCGGCAGCCCCGGCTGTTCCGAGCAGACCTTCGGCCACACCGGCTCGACGGGCACCCTCGCGTGGGCAGACCCGGCGACCGAGACCCTGTGCGTGGTCCTCACCTCACTCCCCGCCCGCGCCCTGCAACCCCATCCGCGCGACGTCATCAGCACACGCGTCGCCGCAGCCGCCAAGGAATAGGACGCCCGCCCAGAGCATCGCGGGTCCAGGGGCTGGACCGCGGCGCGGCGGGCGTGGTCGAAGGGCTGGCAACGATTCCCACGGCGACTCGACCCCAGCCGCCCCGCCATGGACGTCCAGTCTGGTGGAAGCACCTGTATTGCGCCCCAGCCACCCCCGCCGTCGCTCCTGGAATGGGGATCAACTCGATGCCTATGGGGTCGATTCTTCGAACACCCCGTTTTTCGTCGGCACGCGAGGATGCTGAAGATGCTGGGGGCGAATGGCCGACGGCGTCCGCTTGTCATTGGGATCGGGTGCGGCCATTCGACCCCAGCCACCCTGGCGGGTGGGCCGCTGCGCTCCCCCATGAGTCGCGGCGCGACCGCTGGCCGCGCTGGTGCGGGGAGTCGCTGCGGGGGCGGATGGGGACCGTGCGGCTTCCGCGTCGCGGCGGTGGGCGCCCCGTGCGTGGATGCGGCGGGGGGACCTTGGGCAGCGTGGCAGAAGGCGTTGGTGTCTGCGGGTGACCCCGGCGTCGACTCGGGTACCGAACGGGCGCGGCGGCGGCGATCGCATCCGCCGCGCCGCGGTTGATCGCGGAGTGCGGCGGCTCCGTCCAACCGGGGAGAGCTTGACGTCGCCGGGGCGGGAGACCGCCGTTGAGTTGAGCCGTTGAGTTGAGTCGGGCGGATCGTGGGCGACCCGTCAGCGCGGCGGGGTTCTGCGAGGCGCGCCGGCAGGCCGGTTTCGGTGTGTGAGGGGGGACGCCGGTGCGATCGACGGCCGGGCGCGGTGCGGCCGCCGGACAAATCCCTGCGTTCCTCAGATTCGATCGCCCCACTGGGCGTGGAAGCCGCCGCCTCGGCGGATTCTTCGGAAGAAACGGCACACCGGTCAGGTTCGGGCGGCGGCGCGCCGTGTGGTAGATCCACCTAACTCAAAGCGGCGCGTACAGTTGTCGCCCTCTGATTCCCGGACTTCGCTGTGGACAGGCCTTCCGCGGTGACTTTAGACTGTTTCCCATTCGCAGCAGCAAATGTCTGGATTCGGCAGCGGGGAAGCGGCGGCACGGACTTTGATGCCCGTTCGCAACAGCTTGCGTGGCGGATTTGGATCGTTCACAAGGCCCGAATGATGAAATTTTCGGCTTGGCTCTGGCAATGGATTCAAGAGCGACGCACCACGGGTACGCCGGCGGATCCCCTCGCGCGGTTCGCCAACCTCACCCTGCAGCGTCTGGAAGACCGGCGCGTGCTCTCGGTCACGGCGCCCGTCACGACCGGCGATGTCCAGATCATCATCGACGGCGACGACTTCGTCACGTTGACGGTGACGGGAAACATTCTTTCCATCGATGGCGCCGACACAGACGACCTTTCCGACGTGGCAGCCATCGATCTCACCACGGTCACTTCGCTCACCATCAGCGAAGGAGCCGCTGGTGCACAGTCTGTTGTCTTCGCCGGCGCCACCCCTTTCGACTTGGGCGCACTGGCCGTGACGAGCGGCATCGACTCTGTCGCCATTAACCAGAACATACTCGCCGATCAAGGGGGCATCTCGATTGATGTCACCGGCAGCGTGACGATCGATGCCAATGTGTCTGTGAGCTCCACCGCCGGCAATATCGATATCACCGCCGACGTCGACATCACCATGGCATCCGGCAGCAGTCTCAGTGCGCTGGATGTCGGAGAGACACTCGACATCTCCCTCATCGCGGGTGACGACCTCACGGTCGCCTCCGTGCATGCGTCGGACATGCTGACCCTGCAGGCGGGTTCGTCCCCGGACGTTGACGGCTCGCTGGTCAGCATCGAAGGCCAGCTCACCACGGATGTCGGCGACGTGTCGATCACCGGAGCCGACGACGTCCGCTTCACCGCTGACGGCGATGTGACGGTCACCGACGGCTCCCTCACTGTCCACGCAGGGACCGACGCCGGCGACGACCTGACCATGGTCGACGGCGCTGAATTTTCGGTGACCTCGCTCACCACCGCGACCGTGGAATTGTCCGCCGGCGGCGACATTCAACTCGGCTCAATTACCGGCACGAACCTGAGCCTCGTGACCATCACTGCCGGCGAACAGATCAGCGACGGCACGACCGGCGAGACGGCCAACGTCACAGCCGGTTCGCTGGCGCTGCAGGCGGGGAGCGGTATTGGCGCGACGGGCGCGGACGACATCGACACGGCTGTCGCGAACATCGAAGCGTTGACGGTCGGCGGAGGCATTTTCGTCGGAAACACCGGCGCGCTCACAATCGGCGGCGTGAACGGCATGCTGTCGGGCATCGACATCACCGGGATGACCGGCGGAGCGATCGCCATCACCGCGACCGGTTCGCTGACCGTCAGCGAAGGGATCTCCGGTCCGGGGAACATCGACCTCGTCGCCACCGGCGCCAGCAGCAATCTCACGATCAGCGTCAACAGCGGCGTCACCTCGACCGGCGGGGACATCCTGCTCGCCGCCGACCAGACGGTGACCATCAGCGAGAACGTCGGCACGACGGGCACGGGTTCGATCACCGTCACCGGCCACCTGGGCGCGATGGACGAAGGGGCGCGGAACATCGTGGTCGACAGCGGCGCGGTCGTCAGCGTGCAGAACGGGGACATGCTGCTCGACGCCGATCAGGGGGCGAATTTCGCTGGTGATTTTGCCGGAATTCTGATCGATCAGGGGACAATTCGATCCACTGGTTCCGGCGACATTACGCTGGAGGGCCGCGGTGGGACGACCCAGTCCACCACGTCCGGCGGCATTCAGATCGCGAACAGTACAATCGAATCGACGAGCACGGCGAACAACGCGGGCGAGATCCATATCTCCGGACATAGCACCAGCGGCCAATGGGGCGTGTATCTCGGTGATTCGTTGGTCCAGAGCGCGGCCGCCGATCTGTCAATCGATGGGACCGGCGAATTGGCGGGCGTGTTGATCGATAACCTCGCTGTCGTCCGCACCGCTTCCGGCGCAATCACCATCACGGGAGCTTCGACCGCGACGACTGGCGACAGCTATGGAGTCGCGATCAACGAGGACGGGGCGGTACAGGCCACCGGGAGCGGATCGATTGCGATTATCGGGTCGTCGGGAACCGGTAACGGGACATTTAACGCAGGCGTGATCAACAGCGGCAGCATCACGGCGAACGATGGCGACATCGTCATTACGGGAACATCGCTCAACGATGACGGCGCCGGCAACGACGGGATCGTCAACGACGGAGAAATTTCGGCCGCTGGCGCCGGATCGATCACGCTCACCGGCATCACTGCGAGCACAGATCCATCCAACGGCGTCGGCATCAACCTTGGCCCGCAGGTCTTTGGTGCAGCCGGTGCGACCATTTCCACGGCAGCCGGATCTGGAACGATCACATTGTTCGCCGATTCGATGTCCCTCAACACCTCGGCGACCATCGACGCGGGGACGAATTCCGTCATTCTCGAAACGCAGACGTCAGGTCTCGATATCGACTTGGGCGGAGCTGACACCGTCAACTCCCTCGGATTGACGAACGACGAACTGAACACGATCACCGCCGGGACGCTGGTCATCGGCGACGCCAATTCCGGCGACATTACCACGAGCGGCGCGATCACATCTTCGACCGTCGGTACGTTGCAGATTGTGACCGGGCAGGACATCACCATCGCGGATGGGTTCGGCATCGCCATGTCGGGCGGAAATCTGATCCTCGCCGCCAACGGCACCGTGACCATCAGCGAAAACGTCAGCACGACGGGCACCGGTTCGATCACCGTCACCGGCCACCTGGGCGCGATGGACGAAGGGGCGCGGAACATCGTCGTCGACAGCGGCGCGGTCGTCAGCACCGAGGACGGCGACTTGACCCTGGACGCCGACCAGGGGACGCAGCAGACGGGGAGCTTCGTCGGCATTGTTGTCACCGGAACGGGGACCACGGTCGAGGTGACCGGCACCGGCGAATTGGCACTGACGGGTCGCGGGGGAGATGGTGCCGGCGGGAGCCAATACGGCGTCGCCGTTCAGTCGGGGGGCGTGGTCCGCGGTGGCACCAGCGGCTTAGTCACCGTCGACGGCACCGGAGGCGCCACGACCGGCAACTTCAACATCGGTGTTCTCGTCAGAGAGAGCATTACTTCCAGCGGCGGCGCGGTGCAGGTCACTGGCCAAGGAGGCGGGACTGGAGCTGCGAACGGCAATCACGGCGTGCTGGTGCAGAGTGACGGGCAGATCTCCGCGGGCGGGTTGGGAACGGTCACGGTGGACGGCACGGGCGGGGCGACGACGGGCAGCGACAACTACGGCGTTCTTGTCAATGGCGGCGGGGTTCTGATCACTTCAAGTGGCGGCAGCGTGTCGGTCACCGGTCACGGCGGCGGGACAGGGGCGAATTCGGCCGCGAACGTCGGCGTGTCGGTCGCTGCCGGTGGAACGATCACCTCGGGGGGCAACGGGGCCGTCACGGTGAACGGGACCGGCGGCGCTGGCGGCGGCGGCACGAACTACGGCGTGTTCGTTTCCAGCGCCACGATCAGCGCGGGGGGGACCGGCAACGTCGAGGTCCAGGGAACCGGCGGGGCATCGGCCGGGATCGCGAACTACGGCGTCTTCGTCGAGGGGAGCGGGGCGACGATCACTTCAAGCGGAGGCGCTGTCGCCGTCACGGGGCAAGGGGGTGGCACGGGTGCCTCGGCTGAGAACATCGGCGTCGTCGTCCAGACTGCGGGTGCGATCTCCGCCGGGGGAATGGGAACGGTCACCGTCGACGGGACAGGTGGGGCGACGACGGGCGACTTCAACTACGGCGTCATCGTCGCCGATAGCGGCCAGATCACTGCTGCGGGCGGCGGAACGGTGACCGTGAATGGCATCGGTGGCGCGTCTGCCAGCGATTTCAATCACGGCGTCGTGGTCGCCGGGGTCGGATCTGCGATCACCTCGGGCGGGGGCAACGTCGAGGTCACTGGTCAGGGGGGCGGCACAGGCGCGATCTCAATCAACAACGTTGGCGTGTACGTCCTGAATGGTGCGATCACCGCGGGGGGGGCCGGGAGCGTCACCGTGCAGGGGACCGGCGGGGCGACGGGGGGTATTCAGAATTACGGTGTCTCCATCGAAGGGACCGGAGCGACGATCACGTCGAACGGTGGCAGCGTCTCGGTTACGGGTCAAGGGGGCGGAACCGGGGCTTCCGGCGAGAACCTCGGCGTCTTCGTTCAGACCGAAGCGGTCATCTCCGCCGGCGGGATGGGGACCGTTACGGTCGATGGCACGGGGGGAGCGACGACAGGCATCTTCAACTACGGCGTCCTCGTCAACGGGACTGGTTCGCAGATCACGTCAAGCGGCGGGAACGTGCAGGTCACCGGCCAAGGGGGGGGGAGTGGAAGTTCTGCCTTAAATCATGGCGTGTTCGTGCAATCGGGGGGCCAAATCACTGCGGGAGACCTGGGAACGGTGACTGTCGGCGGCACCGGCGGGGCGGGCTCCGGCAGCTACGGTGTCTATGTCTTCGGTTCGGGCTCGGCCATCACGTCGGGCGGCGGGAACGTGGGGGTTACCGGCCAGGGGGGGAGTGGAGCTTCGGGCTCCGACAACTACGGCTTGTTCTTGATCATTGGAGGCCAGATCACTGCGGGGGGGCCGGGGACGGTGACGGTCGCCGGCACCGGTGGGGCGGGCAGCTTCAGCTACGGTGTCTATGTCGTCGGTTCGGGCTCGGCCATCACGTCGGGCGGCGGGAACGTGCAGGTCACCGGCCAAGGGGGGGGGAGTGGAAGTTCTGCCTTGAATCATGGCGTGTTCGTGCGATTCGGGGGCCAAATCACTGCGGGAGATCTGGGAACGGTGACTGTCGGCGGCACCGGTGGGGCGGGCGACTTCAGCTACGGCGTCTACGTCAACGGTTCCGGTGCGGCCATCACGTCGAGCGGCGGCGACGTGCAGGTCACCGGCCGCGAAGGGGGGGGCACCGGCAGCTTCGGCATTCTCGTCCAAGGGGGCGCGATCTCCCATACGGCAAACGGCAGCGTGACGTTAACCGCCAACAGCATGTCGTTCGACGGCTCTTCGACCATCAGCGTCGGGACCGGCGTTGTGACGCTGCAGCAACTCACCAACGGCGTCGCCATCAATCTCGGCTCCACGACAGACACCGTCGGCGGCCCTCTCTCTCTCTCAGACGCCGAACTCGACCGCATCACCGCCGGCACGCTCGTCATCGGGAATGCCAACAGCGGCGCGATGACGATCAGTCAGGACATCGACTTCACCGACGGTCCTGTCATCGGCGCGCTGTCCCTCGTAACGGGTTCGACGGTTACGGGGACATCTGGCGGCATCCTTGTCAGTGACCTCGCCATTGCTGCCGGCGGGGCGATCAACATCACTGACGCCATTACCAACGTCACGAACCTGGCGATCCACACGACCTCGGGGAACGTCACGTTCACCGAATCGAACGGCCTGACGATCACCAGCGTGAGGGGAGTCAACGGCGTCTCCACCGACAGCGGTTCCGTGACCATCAACGTTACGACCGGAAACCTCACTCTGGCGAATACGGCCGCGGCAAACGACATTTCGGCGACGGCCGGCGTCACGCTCGCGCTCGCCGCCAACAATGCGCAATTCACGTCGAACAGCGGCTCGAACATTGGCACGACCGGTGGCGGCGTGTCCATCGCCGCCGACAAGATGAATCTGCTCGGGACGATTGTCGCGACAGGACAAAAAGTCACGCTGCAGAACGGCAGCGGCGCGGACGCCATTCGACTCGGCTCGACGGTCGACACCACAGCCAACACGCTGGAACTCTCGGATGCCGAGCTGGATCGGATCACCGCGAATACGCTCGTGATCGGCAGCTCGACCGCCGGCGCCATCACCACCGTCACCACCGCCATCAGTCCGGCGAATGTGACAGAACTCCACCTCGTCACGGGATCGACGGTCACCGCGACGACGACGCTCGGTTTTCAGGTGACGAAGCTCGCTGTGACCGCGGGCGGCAACGTCAACCTCACCGCCACGAACAATGACGTCTCCGAGTTTGCGGCGGACGTGACCGGCACGTTGTCCTACACCGATACGAATGCGTTCACCATCGGCACCGTCGACGGCGTGGTAGGAGTGCAAGGGACCAGCACGATCACTTTGACTGCCACCGCCGGTCAACTGACGATCGGGACCGGCGCGGGCGAAGACATCGTGTCGACCGGCGCCGCCGCAGTCGTGACGCTCACAGCTCCCAACGCTTCAGGCATCCTTCAGAACGCCGGCTCAACCGTCGTCGCCCCGAATCTGCGGGTCGTCGGAACCGGCGCGGCGGGCGGTTCGTTCGTCTTCAATGAAGACAACGACGTCGACGTGATCGCCGCCGCCGTCACGGGAAATCTGGAATTCACCGACATCGATGATCTGACGGTCGGTACGGTGACTTCCATCGGCATCAACACCGGCGGCGGCAACGTGACGCTGGTCGTCGGTGGGGTGCTCACGATCGGCAGCGGTGCGGGACAGGACATCACGGCGACGGGCGCAACCGTAGCCATCAACGCGGCTGGCGTCACCGAACTGGCCAATTCGATCATCAGCGCCGACGCATTGCTGCTCCAAGGGACGGGGACGTTCACGCTGGCGCAGGCGAACACGATCAACACCATTGCCGCGGACGTCACCGGCTCGCTGTCCTACACCGACGCAAACGCCCTGGTGATCGGGACCGTCAATACGGTGAGCGGCATTAACACCAACGGTAATGAGCTGACACTCAGGACCACGTCGGGAGGCATCACTCAGCAAAGCGGGGCGGCGATTTCCGCGAGCGGGCTGCTGATCATGGGGGCCGGCACGTTCACGCTCACGGAGGCCGCCAACGACGTCGACACGATCGCCATCAGCTCCACCGGCGACATCTCCTACACGGATGCCGACGCGCTGTCAGTCGGCACGGTCGCCGGCGTCAACGGCATCAACGCCGCCAACCGCGACGTCACACTGAAAACCATCAACGGCGACCTGAGCATCGACCAGGCGGTCGCCCTGGGGACGACCGGCGACTTCACGCTCGACATCACCGGAAACGTCACCCAGGCGACAGCCGGGACGATCACCGCGGGAGGGCTCGCCTTAATCGGAACGGGGAATGTCACGCTGGAGAATACCGGCAACACGATCGTCACGTTCGCCGCCGACCAGACCGGCTCCGTGAGCCTTGTCGAATCCAGCACGCTGGTGGTCGGGACCGTCAACAGCACGGTCGGCGTCGATGTGACCGGCGATCTGACGCTTGTCGTCAATGCGGGCACGACGACCGTCAGCCAAAACGTGACGCTCGGCGGCACGCTGGATCTCACGGCCGGCGCTGCGATGACGGTGAATTCCGGCGTCGTCGTTGACGTCGGTGCCGACATCCTGCTCGACGTCACCGGGTTGTTGACGGTCAACGGCACCCTGCACGCGGACGGCGACCTGGAGTCCGGCGGCGCCGGCGGTCTGACGCTCAATAGCTCCGGCATCCTGGAAGCGACCAACATCGCGCTGACGCATCACGGGGTGGTGAGTCTCGGCAGCGGGATCATGATTTCCGGCGACTTCTCGTCGACTGGCAACGGGACGTTCGCCGTCACGGCGACGGGGAGCATCGACGCTGACGGCATGGTCATGATTAATCATGTGGGCACGGTGACACTCGCGAACGATGTCACCGGCGGCAGCGTGGCGATCACATCCGCCTCCACGTCCGCCAACGCCGTGTTCGCCAGCGTAGCGGGCGTCGACATTCAAGCCACGGGCGGCGCACTGCAGATCACAGCCACGAATGGCAGTCTCAATCTCGCCAACGCCGCGCTGGCGGCGACGGATGGCTCGATCACGTTGATGGCCGCCGACAACATCAGCGTGCTGAAGGTGACGACGGTCGATTCCGATGCCATGGGACCCGCGGAGAATTTCACGTCGACGGCCGGCGGAACGTTCACGCTCGGCAGCGGCCAGATCAACGTGGTCGGGGCGGTGGTGATCGACCACACGGGC
>JANRLN010000026.1:0-9442 GCA_033762515.1 Planctomycetaceae bacterium
CCAGGGATGGCCCTGTCGCTGCCCAATGACCAATGGCGCCTGGAACACCGCCAAACCCCGCTGGGGAGCGAGCGGGTCGCCGTCCACCCGCAAACCGGCGTCGCCGTCCGCATCCACCCCGGCCCGTTGGCGCTAATCGTCCGGGCCGCAGTCGCGCAGCTCTACGCCGACCGCATCCAGCGGCTCGCCCAAGCGGAGCCGTCGGTCTTCCTGGCCAGCGAAGCAACCGCACGATTCCTGCGGGGAGAGTTTGAGAAGTACCGCGGCAACTGATAAGGATGATCCGACTTGTCCGACTTTTTCGGTGATCGTGGGAGGGATCTTCATGGCGAATGAAAGGCAGACGGATCAAGACAGCTGCCCGCTGTGCAATGCCGGAGTTCAACAGCATCTGAGGGGAAACAGTTCAGAGGCATTCCTCGAATGCCCGCGATGCGGAAATTTCGTCATCCATCTGCTTCTGGCGCGCGCGTGGCAGACGACCGATGATGCACAAGTCAGTTACTTGTTCTCCGGATACACACGGGAAATCTCTGATCGGGAGCTGTCTCCCATCGGTGCAGATCCTCCCGCTTGGGCCACATTGACGCGGAAGACGCTGCCGTCGATTCGGCAGCGTCTTCCGCGGACTGTTTCTGAACGAGCGGAGAAGCTCCTCATCGCAATTCACGCGCGGACCAGCTATTTCGGCGATCAGGTCCGGCTCAATCTTGGAACCGACCGCACGCTGGGATACGCGGCGAATCAGGAAGAGTTTCGCGCGCTGATCCGCTTATTGAAGCAACGCGAATTCCTGGAAGACTTCAAGGTCGACGGGACCATGAACGTCACGTTGTCGGCGAAAGGCGTTGACGAAGTCGATCGACTCCGTCGCGGCACGACCGATTCTGCCACGGGATTCGTGGCGATGTCGTTCGACCCCAGCCTCACGACATGGTTCGAAACGGTGGTCAGCCCGGCCATTGAACGAGCGGGGTATCGACCATTGCGAATGGACTTTCACGAGCACAATGAGCAGATCGTCGACAAGATGCTCGCCGAGATTCGAGCGGCCAGGTTCGTGGTTGCGGATTTCAGTCAGCACCGGCATGGGGTCTACTTTGAAGCGGGGTTTGCGATGGGGCTCGGTCGGCCTGTGATCTGGCTGGTCAGAGAGCAAGACGTCAGCGATTGTCACTTCGACACGCGCCAGTACCCCCATCTCGTCTGGAAAGACGGGGATGACTTAGAGGAACGACTCTTCAACAGGATTCGCGCAACGATTGGTCAAGGGCCGCTCCAGGGAAGCGCCGGCTGACGAGTCGACTGCGGGATCGCCGTTACGATGTTCGTTGCTCACGTTCCGCATCCCCCTCGACAAGGCAAAGATCCTGGCCTGACCATTCCCGGAGTCGCTCACTGAGTAGAAAACCTGCCGCCCCCCGACGTAGGATCATGCCGTCCCGCGGTTCCCCGCCACGTTTGGTCCTGCGATGTCCTCCACCGTCATCGAAAACCCGATCCTCAACACTCCCTTCCGGGAGCCGTCGCGGCATTTCCGGTTTGGCGACCAGGGGATCACGAATGAGATCGTCAGCGAACGGCGGATCAGTTCCTACTTCGTCCCCATAGCCCAGCCCAAGAAAAAGGGGAAGCAGCAGGTCTTCGACACGGAATGGACGCAGGACCGCGTCAAGGAAAGCGTCTTCATCAACCGCGTCCGCGAACGCGTCCGCCAGTGGCGCTCCGGCGGTCACTTGGGCGTCACCAAGGTCACGCGGAAACTCCTCGACTACTGGACCGACGCCGACCGCGAACGGAAGCTGTTCTTCTGCCAGATCGAGGCCCTCGAAACGGCGATCTACATCGCCGAGGTCGCCCACAAGTTCGGCGACGCCTGGATCGACAACGACCTGCGGGCCGCGAACCAGTCGGCCAACCCGCTCCTCGATCGCGTGGCCCTGAAGATGGCCACCGGCTCCGGCAAGACGGTCGTCATGGCGATGCTCATCGCCTGGCAGACTCTCAACAAACTCGCCAATCCCCAGGACGCCCGCTTCACCGATGCGTTCCTGATCGTCACGCCGGGCATCACGATTCGCGACCGCCTCCGCGTGCTGCTCCCCGGCGACAGCGAGAACTACTACCGCGCCCGCGACATCGTCCCCTCGTTCGAGATGGACGACCTCGGCCGAGCAAAGCTCGTCATCACCAACTACCACGCCTTCCAGTTGCGCGAGAAGGTCTCCGCCGGGAAATTGACCAAGCAGATCCTCGCGAAGGATGGCCCCAGCCCGTTCACCGAATCCCCCGGCGAAATGGTTCGCCGCGTCTGCCGCGAGTTGGGGAACAAGAAGGGAATTCTGGTCCTCAACGACGAGGCCCACCACTGCTACCGCCGCAAGCCGATCGACGAGGCGGAAGCCGACGCCGATCTCACCGGGGACGACAAACGCGAAGCCGAAAAGCGCAACGCCGAGGCCCGCATCTGGATCTCCGGTCTCGAAGCGGTCAAACAAAAGCTCGGCGTCAAAGGGGTCTACGATCTCTCTGCGACGCCGTTCTTCCTGAAGGGGAGCGGCTATTCCGAAGGGACCCTCTTCCCCTGGGTGGTCTCCGACTTTTCGCTGATCGACGCCATCGAATCCGGCATCGTCAAAGTCCCGCGGGTGCCGATCTCCGACGACTCGATGACCAGCGAAGCCCCCACCTATCGCCGGTTGTGGGAACACATCCGCGAGGTCCTCCCCAAGCGCGGGCGCAAAGCCGACCAGATCTCCGGCGAACCGCAACTCCCCGCCAAGTTGCAGGGCGCTCTGCACAGCCTGTACGACAACTACCGCAAGTCGTACGAGCGCTGGGAAGAGAACGCCGAGGCCCGCGCGAAGGGACTCACGCCCCCCGTCTTCATCGTCGTCTGCAACAACACCAGCGTCTCGAAGCTGGTCTTCGACTACATCGCCGGCTACGAAAAACCGATCAGCGAGGACGAAACCGTCCTCGTCCCCGGCGCGCTCCCCATCTTCTCGAACGTGGCGAACCAGGCATGGTCCGCCAACCCCAGTACGATCCTCGTCGACAGCGAGCAGCTCGAATCGGGCAACGCGATGAGCGACGAATTCAAGAAATTCGCCGCCACGGAAATCGACGAGTTCAAGCACGAGATCCGGCTGCGGTTTCCCGGCCGCAATGTCGACGACCTCACCGATGAAGACCTGCTCCGCGAAGTGATGAACACCGTGGGCAAAGCGGGCAAGCTCGGTGAGTCGGTCAAATGCGTGGTCAGCGTTTCCATGCTCACCGAGGGCTGGGACGCCAACACCGTCACCCACATTCTCGGCGTCCGCGCCTTCGGCACCCAGTTGCTGTGCGAACAAGTGGTCGGCCGCGGACTGCGGCGGATGAGTTATTCGGTCAACGCCGACGGCTACTTCGAACCGGAATACGCCGAGGTCTACGGCGTCCCCTTCTCGTTCATCCCGACGTCCGGCAGCGGACCCGACGTCAAACCCGGCCCGCAGCCGACGCGTGTTCGCTCCCTTCCCGACCGCATCGCCTGCGAAATCTCGTTCCCCCGGCTGGTCGGCTACCGCTACGACATCCCCGACGCCGACCTGATCTACGAGTTCACTCCGTCGACTCACCTGGCTCTCACGACCAAAGAAGTGCCGACCCGGACCGAGAACGCTCCGATCGTCGGCGAGAAGTCGATCCACTCCCTCGACGAGCTGAAAACGCATCGGCTGCAGGAAGTCGCCTTCAAGCTGGCGAAACTGACCCTCGAAAAATACTTCCGCGGGGACGGGACGCAGCATCCCGGTCGGAATGGCAACGCGAGCCGCGCGTGGGACAACGCCGTCCAGGCCTGGCGGTTCCCGCAGTTGCTGGAGATCAGCCGCAAGTGGCTCGATGAATGCGTCACCTGCAAAGACAACACCTTTCCGCAGCTCCTGCTATTGATCGAACTGGCCCACGATGCGGCCGACCGGATCTATCAGAGCATCGTCGGCGCTCAGGAGTCGCAGCGCCGGCTGCTGCCGATCCTGCAGCCCTACGACACCGTCGGCAGCACCGCCTGGGTCGACTTCGACACCACCCGCCCGGTCTATGCGACCGACGCGGCGAAGTGCCACATTTCGCACGTCGTCGCCGACACCGATTCCTGGGAGCAGAAGCTGGCCCAGTCGCTGGAAGAGATGCCCGAGGTGATCCGCTACGCCAAGAACCACAACTTGGGGTTCACGATCCCCTACACGATCGCCGGCGAGGAAAAGCGGTACATCCCCGATTTCATCGCCTGCCTCGACGACGGCCGCGGCCCCGACGACCTGCTGCACCTGTTGATCGAGGTCACCGGCGAACGCAAGAAAGACAAGGAAGCCAAGACCGCCACGGCCCGCAACCTGTGGGTCCCCGCGGTCAACAACGACGGCAGCTTCGGACGCTGGGATTTCCTGGAGATCAGCGATCCGTGGGATGCGAAACGGACGATCCGGGGGCACCTGGCGGCACCTGAAATGCAGGGTGTGGCCCGACCATGACGGAACTTCCCTTCGACATTTCGCTCACGCGCGTGGCGGATGGCGTTGCCGTCACGGGGAGGATCGTGCGATTGACTCGTGAAATGGCGCAGACTCGTATCGATGGCCGATGGTGGACCGGTATAGGCGTCAACAGGCACATCCGCAACGCGGAGAACGACCACAGCTGGACTTGGCGAACCGAAGTTGGAGCACTGACGAACAATCGCTGGAGCGAATGCGTCGCGGTCACTACAGACGACAACGAAATCCAGGGGGCAATGATCCTCCGTCTTGACGCGCGATCATTTGTCGACGAAAGTGCAGGTGCCGTAAACGTCTACGCGGTGTCGACAGCACCTAGGAATCGTGGATGGCTCGTGGCACAGCCGGTATTTCAGGGGGTGGGAACAGCCCTTATCAGATACGCGATACTGAAGAGCTATGAACTTGGCTTGAGTGGGCGTGTCGTACTGTTTGCCATTGATGAGCCACGTACGGTCGAATTTTATCTTCGAATGGGGTTTGGACAAGTCGCTGATCCGGACGGACGATTCGCAGATTACATGATGGAACTGACTCCTCAGACCGCCGAGGCAATTCTCAGAGAGGCGGGATACGAACTATGACAACTCCAAAGCAGTGCGCTCGTCCTCATCAGCTTCCAGATCGCTATGTGCGCACTGATCTCGACGACCTGAGCAATGTCACGGCGAGTTCCGATCTCGATCTGCACATCGTCCGCCTGCTGGCCCTCCACCCTCTGCTCAAGGTTCGTTTCCGCAATCAGGATCTGGCCGGACTCGACGACGCAACGAAGCAGACATTGCTTGATGACATGAATCAGGTTCTCGGCATCAAGCGTCTCAAAAAGCGTCCCGCATGCTGACTTTGGACGAAGCACGGCAGATCGCCGAAGCCCATTTCCCTTGGGGACCGGAAGCTCTTGCGGAACAACTGGGCATCACCGTCTTGTCAGCAACATTGACCGGTTGTGATGGCTGGGTACTCACAGGCCCAGCCGGAACGGTCATTCGATTGAATGCCGCGAACCCAAAACCGCGTCGGCGGTTCACGCTCGCCCATGAGTTGGGGCACCTGCTCTTGGGCGTCCCTACGGTTGTCGGAGAAACGGTCTACGAATCACTTCGCTCTGATAACTCAGAGGAACGCCGCGTCAATGACCTGGCGGCGGAACTCCTCCTGCCCGAAGCCAGAATCCGACAGGCCTTTCCACAAGTTCCTGTCGTTGCCTCGCAGTTGCGTCGATTCGCAGCCCAGGCAAAGGTGTCCGAATTGGCGGTGGCCATACGAGTCGCCAACCTGGCCCAACAGATTGAGCTCATTAACGCATGTGTCACGTTTTTCAGGAATGACACTTTCGAATGGAACTGGTCCAAGACACTCAACATGCCTGCGGAACTAGCGGTCGCACTCCTGGAAGATGCTAAAGCTTGTGCACCGAATCCTTTGCGTGTCCCTCGGAAGAAGACTAAAGATGTGATCATCGCATCCCTGGTCGAGAATCCCTGGAACAGTTCCACAACGCTCTTTGTGCAACTCCTGCCCATCGAAGTTGGGAGCCAGCCTTCGGCGGTGGAGCGGCGACATGAACTCGAAGCCTATCTCGTCGGTGACGACAATGAGTTCCGCATGTCCTTGGCAGGGGTGTTTGGAGCGTTTCGACCAAAATGCACGGGGCTGACTCTTGAACAGGCCTTCAAACTTTTCTACGAGACCAAGCGAGATCGTTGGGATGGTCACCGTCGCACGCGCCTTCTGAGCGAAAAAGGCCGCGAATATGTGCGATTGCGTCTCAGCGAATGGTGCCTTGAATAATTGACTCGCCATCTTTCGATGGACTCACGATGCCCAAAAAGAAACCCTCCACCTCCACCCCCGTCGAAGCCCTCACCCACAAGGCGTCGACGCGCAAGAACATCCCCACCGAGGAGCTCCGCGACTTTCTGGTCGAGGACGCGCCGAAGGCGATGCTCTATCCCCGCGATCCGTCCCTCGATCCGCAGTTGGTGTGGAAGGGGAAGGACGAGCAGGATGCTGCGCCCCTCGAAGTCCCCGTCGTCCCCATCTACATCCAGGAGAAAATTCACCCGCAGGCGCTGATCGACGATTTTCGGTCCCGGCACGCCGCGAAACCGCACGAGCAGCAGCTCGACCTGTTCGCCGACTTCAACGGCATCGATTCGTTCGACAAGAAGATCGAGTTCTACCAGCACGACGCCCACTGGACGAACCGGATGATCCTCGTCGACTCGCTGGCGATCATGACCAGCCTCGCCGAGAAGGAGGGGCTGAAGGGGCAGGTGCAAACGATCTACCTCGACCCGCCGTACGGCATCAAGTTCGGCTCGAACTGGCAGGTGAGCACGCGCAAGCGGGACGTGAAGGACGGCAACGCCGCCGACGCCACGCGCCAGCCGGAACAGGTGAAGGCCTTCCGCGACACCTGGGAGCTGGGGATCCACAGTTATCTCACCTACCTCCGCGACCGCCTGACCGTCGCCCGCGACCTCCTCACCGACTCCGGCAGCGTTTTCGTGCAGATCGGGGATGAGAATGTGCATCTCGTCCGGTCGGTAATGGATGAAATCTTTGGAGCAGATAACTTCTGCAGTCTAATCACGGTTCAAAAGACGGCTGGTCAGACGGCTGAAATCTTGGGGGGAGTCTGTGACTATGTATTGTGGTTCGCCAAGAATCGCCCGAACGTCAAATTTCGTCGAGTGCTGCGTGATAAGACAATCGAGACCGATATTGCTGGTGTGTATCGATGGGTAAGAATGCTGGACGGTTCACGTCAGCGCGTAGACATTGATGGTGCGGTCAATTTGCCCTCAGGCGCTCGAATCTTCCGCCTCGACAACATCACTTCTCAACGCCCTCCTGGCAGTTTTCCGGTTGAGTTCGAGGGTCACACGTACGGCCCCGGAAAGGGGTATTGGAAATCAGGCGAGACCGGAATGACCCGATTGATCACTGCTGGTCGCATCAGCAGATCGGGGCAGTTTTTGGCATACGTTCGCATGCTCGACGATTTTGCGGCAATGGAAATTGGAAATCTCTGGACAGACACGCTGACGGGAAGCTTTACGGAACCAAAGGTTTATGTGGTTCAGACAAGTGCGAAGATCGCTTCTCGCTGCCTCCTGATGACCACCGACCCCGGCGACCTTGTCCTCGATCCGACGTGCGGGAGCGGGACGACGGCGTATGTCGCCGAGCAGTGGGGCCGACGCTGGATCACCTGCGACACCAGCCGCGTCGCCCTGGCCCTCGCCCGCACCCGGCTGATGGCGGCGAAGTTCCCCTTCTATCTCCTCGCCGACAGTCCCGAAGGAGTCGCCAAAGAGGCCGAACTCTCCGGCCAGACGCCCCCCCGGTACGACACCCACGCCGACGTCCGCAAGGGCTTCGTCTACAAACGCGTCCCCCACGTCACCCTCAAGTCGATCGCCAACAACGAAGAGATCGACGTCATCCACGCGAAGTGGCAGCCGCAGGTCGACGCCGCCCGCGCCGCGGTCAATAAAGGGCTGGGGACGAAGTATGAAGAGTGGGAAGTGCCGCGGGAGGCGGAGGGCGAAAAGCGGAAGGTGGAGAGCCAGAAGCTGTTGGACGCTTATTGGGCGGTGCGGCGGAAGCGTCAGAAAGAGATTGATGACTGCATTGCGAAGCATGCCGATCAGGAGTTGCTGTTCGATCAACCCTACGAAGACAACAGCCGCCTGCGCGTGACCGGGCCGTTCACCGTCGAAAGCCTCTCGCCCCATCGCCGGCTCACCGTCGCCGAGAAAAAGGACCGGGCCGCCGGGAAAGACGGCCTGTCGGTCCGCACCGTCGGCCCCGATCAGTTCGGCGGCATGATCATCGACAACTTGCGCAAGGCGGGCATCCAGGCCCGCGACAAGGCGCAGCGGCTGAAGTTCGACTCCCTCGACCCCTTCGCCGGTGAATGGATCCACGCCGTCGGCAGCTACACCGACGCCGAGGGAACGGAAAAGCGTGTGGCGGTCTGCATCGGCCCCGAGCACGGCACCGTCGGCCCCGACCTGGTCAAAGAGGCGGCCAAGGAAGCCATCAAGGGAGTCGGCTTCGACCTGCTCTACATCCTCGGCTTCGCCTTCGACCCCCACGTCGACGAAGAGACCAAGCGCTACGGCAAACTCGGCGTCCACATCTGCCGCATGAACCCCGACCTGAGCATGGGAGACGAGCTCCTCAAGAAGACCGGCGCGGGGAACCTGTTCATGGTTTTCGGCGAGCCAGACATCACCATCCGCACCACGGGCGGGACCGTGATCAATGGGACGAACGCGAAACCCAGGCGAGCCGGAGGACGTAAGTCCCCGGAGTCTGTCGGCGACGACGAACTCCTCGTCGAGATCCGCGGCGTCGACGTCTACGACCCCACGACGGGGGAGATCCGCAGCGAATCGACCGACGACATCGCCTGCTGGTTCATCGACACCAGCTACGACGGCGAAAGTTTTTTCGTGCGGCACGCCTACTTCACGGGCAACCAGCAACCCTACGAAAAGCTGAAACGCGCCCTGAAGGCGGAAATCGACGAAGCCGCCTGGTCGACGCTGTACCAAACCACCAGCCAACCCTTCCCCAAACCCGCCTCGGGCAAGATCGCCGTCAAAGTGATCAACCACTATGGGGATGAGGTGCTGAAGGTGTACGGGGTGGGGTAATTGCAAGATGATGCCGGCAGGGTGGCTGGGGGCGAATGGCCGCAATCCGCTCCGTTTGCGTCCGAACGGGATCGGCCATTCGCCCCCAGCTTTCTCGTCAGACCGGCCTTCGCGACCTGCGCCGAACGCACACAAACGCCCCACCCCCGCCCACCGCCCCACCCCACCCCAGCCCCGCACGGGCGACCGGTTGGCGCCACGGGTGCAGCGGCGCGGCGATCCCCG
>JANRLN010000027.1:0-20341 GCA_033762515.1 Planctomycetaceae bacterium
TGAACAGTACTGCCGATGGTGACGGATGCGGTCGGACCGCTGTATTTCCTCAAGGCTGCGCTCCAGGCGGTCATCGATGCTCTACGCGCCGCGGGCCATACCGTGGTGGGACCGACCATCGAGCAAGACGCCATCGTGTACCGCGACATCGAGCACGTCACGCAACTCCCCGTCGGCTGGACCGATGAACAAGGCCCCGGCTACTACCGGCTGAGGCGACGTGACGACGATGCATGGTTCGGCTATGTCGTGGGGCCGCATTCCTGGAAGCGATTTCTGTTTCCCCCGACGCTCAAGGTCTCGTCAGCCAGTCGGACGGACGGGAATTGGGATTTTCATACACCGGAGCCTCCGCAGACGCATTACGCCTTCCTTGGCGTCCGTGCCTGTGAGTTGGCCGCGCTGCGTGTGCAGGATCGAGTGTTCCTGGATGGCGCGTATCAAGACCCGCACTACCGGGCGATGCGTACGAACGCCTTTGTGATCGCTGTCAACTGCACTCAGGCGGCTTCAACCTGCTTCTGCACCTCCATGAACACCGGACCCCGCTGCACCGCCGGGTTTGACCTCGCGTTGACGGAGTTGGACGACGGATTCCTGGTGGAAGTCGGCTCCGCGGAGGGGGCGGAGATCCTGGCTCGCGTGGAGACCCGCGCACCGACCGAAGCCGAACGGATTCTGGGGGACAAAGTTCGTCAGCAGGCCGTCGACCAGATCACACGCACACTCGACACGAACGACCTGCGAAATCGCCTATTCGCCAATTTGCAGCATCCCCGCTGGCAGGAAGTGGGAGCGCGGTGTCTGTCGTGCACGAACTGCACCATGGTATGTCCCACGTGTTTTTGTCACAGCGTGACCGATCTGCGAGACCTCAATCAGGAACGCGTGGATCGTGAGCGACATTGGGATTCCTGCTTCGCGCCCGACTTCAGTTCGATGAACGGCGGAATGGTTCGTCCGGACACGCCGGCGCGCTATCGGCAGTGGCTGACCCACAAACTCGCCTCCTGGCACGATCAGTTCGGCACGTCGGGTTGCGTCGGCTGTGGTCGCTGCATCACCTGGTGTCCGGTAGGGATTGACATCACCGAAGAAGCCGCCGTGATCGCCGGAGGGTCCACCGAATGACCCCGTTTCCGGCGGCGAACCCCTGGGAGACTGAGAGCGTCGTCATTGAAGACGTCGTGGACGAACTCGACGGTATTGCCACGTATCAGTTGCGGCCCCTCAACACCGCCGAGGGTGCGTGCCGCTTTGCACCCGGACAGTTCAACATGCTCTATCTGCCGGGTGTGGGGGAAGCGGCGATCTCCATGAGCGGGGATCCAGCCCATGTCGACCGCTGGACGCACACGGTCCGTGTCGCGGGAAATGTCACCAAGACGCTGGCCTCATTGAAGCCGGGCGACCAACTGGGAGTTCGCGGCCCATTCGGAGTCGGCTGGCCGCTGGACGAACTCTGGGATCACGATGTCATCCTGGTGACCGGCGGGGTCGGCCTGGCTCCCTTGCGTCCCCTGATCTACCACATGCTGCGTCATCGTGAGGCTTTGGGACGAATCTGGCTCCTCAACGGCGCGCGGACGCCGGACGGCCTGCTCTACACGCGGGAGTATGCGGAATGGATGCGGCAGGGACTCTCGGTGCAGCTCACCGTCGATCGGGCCATGGCTGGTTGGAACGGCCATGTCGGGGTCGTGACCCTGCTGCTCGATCGCCTGCGGTTGCCGGAACCGGCGCGGACCCTTCTGATCACCTGCGGACCGGAAGTGATGATGAAGTATGCCGCGGCGAGCGCCGCTCGCCGCGGCATCACGGACGACCACATCTGGATTTCCCTGGAGCGCAACATGCAATGCGCCGCCGGACTGTGCGGCCATTGCCAGTTGGGTCCGGCGTTCGTCTGCAAAGACGGCCCGGTCTTCCGGTATGACGCCATGCGTTCCTATCTGTTCGCGGAGGGGCTGTGATGGGTCGGAGGCCGCGTCTGGCCGTTTTTAAGTTTGCTTCCTGCGATGGTTGCCAGCTCTCGCTGTTAGATGCAGAGGACGACCTGCTGGCGATCTGCGACCGCGTGGAAATCGCCCATTTCGCCGAGGCAAGCAGCCGCCTGGAGGACGGACCCTACGATGTGACCCTGGTCGAGGGGTCGATTACAACGGCGCATGACGCCCAGCGGATTCAGGACATTCGACGTCAGAGCCGCTTCCTGATGACGATCGGTGCGTGTGCGACGTCCGGGGGGATTCAAGCGCTGCGTCAATGGGGACAGATCGACGAATGGGTCGGCGCGGTTTACGCCCGCCCCGACTACATCTCGACGCTCGCCAGTTCCACGCCAATCGCCGATCACGTCGCCGTGGATTTCGAGTTGCGCGGCTGTCCCGTGAATCCGCATCAGCTCGTGGAAGTTATCCTCGCGCTGGTGGAAGGTCGACGGCCGCGTGTGCCGAGTCATAGCGTCTGCCTGGATTGCAAGCGACGGGGGAACGTTTGCGTCGTCGTTGCGCGGGGCCAGCCGTGCCTCGGACCGGTGACTCAGAGCGGCTGCGGGGCGATCTGTCCGACGTACGACCGCGGCTGTTACGGCTGCTACGGGCCGTCGACGCCGGCGAACTTGGACGCGCTGACCCGTCAGTTCGAGTCGCTGGGGCATTCAGCACGAGAGCTCGTGCCTCTGCTGCGCAACTTTAACGCCGCGGCACCGGACTTTCGCCGCGCCTCTGATCGGTTGCAGACGGCGCTGCCCGACGAAGGGGGCGGGGGATGAGCGAGCCCGAGCTGATCCGGGTCCCCATTCTCACCCGCGTCGAAGGGGAAGGGGGTCTGACGATTCGACTGCGCGGCCGGACGCTGGAGGACGTGCAGCTCAACATCTACGAGCCGCCGCGCCTCTTCGAGTCACTGTTGCGCGGACGACCTCTCGAAGATGTCCCTGACATCACCGCCCGCATTTGCGGAATCTGTCCGGCGGCATATCAGATGAGCAGCGTGCATGCGCTGGAGCGGGCCCTCGAAATCAGCGTCACCCCCACGATCCGCCGCTTGCGCCGTCTGTTGTACTGTGGAGAATGGATCGAAAGTCACTCGCTGCACATGCATTTGCTGCAGGCCCCTGATTTTTTCGCGCTTCACAGCGGCATGGAGTTGGCGCAACACGCGCCGCAGGAGGTCAAGCGCGGACTGCAACTCAAGAAACACGGCAACCGGCTGCTGGAGGTCTTAGGAGGGCGAGCAATCCATCCCATCAATGTCGCGGTGGGGGGGTTCCACCGTCTCCCTCGTCGTGACGAGTTGGCGGATCTCATCCCAGATTTCGAGTGGGGTCTGCAGGCGGCTGTGGAGGCGACGCGATGGGTGGCCGGGTTTTCGTTCCCGGAATTCACCGGCGATTACGAATTCGTCGCGGTGACCCATCCCGAGGAATACCCGATGAATGAGCTCCATCTCCGGAGTTCCACAATCGGCGACATTCCCTTGGATGACTGGCGGCAGCACTTTCAAGAGGAACACGTCGCCCATTCGACGGCACTCCACGCGGTGCAGCTTCCCAACCGATCGAGCTATTTTCTGGGGCCTCTGGCGCGGGTCAATCTGCAGCGACAGCAGCTCGCGCCGACGGCGCGCCGTCTGGCGGATGAGATCGGCTTCGAATCGCCGTGCCGCAATCCTCATCGCGGGATCATCGCGAGGGGGCTGGAAGTCGTCCACGCCTATGAGGAGGCCTTGTCCATTTTGCGTGATTACCACCCGAAGGGGCCTGCCCGCCTGCCCTACGCACCGCGGGCAGGCATCGGGGCCGCCGCAACGGAAGCCCCGCGCGGCACGCTGTATCATCGCTATGAGATCGACGACGAAGGCCGTGTGGTCACGGCGCAGATCGTGGCGCCGACCTCCCAGAATCAGCGGCAGATTGAAGCCGATCTGCGCTCGTTCCTAAAAGATCGGCTTACGCAGGTGACCGCGCGGGATCAACTGGGGAGGGAGAGTGAGCAACTGGTGCGGACCTACGACCCCTGCATCAGTTGCAGCACTCATTTCCTGAAGATCCGCTGGGAAGAAGCATAATGGTCATGTCGGCCCGCCCGCGGCTCGTCCTGGGACTGGGGAGTCCGCACGGAGATGATCAGGCCGGTTGGCTCGTAGTGGATGCGCTGCACCGCCTTCAGGCGCCGCCCGATGTCGCTCGTAAACTCGCCGATCCCACGGAGGTCTGGGTGTGGGCCAGCCCCGGGGTGGATCTGATCGTATGCGATGCCAGCCAGGGAACCGGGCCCGCGGGGACGGTCCGCGCGTGGTCGTGGCCGCAAGATGTCTTTCCGGTTCCTGGTCAGCGAAGCACACACCGTTATCCCCTGGTCGACGTCCTGGAACTTGGTCGAGCATTGGGACTGTGTCCGGAGCGGGTGCTCCTCTGGACCATTGAAGGCCGGGCGTTCGCGCCGGATACGTCGCCCGATCAGACGATTGTGGCGGCCGCGGAGATGGTGGCGCGGCAGCTTGCGGAGATGCTGGTCAATGCATGAACGCGGATTGGTCTCCGGTCTCCTCGTCCAGATCCGCGAGGTCGTGACCCCCCGCAGCCCGCGTTGCGTGCGCGCCGTCCATTTGACCGTGGGCGAGTTCACCGGCGTTGAACCGGAACTGGTCCGTTCTGCATTCGAGGAACTGGCGCCGGCGGTGCTGCATCACTCCGTGCAACTTCAATTGCAGGTCGTCCGGCTGGCCGCGCGTTGCCGGGCCTGCGCACTGGAGTTCGACGTGGAACGATTTCACTTTGTCTGCCCGTCGTGTGCATGCGACAATGTCGACATCATCGCCGGAGAACAGTTCGAACTCACGTCGCTGACGATAGAACCGCTGTTCGACGCCGCTCGTCCAGGAGATTGAGACCATCGATGACCACTGTCACTGTCCAACGCGATCTCCTTGCGGAACGGAAGGCCGCAGCTGCAGCCTTCCGACGCGAGTTGACGGCACGCGGCGTCCTGTGCGTCAATATGATCTCGTCTCCCGGCGCGGGAAAAACGTCCTTGATCCAGGCCGCCGCGCAGGCGTGGAACGGACGTTGCCGCGCGGCCGTGTTGACCGGCGACATCGCCACAGATCGTGATGCACAGCGTCTGGCGCCCTTCGCGCCGGTGCGGCAACTCACCACCGGCGGAGCATGCCATCTCGAGCTGTCCCTGGTGCAGCGCGGCTGGCTAGAGCTTGCTTGGGAGAACGTGGAGTTCCTGATCATCGAAAATGTCGGCAACCTGGTGTGCCCCGCCTCACACGATCTCGGCGAACACCTCCGCGTGGTCGTATTGAGCGTCACCGAAGGGGATGACAAACCGGGCAAGTATCCGAAGGCCTTTCGCACCAGCCAGGCCTGCGTGATCAACAAGATCGATTTGCTGCCATACGTCCCATTCTCCATGGAGGCGGTGACGACCGACGCCCGCCTGGTGCAACCCGCGCTGCCGATCTTCCCCGTGTCGGCCTCGACGGGAGCGGGAGTTGCCGAGTGGTGCGCATTTCTCGAATCTTCGCGGGCACGGATGCTGGCGGAGACCGCGCCGGCCGGGAATCCCTCGCCGTGACGCGCGTCTGGCGAATTGTCATTCAAGGCGCTGTTCAGGGCCGAGGTGTCCGGCCGGCCATCGCACGTCTGGCGGCGACTCACGGTTGGGAAGGTGCTGCCAGGAACACGCCTCAGGGGGTGGAACTGACCATCAGCGCGAGCACGTGGGAACTCGCGGATGTGGTCTCGATTCTTCACTCCGAGGAGTGCTTGTGCGACGCCGCCATCGACGGACGCGGCGAGGAAGCGGCACTCGCTGCCGGATTCACCATTGAGCCGTCTCTGGCGGGGGATCACCTGGAAACCGCACTGCCGCTGGACAGCGCGACCTGTGCTGCATGTCTCGCGGAATTCGATGATCCCGCGGATCGTCGCCACCGGTACGGGATGATTTCCTGCGTCGCCTGCGGACCGCGCTATAGCGTGACGACGCGAATGCCGTTTGATCGTCAACACACGTCGCTGCTCGAGTTTCCACTCTGTGGAACCTGCGGTGCGGAGTACGACAACCTCGCGGACCGTCGCGGCCATGCCCAGACGATCGGGTGCCCGGAGTGCGGCCCCGACATCTGGGCCACATCGCCCGCGGGGCAGTTGATGGCCCAACGGGATGAGGCACTCGCGGCGGCCGCGCACGCTTTGCTCAATGGCGAGTGCGTCGCGATGCGCGGCGTCGGGGGCTATCAACTTCTGGTCGACGCGACATCGCACACGGCCGTTGCGCGATTGCGTCTGGCGAAGCAGCGACCTCTCAAGCCGCTGGCGGTCATGTGTTCCGCAGCGCAGGCTGAGCGGCTGGGAGTGTTCGACGTCGCCGGCCGAGACGCGTTCTTATCCGCGGCGAACCCGATCGTGCTCGTCCCGCGTCGTCCAACCGCCGATCTGGAACCGGCGATCACACCCGGCGTCAGCGATATTGGGCTCTTGGCCCCGACAACCGGCATGCATTATCGTCTGCTGCAAATGACAGGGCGGCCGTTGGTTTGCACAAGCGGCAATGTCGACGGCGAACCCCTCGCCGTCACCATCGCGGAGGCTCAGCGAGACCTCGCGGGAATCGCGGATCTCCTGCTGCATCACAATCGCCCGATCTGCCAGCCGGTGGATGACAGCGTCGTGCGAGCGCTGGGGGGACGAGTGGTGACCATTCGCTGCGCCCGCGGCCTGGCGCCGTTGGTGCTGAAATTACCCTGTCCAGCCCACGTCGTCGCGTTGGGCGGACATCACAAGTCGGCGCTCGCCCTGTCGAACGGTGCTCAGTCGGTCCTCCTGCCGCACGTCGGCGATCTGTCCACTCCGGCGTCGAGGGACCGGTGGGCCGAGCGTCTTCAGGCACATCAGCTCCTGTTTCAAGTGCGGGAGCCCACCTGGGTGCTGGATGCGCATCCCGACTACTTTCCGTCGCGAACCGCCGGCGGCTGGCCGGGACCAAAGGTGACGTGCTGGCATCATCACGCCCATAGTGTCGCCGGGATGCTCGAACAGCAGTGGCTGGATCGCACGGTCCTGGGGGTCTCCTGGGACGGCGCCGGTTGGGGCATCGATCGCACCACTTGGGGCGGAGAGTTCCTGGCGGCCACGGCAACCGGATTCGAACGCGTCGCTCATCTACGTCCATTCGCCCTGATCGGCGGCGACCTGGCTGCGACGCAGATCGCCCGAATAGCCGTCAGTCTGTTGACTCAGCTGGACGACGTCAGCCCCCGCACCATCTCCGAGATGCTGCGAACTCCTCTCGATGACGTCCTTCGCTGGCAGTCGGCAGCGCGCTCCCGAGCGTGCGTGCGGACAACCAGCATGGGGCGACTCTTCGACGGCGTCGCCGCACTGGTGCTGGGGCTGCAGGCCGTCGGCTACGAAGGTGAGGCTGCCCTGCGGCTGGAAGGGGTGTGTGATCGACGGGAGGGCGGCGTTTACTCCGGGCGCCTGACAACGACGATGCCGGCCGAGTGGGACTGGCGTCCGTTGCTGACAGAGATCTTGGTGGACTTGCGGCAGGGGTGTTCTGCCGCCGCGATCTCGGGTCGGTTTCACCGCAGTCTGGCGCGCGGAATCGTCGCCGTCAGCCGGAATTATCCGGAGTTGCCGGTTGTGTTGGGCGGGGGAGTCTTTCAGAATCGAGTTCTCGTCGAGACGCTGATCGAGGAATGGCCCGCCGACGGTCCGCCTTTGGGAGTGCCCGGCCGGATTCCGCCGAACGATGGTGGTCTGGCGGCAGGTCAGCTGGCGATCGCCGCTGCTCAGCGGCAACGGGGAAGGTGACCGCCATGTGTCTGGGAATTCCAGGACGCGTCCTCCGCTGGCTCGACCGATCGCCGCTGCTGGCCTGTGCGGAGATTGAATTTGGCGGAATCACCAAGCGCTGTCACATGGCCTGCGTCCCAGAGGCCGAACCAGGCGACTATGTGCTCGTGCATGCCGGTTTGGCGATCACGATCCTTGATGCCGTAGCGGCCGAAACAACGCTCGCCACGCTGGATCGGGCGACGCGGGACAGCAATGTTACCGGCGATACCTCAGTATGAAGTACGTCGACGAGTACCGCGACCCAATTCGTTTGCAGCAGGCGCTCGCCGACCTGCGCCGCCGTTGTTCGCGCCGCTGGGTCATCATGGACGTCTGCGGCGGGCAGACTCACGGCCTGTTGCGACACGGCATTGAAGACGCCGTGAGCGATGTCCTGGAACTCATCCACGGCCCGGGATGTCCCGTCTGCGTAACGCCGGCGGAAGTCATTGGCGATGCGCTCCACATCGCTCGCGACCCGCGTGTCATCCTCGCGACTTTCGGCGACATGTTGCGAGTCCCCGGACCGCAGGGGAGTCTGCTGCAGCTACGGGCGCGTGGGGCGGATGTGCGCACAATGCTGTCTCCGGTCGATGCGGTCTCGTGGGCCATCCAGCATCCTGACCGGGAGGTGGTGCTCTTCGCCGTCGGATTCGAAACCACGGCCCCCGCGACGGCTCTCGCCATCCTGCAGGCACGCGAACTCGGCGTCAAGAACTTCAGCGTTCTGGCGCATCATGTTCGCGTGGAACCGGCCATGCGGGCCATTGCGTCGTCGCCGGAGTCCCGCATACAGGGATTTCTGGCGGCCGGCCACGTCTGCACCGTCACCGGATACGCAGGTTATGAACAGCTGGCTCAAGCCTGCCGTCTGCCGGTTGTGATCACCGGATTTGAGCCACTGGACCTGGTCGAAGGTTTGAGGGCCTGCGTCGAGTCGCTCGAACGCCGCGACTCATCCGTCGTCAATCCCTATGCTCGATGGGCCAGAAAGGAAGGAAATCCGGCGGCGCGGCAGCTCATCGACCGGGTGTTCGTGACGACCACGCTTCCCTGGCGGGGAATGGGGCGGATCATTGACGGCGGATTGCAGCTACGCGGTGATTTTCAAGACTATGACGCGCGGATGCGATTTGAGGTCCCACCGGCGTCTCTCCATTGCACCGAGGACGCGTGCTTGAGTGGGGAAGTCTTGTCGGGGCGGCTGAAGCCCCCCGAGTGTCCGCTGTTTGGAAAGGCCTGCACGCCGGCGACGCCGCTCGGTGCGCCCATGGTCTCATTCGAAGGGGCCTGCGCGGCCTATTTCCATTACGGTCGAACATCGGAGACCATCAATGCCTGATCCGCCTTTCGAACCCGTTTGTTCCATCCCCCAATTCGTCGACGCCGACTGCATCACCCTCGCATACGGGGAAGGGGGCTGGCTCACGCGGCGATTTTTGCGAGAACGGATACTGTCGCGATTTGACAACGCCGTTCTCCGCGCGATGCACGATGCCGCTGTGCTCGACCCAACTTCCCCGCGCATCGCCGTGACGACCGACAGTTACACCGTGTCCCCCCTGTTCTTTGCCGGCGGAGACATCGGTCAATTGGCGGTTTACGGCACGGTCAACGATCTCGCCGTCGCCGGCGCGCGACCGCGTTGGATCACGCTGGCCATGATTATCGAAGAGGGAACCGCTTGGGCCGCCATCGACGCCATTCTGGACAGTGTTCAAGCCGCCGCACTGGTCACAGGGGTAGCCATCGTCGCCGGGGATACGAAGGTCGTCCCCCGCGGAGTGGTTGATGGAGTCTTCTTGAACACCACCGGAATCGGGGAAGTGGGTGCGTCGGGGCCGATGGGGATGGGCGCCCTGTCGGCTGGTGATGCCATTCTGGTGACGGGACCAATCGGTCAGCACGGAGCGGCCATTCTCTGCGCGCGAGAGAGTTTCGAGTTCGATCCGCCGCCTGTCAGCGACTGTGCGCCCCTGGCAGGACCACTGCAGCGACTCTGGGACTCGCGACTGCCGGTCCGCTGCGCCCGCGATGCGACGCGCGGCGGAGTCGCGGCGGTCTTGCACGAATGGTCGCAGGCCTCCGAGTTGGGGATCACCGTCGAAGAAGCCGCGCTGCCTGTTCGTCCCGGCGTTCGCGCCGTGTGCGAATTGCTCGGATTGGATCCCATCCATCTGGCCTGTGAAGGGACCTGCGTGCTGGCGGTCGATCGCACCGCCGCGGATGCTGTGCTCCAACTCCTGAGGTGCGAAGGCGACATGCCGCTGGCGAGCGCCGTCGGCGAAGTCACGCCGTCGCGATCCACGCCGGTCCGCATCGTACGCTCGATGGGGCGGGCGGTTCCGCTGGACGAACCGGCCGGTAGCCCCCTGCCGCGCATCTGCTGATGAACGGTTTGCATTCGCCAGGGGGCCCATGGCGTTCCCCACTCAGCGACCGACGCGCTGTTCCGCTTCCAAGATCCGCGGCAACGTTCTGAGGAGCGAATCGGGCGTCAGCGAGATGCTGTCGATGCCCCGTTCGACCAGAAACTCCGCAAAATCCGGGTAGTCGCTGGGGGCCTGTCCGCAGATCCCGATCTTGCGTCCGCAGGCCTTCACGCGTTCGATCGCCGAGGCGATCAGCGACTTCACGGCGGCGTTCCGTTCGTCGAACACGTGGGCCACAATCTCGGAATCGCGATCGACTCCCAGCGTCAACTGCGTTAGATCGTTGGAACCAATCGAGAAGCCGTCGAAAATCTCCGCGAACTGTTCGGCGAGAATGACGTTGCTGGGGATCTCGCACATCACATAGACCTCCAGCCCGTCAACTCCACGACGCAGGCCGTGCTGTTCCATGACGGCCAGAACCTTGCGCCCTTCCTCAACGGTCCGACAGAACGGAATCATGATTTTGAGGTTGCGGAGCCCCATCTCCGTGCGCACCCGGTGCATCGCCTGGCATTCCAGCGCGAAGGCGTCGCGATAGCGTTCGTCGTAATAGCGCGACGCTCCGCGAAACCCGATCATCGGGTTTTCTTCGTTCGGCTCATAGGTCTTTCCGCCAATCAAGTTGGCGTACTCATTGGTCTTGAAGTCGCTGAGCCTCACAATGACGTCCCGCGGGTAGAAAGCCGCCGCGATCGTGGCTACTCCCTGGGCGAGCTTGTCGACGAAGAACTGGGGCTTGTTGGAATAGCCGGCGGTGAGGCGATCGATCTCCAGTTTGACCGCCCTGTCGGAGAGCCGGTCGTAATCGAGCAGCGCCTTGGGATGGACCTTGATGTATGTGGAAATGATGAACTCTTCGCGGGCGAGTCCCACGCCGTCGCTGGGCAGAAACGACAGCCGCAGCGCCTCCTCGGGATTGCCCACATTGAGCATCACCTTGGTTTTTGGCCGGGCCACGCTGCTGAGGTCCACCTTGTCAACTGCGTAGCGCAGGTTTCCCGCATAGACGTGGCCTTCGTCGCCCTCGGCGCAGGAGACAGTGACGACTTGACCGTTGGTCAGGAGTTGTGTGGCGTTCTCGCAGCCGACGACCGCCGGCAGCCCGAGTTCGCGACTGACGATCGCTGCATGACAGGTCCTGCCGCCGCGATTGGTCACAATGGCCGAAGCCCGTTTCATCGCGGGCTCCCAGTCGGGATCGGTCTTGTCGGCCACGAGCACGTCGCCGGTCTGGAAATCCGACAATTGATGGACATCCGCAATGATGCGGACGGTTCCCTGTCCGATTTTTTCGCCGACGCTGCGACCGTGAACCAGCACCTGCCCTCGATCCATCAGCCGGTAGGTTTCCTGCAAGGCGGCCGATTTGCGTGACTGGACGGTTTCCGGTCGCGCCTGGACGATCCACAATTCGCCGGTCCGACCATCCTTGGCCCACTCCATGTCCATCGGCGTCGATTGACCGCGACGGCGGGAGTAGTGGTCTTCAATGACGCAACTCCAACGCGCCAGTTGCAGGATCTCATCGTCCGTCAGGCAGAAGCGACTGCGTTCTTCGGGGCGCGTCGGAATGTTCCGGGTCATCCGGCTGCCTCCGACGTCGTAGATCATCTTCAGCTCTTTGTTCCCCAATCGCTTTTGCAGGATCGGACGAAATCCCTGAGCCAGGGTGGTCTTGAACACCAGGTACTCGTCCGGATTGACTGCCCCCTGTACGACGTTTTCCCCCAGCCCATAAGCGGCATTGATCAGCACGGCGTCGCGGAAACCAGTTTCGGTGTCGAGTGAGAACATCACCCCCGATGAGGCCAGGTCTGAGCGCACCATCAATTGGACGCCGATTGACAGCGCGATCTGGAGATCGTCGAAACCCTGGTGATGCCGGTAAGAAATGGCTCGATCGGTGAACAGGGAGGCGAAGCAGCGTCTGCAGGTCTCCAGGAGCGGCTGTTGGCCCTGGACGTTCAAGTAGGTTTCCTGTTGTCCGGCGAAGCTGGCATCGGGGAGATCTTCCGCCGTCGCACTGCTGCGGACGGCCACGTCGCGAAGAAGGCCCGGGCCGCCGCACAGGCTTTCGTAGGCCTGCAGAATCTCCGCTGCCAGATCGTCGGGCAACTCCGTCGAGAGAATTCGATGTCGCACCTGCTGACCGCAGGCCTGCAAGCTCTTGACGTCGGCAGGATCGAGGCCGCGGAGCAATTCTGCGATGTTCTCATCGGTTCCGGTGGCCGACAGGAAGTGCCGATAGGCCTCGGCGGTGACCGCGAATCCGTTCGGAACACGAACCCCTTCCGAAGCCAGCTCCCGATACATCTCGCCCAGGGAGGCGTTCTTTCCGCCGACCAGCGGTACATCGGCGATCGTGATGTCCTCGAACCAACGAATGAAGCGAGCGGGATTGGTCACGACAGATCCTTTCAACTCGAGGTGCGGTTCCGCTGGGAAGAATCTCGTCGGTCGGCGAATTTCGGCGCTTGCCGAAACTCCCCCTTGCAGGGCGGTCTGCGGACGACGCCGCAATCGGTCGCGCCGTACGCCAAACTGTAAACTACCATGGTCGTTCTGAGCATACGTCGGTTAACGGTGAGAAAGGAGTTCTCGATTTCCCGCATCGATCCCCACGGCTCTGCAACGCCGAATGCCGGCGTTCATCCAACGAGCGAGATCCCAGCAACCGGCAAGTTCGGATTCTGACGCTCCGGGAATAGATAGACAGTCAGACAGACAGTCGGACAGACAGGGCCATGTGACTGATCCCCCTTCAACCTGGGATCAAAGGAGGCCCCGATTCGGCTCACTGAAGGGGAGCTTCGACACCGGATGCAGCGTTGAACAGAGAGATACCCTGAATGGGAAGTGAGATGTGAAGTTGCTGGGGCCTGGGAGTCCCGCGAACCCGAGGAGGGCGTTCTGATGTTGGCGCCAGTTGCAGTGCGGATCGATGAAGAGTCGGTGGAGTCCTTGATCGTGGAGTTGTCAGCGTCGGCTCAGGCTCCGGAAGAGCAGTAGCATTTGTGAGTGCGGCGGGCGGACGCATGCGCTTGCCCGTCATTCTGGGTAGGCCATCGTCGATCGGCATCGACATGCCCGGTTTCCGAGGGGATCTGCCTCCGTTGCGACGGCATCATGGACTGCACGAATCAGACGGAAGAGGATGGGGAACATCCCGGCCGGAGACCCCTGATCTGGCAGCAGAGGAAGGTGGGCGGCGTCGCCTGGCCTGACGACAAGCGACGCCGATGCCTGGGTTCATGCTGCGCTGACTCAACTCCATCACGGCGGCGGCACGTCCTCGGGCGACGGGCAGATGTCGCAACGTCCGACGGTGCGGCGCGGGATACGAACGCGGAGCCCCGGGCATCACCAACCTCCCGTCCGCCGTCCTCAACGGACATTGGCATCAAACCTGGAACTCCCCACGACTGGCTAACAGATCTCCACCGATGGTCGGCTGCGATCGACCGACTGTCAGATTCGGTCGCTCTTTGATGAACGGCATCGCTCACGACCGAGTGGCGGACCGAGGGGGTTGTTTCTTGAGGGATGTCGAATGATCGGAGGTTGATCGACTTCAGTCGCTTTCAGAGTGTCAATACAGTTCACTGCCGCGAGTTTCGGATGAGGAACATCGGTTCCGAAGGATCAAAACATAGCCCGCTACTTCAATCACCACACGTGAAGCCCCTCGTCGGAATGCGGCGCGTGCGCCGACATGCCGTTCGGATCATGATCTGCCGAAACCACCGCCCTGCGACCGCGTCGGAGTCGACGACACGAGGGTCAACGACTCATGAATCGCAGCGATCATCGATGGGTTGCCGCTCGGAGACGATCGGCGTTCGGTCGTCGATGCAGGAGTCGTTGCCATTGGGGGGTGAGACCGTCGGAACGTCGCCCCGAGCGGTGCTGTGGGATCAGCGCGGGTCTGGTTGTGCGAGCAAAGGTCTGGACACCGCACCCCGACCAACAGTTGCATGGCGATTGTAAAAGTAGTTAGAGTTCCGAATGGCTGGTGGCTTCCCTAATCCCGCCGTGGCTGGGCGGCGCAAGGCAACGACATCGTGACGGACCTCGCGGACGCCTCCCTTTCGCAGCAAATCAACATCAGCGCGATGGCGGCACTGACGGCCTTTTGGTTTTTCCTGGTGGGGACGTGCCTGGGCAGCTTTCTGAACGTCGTGGTCTACCGGCTGCCGGCGGGGCTGTCGTTGTGGAGGGAGCCGTCACGGTGTCCCGCCTGCATGACTCCCGTGCGTCAGAGGGACAACATCCCCATCTATGGCTGGTTGAAGTTGCGGGGCCGCTGCCGGTCGTGTGGGTGGCGAATTCCGATTCGCTACATGCTGGTCGAGATGCTCGTCGGCTTACAGTTCGTGGTGATGTTGCTGGCGGAATTGACGAGCGGCGGGGCCAATCTTCCGGGGCGGGCTCCTGAGCCTTGGGCAGGGGTCGTATGGGCAGTCTGGTACGCCAAGTATCCCGACTTGCTGGAGATCTATGGCTACTACTTGCTGGTGTGGTATTTCGCCACTGGGGCGACGCTGATGGCGCGGGATGGTCATGGCATTCCCTGGTCGTGGGGTCTGTTCGCCGGGATTGCCGGAGCTGTTTGGCCGGCGATCGACCCGCGCGTGCATCCGCTCGTCACCGCGTCGAGTTATGGCTTCGATCTTCTGACGACGTTTCATCGCTCCGTAGCAGTCGCAGATTGTATGGCCGGCGCCGTCCTTGGTGCGACGGCGGCCTGGCTGCTGAGCGCCGCTCAAGGAGCAGGCGCGCGCGGCGAAACTCCACGGTGTTTCGCCGCCGTCTGCGGGTTGTTTCTGGGGTTTTGGGGCAGCGCAGTTTGGATTCTGTGGTGGTGGGCGTTCTGGGGGGCCAGCCGGTTGGCCGCCGAATTGGTCGGTCGAAAGCTCCTGGCTCCGCTTCTTGTCACCGGGACCATCGCGCTGCATGTCCAGGTGCTGACGGCTCGCTGGAGCTGGGAATTGGCCCGTGCCTCGCTGCCGTGGTTCGGCGTGATGCCTCACTGAGCTGAAGCGACGTTCCTGCTGCCCGTGCCTCCTGGCCGCTGCGGCTGAGGAATCGGAAATTCTCGGGCGCGAACCATTGACGCACACACACCTCTTGTGCAATAGTGTTGCATGTGCACACACTGGTTGACGGTCGCCGCGGAAGCACGCCCCCATGCCTGAGTTCGACTTTGACGTCTTGATCATCGGCGCAGGGGCTGCCGGAGTGGGAGTGGGTCGGATCTTTAAGGAACTGGGGCTCAGTCGCTTCACGCTATTGGAACGACACGAGATCGGCGCGACGTTTCGCCGCTGGCCGCGCGAGATGCGGTTCATCTCGCCCTCGTTCACCAGCAACGCGTACGGTCTGCTGGATCTGAACGCGGTGGCGCTGGACACTTCTCCGGCCTTTTCCCTCGCAGACGAACACCCGTCGGGGCGATCGTTTGCACGCTACCTGGAAGGAGTGGTCGAGGAATTCTCCATTCCGGTGACGACTGGCGTGGAGGTAACCGGCATCGAGACGCTGGAGACGCCCGCTGGCTTCTGTGTAAGCACCACCCAGGGGGCGCTCACGTCCCGTTTCGTGGTCTGGGCGGCGGGCGAGTTTCAGTATCCCAGACTCACCCCCTTTCCCGGCGGGCAGTTGTGCCGTCACAACAGCACGGTCAGTTCCTGGCGCGCCCTCGAGGGAGATGAATTTCTGATTCTCGGCGGGTCGGAGAGCGGGATCGACGCCGCCACCCGCCTGTGTTCCTACGGCAAGCGTGTCCGTGTGGTCGATCGCGGTGAACCCTGGGACGAGGAAGGGAGCGATCCCAGCGCAACGCTGTCTCCAATCACTCTCCGGCGTCTCGACCGAGCGCTCGCGACGGAGCGGCTGGAATTGATTGGCAAGGAAACAGTCGATCGCGTGACGCAGCGCGCCGGGAAATACTGCGTCACAATGGCCAGCGGCCTGGAACTCTCTTCGCCGACGCCTCCCATTCTGTGCACCGGTTTCGCCGGGAGCCTGACGCTGATCGGGGACAAGTTCGAGTGGAACGATGACGGCGTCCCGTCGCTGTCGGAGATCGATGAGTCGACGAAGACGCCGGGGCTGTTCGTGACTGGCCCCCTCGTGCGGCACGAACAGTTGGTGCTGTGCTTCATCTACAAGTTTCGGCAGCGCTTCGCCGTGGTGGCCGACGCCATCGCCGAACGTCTCGGACTCGACCGCACGCCGCTGGAACGATATCGCCTGCAGCGGATGTTTCTGGACGACCTGAGCTGCTGTGAAGAGACCTGCGCCTGTTAACGGGTTCGGACCCGCGTCTGGGGAATTCGCTCTGTGCTCAAATCGCCGAACGTAACACGATCGATTGCCGTCGTCGGGCTGGAAAGCGCGGGGAAGTCGACGCTGGTTTCCGGGCTATCCGGCCAATCAGCGCTGGCGAGCAATTTCCGCGGCACCACGGTGGCCTGCGAGCGATATCGCTGTCGAGACGGGGAACTGATCGATACGCCGGGCTTGCTCTTTGCCAGCGACAGTGAGGCGCTTCCCGAAGTGCTGGAGTTGCTGGCGGACAGCGATGCGGTGCTGCTGGTGGTGCGCGCTACGCATCTCGATGAGGAGCTGGATCGTCTGCTGCCGCTTGTCGGGGGGCGCCGCGGAGTCGTTGTCCTGACCTTCTGGGACAAAGTGCAGCCTGGCGAACACGCGTGGGAAGCCGTCGAGCAGTTGTCGCGGACCGTGGGCGTCCCCTTTGTCCCGGTCGACGCGCGGGAGTTGAGCTCAGCGACACAGGAGCGAATCTTCGCGGCCCTGGAAATGGGTGGGAAGTTTCGTCCACCGCTGGTTCGCCCGCGCGTGGGCTGGAAAATTGAGCCGCGCGCCAGCCTCTTCGAGATTGGCGCACTGGGATCACTCCTGTCTCTGATGCTGCTGTTGTTGCCGATGTTTTGCGCCGTGCAACTGGCCAACACACTCGCCGGCTGGGCCGATCCGCTGGTGGCGTCGCTGGTCGGCCCGGCGGCAGAATGGCTGCAGCGCACGATGCCGACCGGGCTGGCGGCGGTGCTGGCGGGCCGCTACGGCCTGCTCACCATGGGGCCGCTGCTGTTCTTGTGGGCCGCCCCCACCGTGGTGATTTACGCACTGCTGGGCGTGTACAAGACCAGCGGCCTGATCGACCGGCTGACCGTGGGCATCCAGCCGTGGATGCGGCCCTTCGGCCTCACAGGTCGCGACTTGGTGCGCATCCTGATGGGCATGGGCTGCAACGTGCCGGCCGTGATCAACTCCCGTTCCTGCTCGAGCTGCACACGAACTACGTGCCTGCACGCCATTGGGTTCGGTTCCGCCTGTTCGTACCAGTTTGGCGCCACTCTCGGAGTGTTCGCCGCGGCCGATCGACCGTGGCTGATCTGGCCCTACGTCGGCTACCTGGCGTTCACCACGCTGCTCTATTCCAGATGGGTCTCCCCCGCCGCGGCGCGGGACCGAACCAACCTGATGCTGTTGGAAGGGCGGTCGTTCCTGCAGTGGCCCACCGGGAGAGCCTTACGGCGCGAAACCGCATCCGTACTGAGGGAATTCTTCGGCCGCGCGCTGCCCATCTTCCTCGGAATCACCATCGCCGCATCGCTGCTGGATCTGGCGGGCGTGCTTCAACTGGGAGCTCAGGCGATTTCGCCGGCCCTGGGGCTGCTGAATCTGCCTGGTGATGCCGCACTTCCCGTGATGCTGTCGTGCATCCGGAAAGACGGCCTGTTGTTGTTCGCGGAAGCCGGATTCGCCGCCCAACTCTCCTCCTGGCAACTCCTCACGGGAGTCTATTTCGCCGGGGTGCTGATGCCTTGCCTGGTGACGGTGTTGACCATCGCCCGCGAGCGATCCTGGATGTTCGCGGGCCGGCTGTTGGCGCGGCAGATTGCCGCAGCCTGCGTGTTCTCGCTGCTTCTGGCTGCGGTCGGTCAGGTGTGGAGCTGACCTCAACGCACTTCGAGTGAAAGGACGCCGATGAGATCCGGCAACCCCCGCGTCCGGCGGTCATGGACCCTCCAGCTTGTGGCTTCAGCGAGACAGCCACGGCGCGTTGTCCGCGAAACGATGACTTTCGCCGAGCGCGAGCACGTCTCGGCTCGCAGCGCCGCCGACATCGAGCGGTGGATTCCCCCTCAGACGCGTCAACGCGGGCTGCAGTTGTTTGATCAGCAGTTCTGGTTGTGGGGGCAGGATGTGGCGACCGTTCCCGGGAACGGCCTGGTCCATTACGGTTTCCATCGCCATGCGCCGCCATCCGGCGCGCGATCGACGAGTTGTTATGTCTGGGAGGGTCCCGTCGAACGGATGACGTTGTGGGGATTCGGGCTGTTGTACGCCCAGTTGGGTCTGGGAAGCATGTTCCTGCGACGGTATCGTTTCGCGCCGTGCCTCATTTCCTGCGACGAAATCACGCCCAATTGTTGGGGGCTCGAAGAACTGCCGCGGCACGCGGCGCCCGCCAACGCGACCGAATGGGGCCGTGCCCTGGAACTGGTCGAAGCCACCTGCCGCTGGATCGTCGCCTATGAAACCTGGGCGCAGCAGGCCATCGGGCCGGAACTGCGCCAGGCCAGTTTGTCGAAGTGGAAGAAGCGTTGTTCCTCGGCGGAGAACCTGCCCGCTGACTGGGAACTCGTGGCCGACAGCATTCATCAGGCGCGCGAATCTTCTGCCGTAGAAACCACGGACAGCCGCGAACAACCGCCGCGCTCAGTGGTCCTTCCACCGCTGTCGCACGGACATTGAGCCCCTCGCGATCGGCGACCCGAGCCTCCCGTGAGGACTGTCGTCACTCCCCCGGGGATAGAGTCGAATGATGCTCCCGTGGACGACGGGGATTCTGCTGACCACCGGGGCCTGATCGAATTGAGAGGTACGCCGATGGTCGGCAAATCGAGCGGGCTGCCGGCGACGCCAACGGTTGCGATTCCTGCCCGGTTGTTCGAAGAAGCCGGGGCAGGCTACCGCCAGTCAGATCCGTTGGCATCAGCGCGTCGGCCTGTTCGGATCGCGGCGTCGGCCAGACTTACGCACTCTCCGAAAGGGCCGGCTGCACGTCCCACGCCGGTAACGGATCGTTCATCGATTGCCACATGTCCGGGCCGCCGGCCCATTCGTCGTCGTTCAGCAGGCACGCGTCCAATTGCGCCGTCAGCTCGCGGACGTTCATCTCCCGGCCGATGAAGGCCAGTTCCTGGCGGCAATCCCCCACTTCGGGATCCCAATAACGCTCACGAAACCGCTGGAACTCCGGCTGGTCGGGGTGCAGATGCTCGGGACCACTGGCCCACCAGAAGCCGCCGACATCGATCCGCAGCAACTGGCCCGCCTGCGACCAGATGCCGATCTTGTCCAGACGGCTCGCCAGCCAGAAGAATCCCTTGGACCGCAGAACACCCGGCCAATCCCCCTCCAACAACTGGAAGAGTCGCTCGGGATGAAACGGCCGGCGCGCTCGATACACAAAGCTGTGGATCCCGTATTCGTCCGCCTCGCTGACCTCTTCCCCTCTCAGCACCTGCCGCCAGCCGGGGGCGACCGCCGCCCGTTCGAAGCTGAAGCGGCCGGTATTGAGCACGCGCTCCAGCGGAACCCGGCCGAATTCCGTCCGCACGATGTCGGCGTCGGGGTTGAGGGCGCGCAGCAGGGCTTCCAACCGCCGCAGCAGGGGTTCCGCGACGAGATCGCATTTGTTGACCACGAGCACATCGGCGAACTCGACCTGGTCGATGAGCAGATCGGCGACGGTGCGGTCGTCGTCTTCGCCAGCCGCCTCCCCACGGCTGCGCAGGTCCTGGGCCCGTTCGTAGTCGGGAAGAAAATGACAGGCGTCGACGACGCTGACCATCGTGTCGAGTCGGGCCAGGTCCCCCAGGGCGCGATTCGCCTCTTCGTCGATCGCGAAGGTGAACGTTTCGGCCACGGGCTGGGGTTCGGAAATGCCGGTGGATTCGATGAGCAGATAATCGAAGCGTCCGGCGTCGGCGAGCCGGGCGACTTCCTGCAGCAAGTC
>JANRLN010000028.1:0-13890 GCA_033762515.1 Planctomycetaceae bacterium
AACCCCGAAACCGCACGTTTCCTGGAATGAACGCCTCGATCTCGTTGCTACGTGGCTTTCACCGTCGACATGGGTCTTCGCCATCCTCGGACGCTGGCGACTCTGGTCGCGATTGGCCCTCGCAGGAGCGGGACTCTGCTGGCTGTGCTCGCAAGTCGTCTGGCTGAGCGGCGACGAACAGGCCGTCGTGTCGCGCTGCGGCAGACATCATGCCACGCTTCAGCCGGGCCTGCATTGGCGTTGGCCGCGGCCGCTGGAACAAGTTCACCGGGAACGTCCCGATCAGTTGCGCAGCGTGCTCGTCGGCGCCCCGACGGATGCCGATCCTGTTGGAGATGTCATCGAGTGGACCAGCGACCACGATTCCCCCTCCGATCGCGGATTGGCTCCCGGCGGCGTGCTCGTCACCGCCGATGAGGTCCTGGTCGATGTCACCGCCGAATTGCAGTACCGCATTGCCGACCTCCCGACGTTCGTCTATCGGGGGGGCACAGAGGTGGACGCAATTCTGCAATCCGAACTCGAAGGCGCACTGCGAGAGTTGGCCGCCCGCTACCGCCTTGATGATTGGCTCACCGATCGCCGCGCGGAAATTCAACGCCGGTGCGAAGCGTCGCTGGCGGACCGCATACAGTTCCTGCCGCTGGGCATCGATCTGGTGAGCGTGCAGTTCCTGGACGTCCATCCCCCCCGACCGGTGGTGGCCGATTACCGTGCCGTCGCCGATGCGCTGGAGCAGCAATCGCAACTGCGCAATACCGCTGAGGCTGCGGCGGAACGACAACTCCTGTCGGCGGTTGGAGAAAAGGTGCTGCTCGACTGGCGGTCGCGTATCGCTGCGGACGTCGAGATCGATCCCGCGACGTGGAACAACTGGATCACAACCGATGCTGCCGGGGGAATGTCACTGTCGGGTACGGCCGCTGCGTTGATCCACACCGCTCACGCCGCAGCGGCAGAGACGCGGTCGCTGGCGGGTGCTCGGGCAGCACGACTGCAGGAAGTGACACCAGTACACCAAGCACAGCCGCAGACGACCTGGGGGCAGCTTTACTGGAAGCAACTGCAGGACAGCCTCGCGGGACGTGCGCTGACGATCGTTGACCCGACTGCGGTCCGACAGCAGCAGTGGTGGATCGGCAGCCCGGAAGAAAGCTTGCCGAAAACAGCGATCCCACCCCCGATGCCGACGGGTGCCACGCACAGCAATGACCAGTAACCTGAAGCAAAGCGGGTGAAGGGAATCGAACCCTCGCCTAGAGCTTGGGAAGCTATCGTTCTACCATTGAACTACACCCGCGAATATGCCGTGGAATTTATCCTTCGGTTGCACGACAGTCAAGCTGTGGGATTCTGCCGATGGCGGGTTTCGAATCTGGGGATTGGCGACGTTTCTGCCGTCTGGTCGGACCGCAACGCCACTAATCGTCGACAGCGGTGCTGAATTCAGGTCTTCCCAGCGAACATTCTGCAGTGAACCAGTTGCCGCTCATTCCTGAAGACCCCGGTGGCTCATTGGCGCCGCCCCGCGAGAGTTTGCGACCCGAACGTCGAGGATGGGGCGACTGGGTGGCGGATCGACTCCTCGTATTCTCTGCGGTCCTTGTGATCGGCACGGGGGGCTGCGGTTCGCTGTGGTGGATGCTGGATCTCTGGAGCCATTTCTGGCCGTTCTACGGTCTGGGCTTGGTCCCCGTGGTCTTCTGGCAGGGGACGCGCCGGCGGTGGGGACAACTTGCCTGGGCTGTCGTGCTGACCTTGGTTTGGTTATGGCCGCTGGGGCCGTATGTCGTTTCCAGAAACAGGCCATCGTCGTTCAACTTGCGGATCGTCGTCGCCAACCTCTTTGCGGAGAACCCCACGCCGGAAGTCGCGCTGCAGTTCCTCCGCGAGCAAGACGCCGATGTCTTCGTGTTACTCGAAGTTGACGCCGAATGGATGACGCACCTGACGACACTGTCCGAGGACTACCCGTTTGGAAAAATCTTGCCGCGTGAAGACAACTTCGGCCTCGCCGTGTTGTCGCGTCGGCCGCTGGAAAGTGTCGTCCAGAAGCATTTCGGTACGGCCCGCGTGCCGACGCTGATCGCGGAGTTGGCCGATCCGCCGTTGCGGATTCTCGCAACGCATCCGCTGCCCCCGATGGGCGCGACGAACACGGCCCATCGTGATTCCCAATTGACCGAACTGGCCGAACTCTGCGCCGCCGAGGACCGCGCTACGATCATAGCCGGAGACTTGAACATCACGCCGTGGTCGTCGACGTTTCGGAACACTTTGACGCTCGGCCGTTTGGCCGACAGCGCTTGGGGCCTGGGGATTCAACCGACCTGGCCGACTTGGACGCCCGCACCTTTGATCCCGATCGATCATCTGCTCACGAGTCGACAGGTGCAGACGGTCCGCCGACATGTCGGTCCGGCAATCGGCTCCGATCATCGACCCGTCGTCATTGATATCGCGGTCTCTGCGGGCATCGACTGATCCACCACGACCGGCGTTTTCCTGCGCCAGCATCCGCAGTACGTATTCGCCCCCGCTTGCGTCCGCCGCCGGTGAAAGCTGGTCAGATAGTCCAAGTCGTGGGCCGGTTCGTGCGGCGTCCTTGGCGGCAGGATCTCGAAATCGGCGTGATGATTCATCAGGGCGGAGATCACGCCGAAGTATTCCTCGACGTCGCTCCACGAATGGACCTCGCCGCCGAACATGACGACGCGCGAGAGGAGTTCCACAAAGTCGTCGCTGAACAGCCGCCGCTTGCGATGTTTCCGCTTCCACCAGGGATCGGGGAAGTAAACATGGGCCCGGCTGACCGACTGCAGAGGCACGCGGGTCTTCAGGAACTCCTTGGCGTCCCCGCCCAGGACACGGCCGTTCGGGAGCGCCCGCTTCTGCAAACGTCTGGCCCCTCGTCGCCCCTCCGTGTAGTCGATTTCAATCCCCAGAAAGTTGACCTCGGGGTTCTCGACGGAGGCGTTGAACAGGAACATGCCGCGGCCGCAGCCGATATCGAGTTCGACCGGCTGAGGAGTTTCGAAGAACTCCGTCCATGCAAACTCCGCCGGGACGTCTTCCACGGTGCGAAAGTAGGGAAAGAGATCGCGGGGAGGTTCCATCAGTCGTTGCGCCAGGCTGTGCCGGGAATCGGGGACACTTGCGGATCGCCCGTTCTATCGCATCACCGAAGGATGTCAAGGGGCCGCGATTTGAGTCTGCGGTTTATCGCCGTGTCTCGCCAAGGGATGACCGGTTGGGCACTCGATTCTTCAATTCCGCCAATTCCCCCTCCAGCACCGGCATCGCGCCGGGTCGGCTCGCGACCAGCGCCCCGATCTGGCTCGCCAGATGGAGCCCCCGCCCCAACGTCCAATGGTTGAGTCGCGCCCAGATGAGTCCGGCGGTGAAGGCGTCACCCGCGCCAACCGTGTCCGCGACCTGAATGGCAATTCCCGAGGTCTCACAGGTTTCTTCGGCCGACACGGCCGCCGCTCCGCCTGGGCCGCGGGTGATGCACACCAGGTCGAGTTGATAGTTCTCCAGCATCCAGCGGGCGAACTCGACATCACTCGTCGGCGGTCGCTGAAACATGGTTGCGAGGACGGTGACTTCGTCGTCATTCAGCTTGACCAACGTGGCCAGACGCAGCGAGGCCTCGATCCACTCGCGCTGATAAAACGGTGGTCGCAGGTTCACGTCGTAGACTCGCAGACACTCCGACGACGTCGCTGCGATGCACGCGTGGATCGTACGACGACTGACCTCTCCGCGCTGGGCCAGGGTCCCAAAGCAGACGGCACGCGCCGTCGCCATGGCCGACAACCACAGGTCCTCTTTGGCAAGAAAGTCCCAGGCTGAGTTTTCGAGAAACTCGTATCTCGTTCCGTCGGCCCCTGGATTCACCGTGACGGTCCCGGTGCCGTGCTCCGCATCGCGCTGCACGAGATCGGTCGACAAGCCCTGCTGCGCGAGAAACTGCAGCAATTCTTCCCCCAGGGGGTCGCAGCCGACCCGTGTCGCGACCGCAGCGCTGAGTCCCAGTTGCTGGGCATGAAACGCCACATTGGCCGGCGCTCCGCCGGGACGGCGCTCATCGGGAAAACAGTCCCACAACAATTCGCCAAGGCCGATGACGTCGATCGTGGAGTTCATCATCTCGCTCGCAGGATGGGCACTCCCGCCCGTCCGCAGGTATTGGAAACACAACTCGGACGGGCAGGAGCACCCATCCTACAACGAACTTGCGTGCGACAACGCCGCCTTCAATCCTCCGCGTTGATCAGAAACGTCGCGGTCTCGTGGAGAAACCGTCGCAGTTCGTCGTCCGCCGCGGGTGGGAAGGCCACCTCATCAAGGGCGCGGTCCATCAGTTCGACCCAGCGGTTGCGCAGGGCCGGACCAATGACGAAAGGGCCATGACGCATCCGCAGCCGCGGATGGCCTCGGGTTTCCAGATATCGGGATGATCCGCCGCAGCGAAAGATCAGAAAGTCGCGGAGTCGTTCTTCTGCCCCGGCGAGGTCATGCGGTGGATAAAGGGGCCCCAGCAGATCGTCCTGGGGCACCTGACGGTAGAAGGCCGCTACGAGGCGCGTCAGCCCCTCGGCTCCGAATTGATCGAAAACATTACTCGGTTCTGCCGGAGCCATCGAGAATTTGCCTACTGAACACGCAGGTGACGAGCGTCGAATCGCACGTCAGTGGTCGCTGTTGCGACAAGCTGGCAAATCACGGCGGTTTTCGCAACGTCGGGAGCCGGGCCTGAGAGCGGGCTATGCCGCACGACGCCCGGCTCGCGGCAGTTCCCGCAGTTCGACCAAGGACTCGATGTTTCCGGTCACGGGCTGGGCGGCAAACCGGCCGTCTTGCCGATCCAGCCGCATCCAGATCGGCCCCGTGGGAGAGAGCATCGTTGAGACCACTTTGCCCGTAACGTCGGCGCCGGGGACCATAGTCAACTTGAACCGTTGCAGGATTGTCGGGAGTACGGTCTTCAGAATCATGAGGGCCAGCGGGCCGCCGAGACACATCCGCGGACCGGCGCCGAACGGGAGATAGGCATACGGGGATGGGCTGATGTGCTCCCAGCGGCCTGGCAGGAACGCCTCGGGCTCCGGGAACAACTCGGGCAGGTGATGGGTGATGAACTGGCTGAAGATCACCCCGGAACCGCAGATCAACTGAAATGGGCCGAGTTGTGTAGGTTCGCTGGCGACGCGTTGTGAATAAGCCGACGCCGGGAGAACCCGCATGCTCTCCTTGACCACCTGCTCGAAGTACGCCAGTCGATCGATTTGATCGACGGAGGGGAAACCGCCGTCAAGTTGCGTCTTCAGTTCGGCATGGGCCCGTTGCATCGCCGACGGGTGCTGGGCGAGCAGGAAAAGAGTCCACGTGAGAGAATGAGCGGTCGTGAGATGGGCTGCGCCGAAGATCAGGGCGGCTTGCCCAACGAGTTGAGCGTCGGTGAGACGTCCGTGCTCATCGTGCGCCTGCAAGATCATCGACAGCACGTTGTGGCCGCCGTCCTGGGCTTCACGGCGTTGCTGGATCATCGCGGCGATATCGGCTTCCAGCTTCTGAGCGAACGACAGCAATTCATCGTAGCGGGCCGTGATGCCCGGATCGGAGACGAAGACCCCCATCCCCATTTCGTGGTTGAGCTGCACCCACTGATCGATCATCCGGCCGATCTGATAGGCGAATTCCGGGTCGTCCATGCCAAACAGCATGGTGCTGGTGACGCGGAGCATGAACTCCGTCATCTCGCGGGAGACATCGCGTTCCTCACCCGGTTGCCAGTCGTCCAGCAGATCATCCGTGAACTGGCGAATCGTCGGCAGGTAACCCTGGATCGCCTTTTTGAGGAAGGCCTCCATCACCATCCGGCGGTTGCGCTTGTGCTCCTCGCCGTTCATGCTCAAGAGTCCCGACGTCAACCGACGTTGGGCCGAATCTCGCGGTCCGCGCACGGCAAAAAACCGGGAATGAAATGTTTGCGCATTGCTGAGGACCTGGTGATTGTATTCGGGACCAAACACGAAGTAGATCCGCGACTGGTCCTGCTCCATCGCGGCGACACTCCCATGACGCCCCTGCAGACGCCGCATGCAGGCGATGGGATCATCGGGAAAATCGAGCAGATTGCCGCGCGTGATCGGGAGGGGACTTGCAGCAGCATTCAGGGGGAGCGCGGTGGTTGGCATCGGAGGGGGATCAGTCCAGCGGCCGCCCTCGGGCGGCGTAACGTCCAATTCTGCATCGTTTCGGCAGAATTTGCCGAAAATCGCGCGGCTTGTAGCAAATTCCCGCCAATGTTGCCTAGGGGAGATTTCCCGCAGCCGGGCTCGGCTTGACCCGTTTCGAAACAGTGACGAAGACTCGCGATTCGGGTTGAATCTCAGCGTTCCTGATGCGGAAGACGGGCATGATTCGCCACGTCCGTTGGTCGTTGCGCCTGTTCCTTGTCTTCGTCGCCGTCTCCGTCGCTTCAGCGCCGTCGCCGGCATCTGCGGACGAGTGGCTGTCGCTGCGCGGTCAAACGCCGGAAGACGCTGCCGAGGGTCGGCCCGCGAGCTTCCGCCAGTACGAGCCGCAGAACGAGCCCTTGCCCGACCAACCGCTCACCATTTCCGAAACGCTGCCGGAAGGCTTGTCGATGCCTGACGAACCGGCGGCGGCCGCGTTGCCGCCGCCGATCGTTCCGGGAGGCACGAATCTGGTCTTGAGCTGGACTTCGGGGAGCGGCGACGATTTGGGAATGACCGACATCGATCTGCGGCAGACGCTCATCTTCCCGCGGCTGCCGGGATTCATGGTTTCTCCGGGAACGTCGGTCCACTTCCTGACCGGACCCGAAACGACAGATCTCCCGGAAACGTTGTACGACCATTGGATCGAGTTTCGGTACCTGAAGAAGTTCAGCGACCGCTGGGCCATGGACCTCGCGATCACACCTAGCCTGTATACCGACTACGAAAACGTCGGTTCTGACGCCTTTCGCATGACGGGGCGCGCCCTCGCCTTGTGGACCTGTAGTCCCCAGTTTCAGGCGGCCTTCGGGTTCATCTACCTCGACCGTGAAGACATTCTGGCGCTTCCCGCCGTCGGCGCCATCTGGAGTCCGACCGATGACTACAAGGTCGAACTCCTTTTCCCGCGCCCGCGCGTCATGAAGAAGCTTGCTGCCAGCGGCGACAAAACGCGCTGGATCTACGTCGGCGGGGAGTTCGGCGGCGGTTCGTGGGCCATCGATCGCACCGACGGAACTGCAGACGTCTTTACGTACAGCGCCCTCCGCTTCCTGGTCGGTTACGAAGTGAAGCAACCCCGCGGATTCAGCCCGCGTGTGGAAGCTGGCTACATCTTCAATCGCCAGGTCGAGTACAAGTCGGAAGTCGGAGATTACGACCCGAACAGCGCCTTCATGGTGCGCCTCGGGGGAGCGTTCTGACCGCGTCGTGACAGGCCGTAGATCAACATCCGACGGGACCGTCGCTCGACGAACGTCCGCCGCGAGATTGTGTCCTATGTTGTCGCCCCTCTCAGCCGCCATCTCGACAGCAGCGGCGGTGGCACTCGCACTGTCCCTGTCCGTCCCCAGCGCCGCCAGCGACGATCCCCTCCGGAGCGTGGAATCGACGAAGACGTCGTCAACGGAGCACAACGTCGACGCGGGTCGGGCGATCATGGAACCGGTCACTGCCGAGACGATCGACTCCTCAGTCGCGGAACCAACGGCACCGCCTGTGCCGGTCGCCGACGAATCGAACTCCGGCAACGAGATTCATGCCGCTATCGTCGACGCAGATGCGGCTTTGGAGACGGAGCAGAGTCATCTGGCGGGGAGCTTCATTTACACATTTATCTCTGGAGCTGGCGACGACTTCGGATTGTTCAGCATTGAATCGCAACAGCACGACGCCAACCCCTTCAAAGACGCCGCCATTCGCAACGCACAGCCGGGCTGGGGAGTCACCTGGTTGAACGGCCCCAGCACCACCGACCTGCCGCCGCAGTTGTATCAGTTCACGTTGCCGATCGAGTTCGACGCGATCAATGAGGAAGCGTGGACGCTGTCGGTCATGTTGACACCCGGCTGGTTCACCGATGGCGAGAATCGTCGACCGGAGATGTTTCGGATGCTCGGTGCCGTAACGGCTAACTACCGCCAGAGCGAAACGATGCAGTTCGGCCTGGGGCTGTTGTATCTGGATCGGGATGACATCCCTGCGCTGCCGCTATTCGGCTTGGTCTTCGAGAATGACGACGTACCGATCCGCTACGAACTGATCTTTCCTCGGCCGCGTGTGGTCTGGACCTTCGCCGATAACCCTCATTCCCGGTGCACGGCGTACCTCTCCGGAGAACTCGGCGGAGGTTCCTATGCGATCAAACGAACCGATCGCACTCCCGATGTGGTCACGCTGCGTGACCTGCGGCTGGTCGCTGGTATTGATCTTGCCGACCATCGCGGGAGGAAAGCGGCGGTCGAAGCCGGATGGGTCTTCGACCGCGCGATCGAGTCGCGCACCGGGCGCGGCGACTACGATCCCCCCGACGCCTTCATGGCACGCCTGCGGCTTGAGTACTGACTGCCGAAGCCGGCCCGCACGATTCCATTTCGCCCAGCGGAGAAACGTCGTAACCCGGCAATTCGCCAAGGAGTTCGCGATACCGCGGCGACCGCAGGACGAGCAGCATTGCCCGAATCCGATCGTCGACGCTGTCGACCTCGCGATGGACGAGGTCGTAGGCCTCTTGCTGGACGCTGAGAAACTTCAATCGTGACTCTTCGGCAACCAGTCGTACGCAGACCCCGTAGTCGGCCCAGCCGCAGCGAATGGCTTCGGCGACTCCGTGATGATCCCGCGCCTGCCGACGAGGAGTCGGTTTCCCCGCGAGGACTTCATCCAGGCAATTCCGCGCCCCGGAGCCCGCCTCGCGTCCGATCCAGCGACCGCGAGACTTCACCACTTCCCGGACCGACTCCGCGGAATGCCCCCTGCCGATGGCGATCCCCTCCTCCCAGCGAGCCACGTGCAGCAGTTGATATCCGGTTCCGAGTTCCGCCCGGACGATGTCGGCGTTGCCGTGCCGGGCTGTCGATTTCGACAAGTGAACTCCGGCGACGTGCACCAGACCATCCGCCAGAAGACGTAATGCCTCACGGCTGGAGCGCGGCACTACCAGCATCCGAAACGCGGTGGTGCGGGCATACTCAGTCGCCAGCATGGCCGCCGCGGGGTCGCAACTCGCAAGGACGAGCGTCTGCTGCGGCGTGTAGAGCCGATGCCGGCGTACCTGACCGCGATCAATGAAGCCGTCGTGCGCGGCCAGTCCAAACTGGCCCGGCTCGCTGGGGTAGAGCCAATTCCGGCCGCGAACTTCCGCTTCCCAGAATCGACTGGGATCGACCGCAGCGGGCCAAGCCCACGTCGGCTCGGACGGTGTCGGCCCTGCGAAGCCAAACAGGTCTTCCACGCGACAATTAAGGCACCGCGCCAACGACAGGGCGGCCGCAACCGACGGAGTCAGGCGTTCCCCTTCGATGGCGCTGATCGCCGTTCGCGAAATCCCGGCGCGATTGGCCAATTCCGCCTGCGACCAACCCCGTTCCTGCCGCAAGCGGCGCACCTGATTCGGCAGTTCGCGGGAGGTTGACATGATCCTGACATTATGGCGTCAGGATTGTGTCACCTGCAAGCGGTCGGGAGAATCATTCGCGATGCAGTCAGACCCATGTTCAGGGGATTCCAGCATGCCGACCCGCAATCGAACTGGTTTTACGCTGATCGAGCTTCTCGTCGTGATCGCCATCATTGCAGTCCTGATTTCGCTGCTGTTGCCGGCCGTGCAGCAGGCACGCGAGGCGGCTCGACGCGCGCAGTGCAAAAATCACCTGAAACAGCTCGGCCTGGCGCTCAACAACTATCACAGTACCCACAGCACATTTCCTCCGGGACGCATGCGGAGCATGAATGACGGGGCAGGGAGGTGCTTTTCGGCCTATGCGCACCTGTTGCCCTATGTCGATGCCTCCGCGCTCTACAACCAGATCAACTTCAACCTGGACCCCGATGATCCGGCCGCGAACGGCGCAGCGCTGGGGCAGACGATTCCCTTCTTTCTCTGCCCCAGCGATTCGTTTCGCATTCTGCAATCCAACACTGTCGGGGGGGTGATCGTCGATAGCGCCGTGCACAACTATCCTCTCTGCACAGGGACGACCTATCCTCTGTCGCCGCGCAATCCGTCCGGTGTGGCCGTCACCGGGGTCTTTTTCGAGAACTCGCGGGTGCGGTTTGCCGACGTCAGCGACGGCTGCAGCCAGACCGTGTGCATCAGCGAAACCATCAAGGCGGAGGGGGGACCGAATGTGTGGGATGGCGTCAGCCCTACTAACGGCTTCGTCCTCACCCAGGGGAACAATAACACCACCAACGGCCCGGAACTGACGGACTACGCCACACAGTGCCACGGCGCGGGCCTGCAGTTGCAACAAACGCGCGGCAGCCGCTGGCTGTATGGAGCCCCCGGCCACTCGATGTACAACCATCTGCGCGGCCCGAACGATCGCGACATCGACTGCCGCGGCGGTCTGCCCCACAGCATCCGCACGAATTTCTGGTGGGATCGGCTGTCGCTCAATGTCGCCGCTCGCAGTCGCCATACCGGCGGGGTCCATGCCCTGTTCGTCGATGGCCATGTGGCGTTCGTCAGCGAAAACATCGATCTGCAGGTCTGGCAGGCCCTCGGCAGCCGAGATCGGGGCGAAGTCGTTGGGGAGTATTGACTTGTAGGATGGGCACTCCTGCCCGTCCGAATTGGTATTTGAAACACATGCGGACGGGCAGGAGTGCCCATCCTACAATCCGTGGCGCCGCGCTCGCCGACGAATTTTCCGGCGCGCTGCCAATTGGCAACACCCTCTCGGCGATCCGATGTGCGCGGCAAGTTGCACCGGCTCCACCGTGACGTAGGTTTTCGCCACACGTGGCTCCTGCGACGCGAGGCGTCGTCTCGGCCGCGTGCCACCGAAGTCGGGATGCTTCATGGTCACGTTGGCCCCCGGAGATGGTCGTTCCACCGCTGCGCCGGTTAAGCGTGATGCGGAGTGGTGGGTCGATACGATCGATTCCGTCGCTGAGATCGATTCGCTGAACGCGAGTTGGGACGATCTTGCCTGGCACGCCATCGAGCCGAACCCGTTCTACGAATCCTGGATGTTGTCTGCCGCCTGGCGGACCTTCGCCGCGAACGATGATCTCCGCTTGGTGCTGGTCCGACGGAATGGGGCACGTCCGCAAGATCCCCCGGAACTTTGCGGCCTCATTCCACTCTGGCGTCGGAAACATGAAAAACTGCCCACCGACTGCTGGGCGCTGTGGCAGAACGATTACATCTGCAACTGCACCCCGCTGTTGCGGCAGGGGGTCGCGGTTGAAGCCTGGCGGACGTTCTGCGCCTGGCTGCAGCGCCAGTCGCTGAGCTTGTGCGAACTGCCGCTCGTCAACGCGGACGGTCCGTTCCAACACACGCTGCTGGAAGTCGCCAACGACCGGCGGACTCCGATTCACATCGATCACCAATATTCCCGCGCCTTGCTGCGACCGGCCGACAGCGCGGACGCCTACTGCGCCCAGACCATGACCTGCCACAATCGCCAGGAGCTGCGCCGGCAGCGTCGTCGGCTCGGCGAACGCGGGAAACTGGAAGTCCGGGTTTCACGTCCCGAGGAAGACATCGCTCCCTGGATCGACGAATTCGCTCGACTGGAAGCGGCCGGCTGGAAAGGTCGCGAGGGAACCGCCTTCGCCGCCCAGGAGAACGACGCCGCCTATCTCCGCGAGATCATCACCGCTGGACATGCCCGTCAGCAGGTGGTTCTGCTGGGGCTGTTTCTCGACGATCGCGCGATGGCGATGAAGCTCAACTTCCTCGCGGGGGAAGGGGGCTTCACGTTCAAGATCGCCTTCGACGAAGAGTTCAAGAAATTCTCGCCGGGGGTGCAACTGGAACTCGAAAACATCGACTGGTTCCACACCCAGCGCGGCCTCTCGTGGCTCGATTCCTGCGCCCGCCCCGATCATTTCATGATCGGACGATTGTGGAAGGATCGACGCCTGATGCAGCGGCTCGTCATGTCGACCGGCTCCCGATGGGGGGACCTGCTCGTCGGCGGACTCGCGTTCGCCAAGGCGTGCAAATCGGCGCTGCGCTCCCGCAACACGACCGATACTTCCACCAGCCGCTGAGTCTGACTCAGCGGCGCAACCGTACCCAACTGTGTCAGCGGCGCCCGGCGCCCAGGAGACCCAAATCGATGTCGACGTCGCTACTCGAATCACCGCTCAATTCTCAGGAGGAACTTCCCGCCGAGCGCACGCTCCTCGACTTCGACCCGCTGCTCTTCGCGGATCGTTTTGATCGCAAGCCGTTCCTGATCACCCATCGGCTCTGCGAACACCCACTGTTCGATTTTGAACGGCTGCTGCGACTGGCGCAGACGCTGCCGGAACAGCACATCGAGTACAACGCCGGGACGCTCCCCGTCAACCAGGATCAGAAGCTGACGCCGCGCAACGGCCTCTCCGTTGAAGAGACCGTGCGTCGCATCCGCGACTGCAAATCGTGGATGGTGCTGAAGTGGGTCGAGCATGATCCCGCTTACCGGGCGCTCCTGGAACAATGCCTTTCGGAAGTCCGCCCGCATTCAGAACCGATCTGTCCCGGCATGCGGCAACCGCAGGCGTTCATTTTCCTCAGTTCACCCGGTTCGGTGACGCCGTACCACATCGATCCCGAGCACAACTTTCTGCTGCAGGTCCGCGGCAGCAAGACCGTCCGCCTGTTCGATGGACGAGATCCGACCATCCTGACCCATGAAGAGCTGGAGCGGTTCTACGGCTCCAGGCAGCGGAATATGACCCTCAAGGACGAGAACCGCGAGCGATGCTGGACTTACGAGCTCGATCCGGGGCTGGGTCTCCACTTTCCGGTGACCTTCCCGCACTGGGTGCAGAACGGCGACGAAGTCTCCGTCTCGTTCAGCATCACCTTCCGCACACCCGATCTCGACCGCCGCCGCGCGGTCTACTCCTGCAATCATCAGCTCCGCAAATGGGGCTTTCAGCCGACTCCCTATGGCTGCCAGCCGGGCCGCGACAACTGGAAGTACCAGACCCTGCGCGTCGGCAACAAGCTCCGCGAAATGTTCCACGTCAGCAAGGACTGAGGCAGACATTGAGCCACGGATGAAACACAGATCGAACACGGATAGAAGTCCAGGCCAAAGCTGAATCCGCCCTGAAGTCCTGACCTTCTTTGTCCGTGTTTCATCCGTGTTTCATCCGTGTTCAATCCGTGGCTAGGTATCCTGATCATCCCGCGGCCAGTTGCCGGATGACTTCCTCAGTGCTGGCCAGTTGTTTCTGCAGATTCGTCAGCGTCTCGCGGACCTCGGCGACCACTTCCGGCGGCGCACGGTCGATGAAGCTGCTGTTGGTCAGCTTCTTCTCGTTCGACGCGATGAAGCCGCGCAGCTTGTCGGCCTCCTTCCGCTGCCGAGTGAGTTCCGCCTCGCGATCGATCAACCCTTCCAGCGGGATGTAGCCGTCGGCATCGGTGAGCGTGAAGCCCGCCGACATCGGTGGACGCGGAATCGATGAACCGAGTGCCGCGAGCCGAGCCTTCGCCAGCAATTCGAATTGACCCACCACAGCGCGAATGTCGCTCTCGAAGCCGGCGGCGCACTGAAGATGCACGTCCACCGTTGCGGCCGGGCTGATATTGTACACGCCGCGCAGGTTCCGCACGGCGGTGATCGTGTCCTGCAGCCGCTGGAAACGGGTCTCCAGTTCCGGTTGCCGGAATGGTTCGAGTCCCCGCGGC
>JANRLN010000029.1:0-17324 GCA_033762515.1 Planctomycetaceae bacterium
CGACCGCGCTGGATGACATTCATGACCGAGCCCGCTACTGGGGCTGGTCCATCGGACGCAAGTTCGGGGAACCGCTGGGGCGTCGGGAAGCCATCCGCGCCGACGGGCTGCGGGCGTGGCTCTAGTGTAGTGTCTCTCCAATTCGGGAACTTATTCTGCGGGCAGGCGTCTCATGCTCCAAGGCCTGAGGAGGTGTGCCATGCGGATTGCGGTTGCCATTAGTTTGACCGAGGAAGAACGGGTCGCGCTCACCCGGTGGTCGCGCGGCCGTCGGACGCCCGCCCGGTTGGTGCTGCGGGCCAAGATTGTGTTGCGGGCGGCTGACGGACTGGAGAACCAGGCCATTGCCGCCGAGCTCGGCTGCACCCGCCGGACGGTGGGAACCTGGCGGAAGCGGTTCGCGACGCAGCGACTGGCGGGGATCGAGTCCGATGCCCCGCGGGGACCGCGTTGTCCGCCGGTGCGGAGCGTCAAGGAAGCCGAAGTCCTCGCCAAGACGACGCGGGAGACGCCGCCGAATGCCACGCAGTGGTCGACGCGGACGATGGCCGACGCCACCGGCATCAGCAAGGCGACGGTGCAGCGCATCTGGCGGGACAACCATCTGCAGCCCCAGCGCGTGAAGACCTTCAAGCTGTCGAACGATCCGCAGTTCGCCGAAAAGCTGGTGGATGTCGTCGGCCTGTATCTCGATCCGCCGGACCGCGCCCTGGTCCTCTCGTGCGACGAGAAGAGCCAGATTCAGGCGCTGGACCGCACCCAGAAGAGCCTGCCGCTGTTTCCCGGTCGACTTAAGACGCTGACGCACGACTACAAGCGGAACGGCACCACGACGCTGTTCGCGGCCATCAGCGTGGCGGATGGTCTGGTGATCTCGCAGTGCCAGCCCAGGCATCGGCATCAGGAATGGCTGAAGTTTCTCAAGCAGATCGACGCCGAGACGCCGCCGGACCTGGACCTGCATCTGATCGTCGACAACTACGCCACGCACAAACACCCGAAGGTGCTCCGCTGGCTGGCCAAGCATCCGCGGTTTCATCTGCACTTCACCCCCACGAGCAGTTCGTGGCTGAACCTGATCGAACGCTGGTTCCGGGATCTGACCCAGCGCCGCATCCGCCGCGGCGTATTCCGCAGCGTCGGCGAGTTGCAACAGGCGATCCAGGACTACATTGACCATCACAACGCCAACCCGAAGGCGTTCGTCTGGACCAAGAAGGCCGCGGACATCCTCGAAAAAGTCGCCCGCGCCAGGAAGGCGCGGAATAAGAGCCCAACTGCGTGAGACATTACACTTGAAAGGGGTTCTGCCCATGCCTGCCTTCGATCGCAACCGCTGGAAAGCCGCCCAAGAAATCGCCCCCACCCTCACCGCAGGTCGAGATGTCCCCCGTTCACTGACGCTTCCCACCCGGACCCCGTCTCGACTGCAGGAGCTCGCCGCCCGTCAGGAGTTCGCCAAACAACGGCAATCGTGGGGCGCTGCAGCCCAGACCCGGGACTTGCTTCACCGCACGGCTACAGATTCGTCAGCACTCCCGCCGAGCGGCACACTTTCACGCCGCCACCAACATCCAGCGTCGCCACGCAGGCGGCAATTGCTCCCCGCCGTCATGTCAAGTGCGGGCAACACCCGCAACGTGCGCCCTCGGGAAACTCATCATGAAACCGTCTCTTGCCCCGCGAAATACTTTTGCGCAAGGCGTCGCGTCAGCTCCTTCGACGCGAGCATGAGAGCGACGCTCAAGACACCGAAGGCGACGGCCATCTTCGGCTGATGCTGTGGAAGCGTCCTGAGGCACAAAGCGGCAACAACGAAGCCCATCGCGATTGGCCGAATCCGATCAGGTCCACAGTGCCAGGCTGTCGCGGCGTTGGCCAGGACCGGGGAACTTCGGTACAAGGGTTCCAAAGCCAGAGTTAGAAAACAGACGACGAAAACTGAGGCGATGATCGCCGTCGGGGGAGCTAAGTTGCGGTAACTTGTCAGTCGTAGCGTTTCCGGCTCAAGGAGTCCGAGCGTCAACGCCGCCAACAGGAGAATTGTTGAGGAAATTGCGACGACGGCGATTTTGGATCCAGACGATGCATTTGCAAATCGGCCAAACAGAGCCAAGACCGTGCTCGATGTATCCCTGAAGCCTGTTGGCTCCAATTGGCGGGCCGAGGTTCGAACGAGCTGTCTCATGGCCGCTGCCCATCCGATGACGAGAATTCCAAAGGGAATCCATACAGGAATCGCAATGATGCGCCCGGAGAGGCGAAGAATCACAACATCAAGACTAAAGAACGCGCGGGGCAGTTGGGCCTGCACGAGCAGAATACCTGCAGTGACGAGCGCGACCGTCGTGAGCGGCCGAATGATCTGCGCGATCAGCGTTTCGGTTCGCAACAAACGCGAGATCTGCGTTGGAAGAAGTGCTCCGCGTGAATGTCTGGAACTCATTGGCAGCGTGTACGATGCCCAAGCAACTCCAACCGCTCCCACGAATGTCATCATGGCGCCCGCCAGGATTCCGGGTAACCATGCTGGTCGATACCGCATTCGGAGGCTTCGGGCGTTCGGCGGAACATCAATGTTCATCCGTCCCCAGTCGTCAGCTGAGATCGCGATCGATGCTCCGTCGATGTCGGCTTGGAATTGCGGGTAGTACAGAAAGTTGACCACGAGCCGGCGAGTTGACGAGGTCTGCGGCAGCTCGATGTCGAGGCCGTCGCCGCGCGCCTGAACAGGAATGGGAGATTGTCGCGCGTTGACATCAAAGCACAACGGATTCACGGCGCCCAAGCGACAGACGGTCAGTTGACCGGTCTCAGAGACATCCGACGCCGCGACGGAAATCACCGAAGTCGCCGGGAGATCAGCCAGATATGACCACAAGACGGGGAAAAAAAGGGAGTCGATCGGGTTTTGAGGTCCGGCAGGCGGCCGCACGATCCATCGAACTCCGTAAGCGTGCAGCGCATCGTGCGGTTGCTCGTGGATCCGACTCATGGCGGCTTTGTAGTGAAGCTGGCGCTCCAGAATCGGATCGGAGCCGCCTACTCCGATGTAACCATGTGCGGCGGCGATGGATTGCGGCAGTCCGTAGGGAAAGATGGCAGAGGGTCTGTATGCCGGAAACAAACTCAGCATGCGTTCGGTTGCCACATCGCCGCGGCAAGTTTGCAGGCTGTGATCCAATTCCGTCGGCAGAGACGGATAAGGCTGAAATTCAAATGTGAGGAGGGCGCTGCGCGCCCAGTGAACATGATACAGCAGCAGCCCACAGCCGATGGCCGTAACCACACCGGCTGCGATGGCAGATCGCCTCACGGTGCGGAGCCAACGCTCGATCGAAAGCGATCCCGCCATCACCGTGAACAGCACAAACCACGGCAAGAGGCGAAGGGGATGGTTCCGCATCCCGGCAGGGAGGACGCTGACGACGGCGGTCCATAAGCCCCCGTCGTCGGCCAGCAGCAGCCATACGGCGAGCAACCCGCCGATCGTCCATACATGCGTGGCCCGGCGACGCGCCACCAGACGACACCAGCGGAGCATCAGATCCCAGACAGCCGAGATCGCGAAGCATGGCATCAAGCATCCAAAGTAGAGACGGTGAGCCAAATACGGATCATCGACGGGGTTGCCCCAGTAGCTGTCAAATCGCGTGCCGGAGTGGAGCGGGTACGGAAACCACAGCGACAGAGCGTCGGCGAGGGCATTCGCCATGAGCGCGGGTTCCGCAGGAAATTCTCGCGTCAATGCTCGTTGCTGTTCGAACAGGGGAAAAATCGCGCCTGCGGCCAGAAGCAGGGCCGGAACCACCCAGCGCAGGGTCGACCACGCGACGGCCCGCGTCAACATCAGCCCAAGAATCTGGACTCCCAGAAAGCCGCTGGCCATGAACCACAATTGTGGGAATCCAGCGTGATAGAGCAATGCCAACTGGAGGCCGAAGATGAGCGGCCACCGCCAAGTCACCGGCCTTTCGCGCAGTTGATCGACCGTCAGCGTGAGCCAGGGTACGAGAGCCGTGACGGCGACAAATTGAAACCAGCTTCGTCCCAGCAGCAGCACAGGACCTGACAGAACGAAAGTCAGCGCGCCTAGCATGGCCACACTCGCCCGGACGCGTCGGCGCCGCAGCAACTGGTAGACGACGACGTAACCCACAGCGAGGTGGAGTGCCGCGGACACATCCATCGTCGCATATTCGTCGCCCAGCACGTGTCGCGCGATCGCGTAGGACAGGTAGAGCGGCGGATAGGTCCCACCTCGTCCCTGACTCAGCCATGGACCTCCGAGACAGATGAACGGCACGTACTCTGGAATTTCGCCACGCCAGACCGACCGACAGGACCAGAGGAGCAAGGGAAAGTCCGTCACCATCACGTCGTCTTGGACGAAGTAGTACGGCTGACGGAATTCGAGCATGCAGAGCGCAATGCTCAGTAGGATCAGTCCAGACCAAAACCAGCACGAGCCGGAGCGGCCGTGGATCCGTCCGTCGACGCCGGCACATCCTCCGCCGCAACTGCCGAACATCAGGGACGTCCTCCGGACACCGCGATGCTATCAGTTGGGGCGTGTTCAACCTGATGAACCGTGGGTGCCGGAGCCTGATCGACAACCGGAACTCGCACGAACTGAAAATCGCGACGCAGAATCAGGCGTTTCAACACGCGAAACAGCACGGCGATCCGCAGCAGCAGGCTCGGTTGAGAGACGTAGCGATGTCCGTCAAATTCGATCTGATGCGACTGGACCAGCCGCTCCAGACGGGATTGCGCAATTCGCTTCCCGTTGTAACGGTTCAGCAACTCCTGCTGTGCCAACCCGTGGGGAGCGGACAGCAATTCCTGGAGGATACGAATGCGCAGGGAGGCGATCCCCAGATTGTAGAAATTGGCATAGCCATAGGCGAAGGCGACGTAAGTCATGCCGTGCAGGCCGACCAAGCCGCACAGGTCCGCCCCCTCGTGCTGCCCGCCAGAGCGCGCGGCTTGCGTGGTGAGGAAGAGCGTCACGGCGAATCCCGCAAGGAACGCCGCGATCAATGTCCGCAGTCCGGCTCGCGGTCGAACGATCTGGCAGAGCGCCAGATGACCGCACGATAGCACGGCCAACCCCGCGACGGGAGCGAGGATGAGCACTGCCTCCTCGAACGAGATCAACTCAGCCTCCCAGCGGCAGCCCGTAGAGACGGCGAAACGTCTGGAACCGGCGAGCCCAGCGCATGCCACGATGCGACAAGCTGAGGCGGTCTTCGTTCAAATGGACTAGCCCGGCTGCAATCAACGCCTGCAGGCGACGTCCGACGATCGCCTCGTCGGGAATCAAGTCCTGCAATTCTTCACGGACGCAACCGCGTGCTCCGGTCGCCGCCACGGTCAAGAGGATCGTCATAGATGGGCTATCGTCCTCGATTGCCGTGTAGGCTTCGACATATGCCAGCGTCATGGCAACCTGGAACACGGCCAGTTGCGCCAGATCGCTGAAGTCGGTCAGCCGCCCTGGCACTGGCGTGAACGATGATTGAGCCCCGGCCAGGCATGCCACGGCGGAACCGCCGAATAGTCCGAGCAGTGCGACCGTTTGAGAACGCGGAGGTCGATTTCGCCACCAGACGACGTGGATGGCGAACGTGGCAGTCAGCCATGCCAGCGCCCAGACTAACGGCACCATTTTCGGCGACTCCTCGCGACCATCACTTGGCCGTCGCTTCAGCGTCAACGGGGCGGGGAGCCAAAGACATCTGTGCCCGGCCCATCGCACTCTCCACCCACGTCACGTGGTCGGTCGGGGCCGGCGACCACCGGCACAGCATTCGGCGATTCCGGCGGGCATCTGCGGGATACAGAAAGTGGCCGACGCGCCGGACCGCGATGTCCACGAAGGTGTGCAGGACGGACAACACATTTTTAAGCCGCAAGGCGGTCGACTTCCGATGCTTACGTTCGCGCTTCCGGACCCCGACTTCGCGATAGGTGAGTCCTTCGTCCAGCAAGCGGGCTAGCAAGTCGGCCTGCAATCCGAATCCTCGATAATTGCCGTGCCAGCGCATCACGTGGAACCGGCGGACGAGGATCATCCCATTGTAGTACCGCACGCGATGGCCACTTAACAGGTTCACGAGGGTTGTGTAGAGACCCGACAACCGGCGGCGCAGCCAAGTCCGGCCATCGTCTCCTTCGGCATAGGGAATGATGAGATCCGCTGTCCCAAGTGCGGAGAAGATCGCTGACAAGGTGTCTTTCGATTCACAGTCGTCGCCACAAACGACGCGATAGAATTCCCCCCTGCCGACAAAGGCACCCTGCACGTAGTTGTAACCGAATCCCTGGTTAATTTCGTTGACCCAAAGGCTGATCGCCAGATCAGGATGCTGTCGGATGTATTCTTCCACGACGGCGACCGACCGATCTTTGGAGGCGTCATCCAGCACGACAATCTCCCACTGCAGATCGCCATCCAGCAGGGCGCCCACAAGATTGTCGAGGGTCGTATGGATGTATTCCTCTTCGTTGAAGCAGGTGACGGCAACCGTCAGGTCAAGGGACGGGCGCGGGGTTGTTGAGTCTTCGACGGCTGTGAGCTTCGAATGGTCCATGCGCGCTTTTTCTGCGGTCGAGTCGAACTGAATGAGCTACCTTCCGCCGGTCCACGAATCCCCGGCCCGTTTCGACCAGCCAGACGGTATAAGAGTCGGAAGGCGAAGATTCAATCTTCCCGGGCGCAGTACATCCAATATTCACAGTTCCGAGTCTCCGACGCGTCCTGTACAGACAACGCTGACCGTCCAGCGCCGGGATGCGCTGTTGATATTCACTCAGATTGAACCGAGCAGGCCAGGTCCCGCAGCACCAGGTCCGCGTCGCGTGGCGCCCAGCCCAGTTCGCGACGCGCTTTGCTCGTATTCAGCGCCGTGTACCGGCATCGATGCGGCGCCAGGATTCCCTGATCGGCTGCGGTGCAGATTCGAATTCGGTCCGCAGAATGTCGCCAAACATCCAGGGCGACGCGTGCCATCTGCAGATAGCTGATGTCGCGGCTGCCCGAAAGATGCCAAATTCCCTCCGCATGACGATCACCGATGCACTGCACGGCCGGCGCCACATCTGCGAGCAGCATTGGTGCGCAGTTGAGATCTGTGAAAGCAGAGATGGACTGTCCGGTGCGCAGGGCCGCGTGCCATTTCTGAAGTAGCTGCGGCCTCGGCCCGAAGACCTTTGTCAGCCGGACGATCGCCGCAGGGCCATTTTGCAGGAGGAATTCTTCCGCATCACGCTTCTGACGGCCATATTCCGAATTTGGACACGTCGGGTCGTCCTCGGAGCGCGCCGCCAACTGACCGTCAAACACGAGATTGGTCGACAGGAAAACCACGAAACCGCCACAGGACCGCAACCAGGCGGCAACCTGTTTGATCGCCGCGACATTGACCATCCAAGTCTGGTCCGGGTGATCGTGACAGGCTTGCAGCGAAGTCTGGCCCGCCGCGACCAGTGCGACGAAGGGCTCGTTCCAGGGGATCGCAAACGGCTGGGGGGCGGCGAGTTCGAGATGGCGAAGTTCGTCGCCAAGAGCGTCGCGTCGCCGCGTCGTGGCCAGTATCCGCCGCCCCTGTTCCCGGAGACGTGCGACGATCGCCGCTCCGATCATGCTGTCGCCGCCGATGACCAGCCAGGGAGGGTGCATTCGATGCTATTCGAAATAGATGAAGGAGTGATCGCCGCGATAGCCGGTCCCGCGGAACACAAACTCCCAGTCCTCAGGAGCGAAGAACGCGCGGCACGTCAGTTGCCAATACAGGAGATTCACCTTCTCCCGTTCAGAACGATACGATTCGACGACGAGGTACTTGCGGTCGCGGCCGACGCGCTCGATTTGCTGTAAGGCGGACCACAGTTCCGCCAGGGGCAGATTGTGAAGCGTGTTCAGCGACACGACGAAATCAAACTCCTGGTCGGCGAAGGGGAGGCTAGCGGCAGTTCCCTCGACGAGAAACGGCTGCACTTCCGGTGGAGCGTGATCCAGGGCATACCGGCTGATGTCCAGCCCCGCAATCGTCGCCTGGGGCAGCACCTGCAGTAGCTCGAAAAGCAGGAAACCCTTCCCGCAGCCGACATCAAGAATGCGGGCATCAGGTGGCAATTGATAGTGGCTCACCATGGCCTCGGCGACAGCCCGCCACCGCCCATCGTAACGGTAGCCTCCGTAGCCCAGATGGCGCTCCCCGTCCCAATATTCACGACCGAATCGACCGGCAATTTCGGCACACTCTGCCTTATCGTGCGCCGTGACTCGACCGAGATAGTCGCGCTGGGTTGATCGATGAACTGCCTGCAGGAAATCGACGTAGGCCACGAGAAGTCTTCCGAAAAACCCACCACTTGCCGTGGAACCACCACCGAGGCTCCGGGATACCAGAGATGGACGAATTTTTGATGAACCACCTCCCGCTTCACCCGTGAATCCTAGCTCGCTGCAGGTGTAGCTGCTATGTTCCTCGGCCGTGCCAATCATGCCGACATTCGCTCGCCGGCAGTTCATCCGCATCCCAACGAATCGGATCGATCGGAAGCCATCCGGAATCGGCCGGCGAGAACGCGGGAGTGCTCTTCGATGTTGCCGACCCGAGACGCCATAGGCGAGAGCCCGCCGCAAAGCGGCGGCGTTCGTCGAAAGATCCTGCCGATCTCCAGGCTGGCCGGCATCGTCGAGGAATCATCCTCGAAAGGACTCAAGACGGTCCACTGTCATGGAGTTTTTGATCCAATCCACGTCGGACACATCCGTCATTTCGAGCAGGCGCGAAAGTTTGGCGATGTCTTGGTCGTCACAGTCACCCCGGACCGTCACGTCAATAAGGGACCGCATCGCCCGATTTTTCCCGAGCAACTTCGGGCCGAAGCCGTCGCGGCCCTGGAGGTGGTCGACTACGTCGGAATCAATGAATGGCCCACCGCCGTCGAATGCATCCGGGCGCTGAAGCCAACCGTCTACGTCAAGGGGGGGGAATTCCGCTCGGGATTCGACCGCACCGGCGCACTGGGTGCGGAAGCCGAGGCGGTGGAGTCGCTGGGGGGGCGAATCGATTTCACCGACGACATCACCTTCAGCGCGTCGCGTCTGGTGAACCGGCATTTGGGTGTGTTTTCCGAAGAGGCCAGAGACTACCTGATCGATTTCACGGCGCGCTTCGCTCCGGCGGATGTGGTGTCGGTGTTGGAGCGCGTGCAGCAGACGAAAGTCCTCGTCGTCGGAGACGCGATTGTCGACGAATACGTCTATTGCGAGGCGATTGGGAAATCGTCCAAGGAACCGACGCTCGTCGTCAAGCAGCAGTTCATGGAGCGATTTGCCGGCGGCGCTTTGGCGGTCGCCAACCACTTGGCAAGCTTCGTCGACCGCGTGGACCTGGTGACCATGCTTGGGACGGATGAGCACAGCGAGAGATTCGTTCGCGATCAACTTCGTCCGCAGGTGTTGCCGCGATTTCTGCATCGTCCGGATGCCCCGACCATTCTGAAACGTCGTTATGTCGAGAGCTATTTCCTCAACAAGCTGTTCGAAGTCTACGAGCTGGAAGACACGCGACTGGATCCGGCCCTGGAAGACGCCTTCGCGCTCGAGGCCGGTCGCGGACTCGAGGAGTACGACTTGGTCCTGGCTTGTGATTTCGGCCACGGTACGGTCGGCGCGCCGACGATCAGGCGGCTTTGCGACGGCGCTCGGTATCTCGTGTTGAACACGCAGTCGAATGCCGGGAACCTCGGCTATCACACCGTATCGCACTATCCCCGTGCGGATTTCGTGTGTGTCGCCGAGAACGAGATGCGGCTGGAGGCCCGAGACCGTCGCGGCGACCTGAGAGAAATCATGCTCCAGGTTGCGGAGCGGCTGCACGTCGATCGAATGGTGGTGACGCGCGGTAAACACGGTTGCCTGACGTACAGCCGAGCGGACGGGTTCCGCGAGGTGCCGGCCTTCGCCGGTCAGGTCGTTGACCGCGTGGGTGCGGGGGACGCGTTTCTATCGGTCGCGTCGCTGTGTATGGTGGCCGGCGTGCCGATGGAAGTCGCCGGATTCATCGGAAACGTGGCCGGTGCGGAAGCGGTGGCCACGGTCGGGAATCGCACGCCTCTGCAGCGCGCGACGTTCTTGCGACATCTTGAGCACCTGCTGAAATAGCGGATCTCCGCGTCGGTCGAAGTTGGTCGAACGAAACTCGTTGAACATCGTCTTGGCGCGGGACTCTCAGATAGGAACGGTAAATGGCGGCCGAGCGGGTGCTTGTCACAGGGGGGGCTGGATACGTGGGGGCGGCCCTCGTGCCGCGGTTGCTGGCGCTCGGGTACGCCGTCCGGGTGCTGGACCTGTATCTCTACGGTGACGACGTGCTTGCATCGGTGCGCGGACACGCGGGCCTGGACGAGGTTAAGGGGGACTTGCGGGATCAGACGTTGTTGCGTCGTGTAGTGCCCGGGTGTGACGCGGTGATTCATTTGGCCTGCATCAGCAATGACCCAAGTTTCGAGTTGAACCCCGTTCTGGGAAAGTCGATTAATTACGACGCATTTGCTCCTCTGGTTGCGATCGCCAAGTCGGCGGGAGTCCGGCGATTCATTTACGCCTCCTCGTCGAGCGTCTACGGAGTGAGCGACGTGCCGGACGTGACCGAGGATCATCCGCTGAAGCCGCTGAGCGACTACAGCAAGTTCAAGGCCTGGTGCGAGCCGATCCTGCTCGATCAGGGGACCGCAGGCTTTGTACCTGTCGTTGTGCGTCCGGCGACGCTGTGCGGCTACTCCCCGCGTCAGCGACTGGATCTGACCGTCAACATTCTGACCAACCACGCCGTCAACAACCGGAAGATCACCGTTTTCGGCGGGTCGCAGTTGCGTCCGAATTTCCACATTGAAGACATGGTCGACCTCTACGCGCAGCTATTGCGCGAGCCCGACGAACGAATCGCCGGCCAGATCTTCAACGCAGGATTCCAAAACTATCGCGTCGCCGATTTGGCCGTCATCGTCAAGGAGACCGTGCAGCGCTTGCTGCCGCGGCTCGGCGAGGTGAGCATCGAGACGACGCCTTCGGACGATCTCCGCAGCTATCACATCTCCTCGGCGCGGATTCTCGAGCGCCTAGGCTATCGGCCGTCACGGACGATCGAGGAAGCCGTCCGGGATTTGACCCGGGCCTTCGTGGACGGCCTGCTGCCCCGATCGCTGGAAGATTCCCGTTACTTCAACATTCGTCGGATGCAGGACACTTCGCTGCAATGACCACCTGGACCGCCGGCCGACTTCGCGATCTGGCCGCGCAAATCCGCCGCGACGTTTTGGAGATGTCACATCGTGCCCAGACGGCCCATCTCGGTTCGTCGCTGTCGTGCGTCGAACTCATCGCGGCCGCCTACGGTGGGGGGCTCTGTTTGGATCCGACTCGGCGGCAGCATGCAGACCGCGATCGACTGATCTTCAGCAAAGGCCATGCGGCCACGACGCTCTACGCGGCCCTGGCCCGATGCGGATTCTTTCCAATTTCCTGGTTGCAGGAATACGCGCAACCTGGATCACCGCTGTCAGAGCATCCTCACCGCGGAGTTCCGGGTGTGGAGGCGGCCACCGGCTCGCTGGGACATGGCCTCTCATTGGGGCTGGGGATGGCGCTTGCCGCACGCATTCGCGGGTGGAAGAACCGCGTCGCCGTCATTCTGAGCGACGGGGAGTGCAACGAAGGGTCGACCTGGGAGGCGGCGCTGTTCGCCCCGGCACAGCGGTTGGGATCGTTGCTGGCGGTGATCGACTACAACAAGTGGCAGGCGACCGGCCGGAGCAATGAAATTACGGCGCTGGCTCCGCTCGCCGACAAATGGCGAGCCTTTGGCTGGCAGGCCGAGGAATGCGACGGCCACGACGTTGCCGCTGTGCGGGATCGCATGTTGGCGGTGGAGCCGGGGCTCATCGGACCGCCGACCGTCCTGATTGCGCACACCGTGAAGGGACGCGGCGTGTCATTCATGGAAGATGACAACAACTGGCATTACCGCAGTCCCAACGATGAGGAACTGGCAGCGGCTTTGAACGAACTCAGCATCTTGTCGACGGAACCACGATGAGAAACGCTTTTGCCGACGAGATCACGTCCCTGGCCGAGACCGACGAGCGGATCGTTTTGCTTTCAGGCGACATTGGCAATCGTCTGTTCAACACATTTCGTGATCGTTGGCCTCAACGGTTCTACAACATAGGCGTCGCCGAGGCGAATCTGATCGGCGCGGCTGCCGGACTCGCGGTGTGCGGACTGCATCCCGTGACTTACACGATCGCAGCGTTCGCCGTTTATCGCTGCTTCGAGCAAATTCGCGTCGATCTGGCGGCTCAGCACCTGCCGGTTGTGGTGGTCGGGACCGGCGCGGGACTGGCCTACTCCGCCAACGGCCCGACCCATCATTCGTGCGAGGATCTCGCGATCCTGCGGACGCTGCCGGGTCTCACGCTGCTGAGTCCGTGTGATGCCGTCGAACTGCGACTCGCGCTGCGATACGCGCTCACGGTCAGCGGCCCGGTCTACCTGCGAATCGGCAAGAAAGGGGAACCGATCGTTCACGATTCCCAGCCGCCGCGAGACATCACGCGTCCGATTCAACTCCGATCCGGCGAGCGGATTCTGGTACTGGCAACGGGCGTCATGGTCGCCGCCGCTCTCGAAGCCGCCGATCAACTGCGGGCGGACGGACGCGCGATCGAAGTCGTGAGTTTGCCAGTCATCAAACCCTTCCCTTCGGATTGGCTGCATCAGCGAGCCGGGGGTTTTGAGACCGTGGTCACCGTGGAAGAGCACGGAGTGATAGGCGGCCTCGGCGGAGCCGTGGCGGAACTGGTCTCCGAGTGGTCCGCACCTCGGCCGCGGGTCCTTCGACTGGGGACGTCCGATCTGTACGTGCACGAGGCTGGCGAGCAGGCGCATCTGCGTCAGCACTATCACCTCGACGTCGCGTCAATCGTGGAGCGGTTGCAAACCGCCTGGCTAGAAGCGGAGAACACGCCATGAAAACTGTGGCAGCCGTCCTGGTGGAGTGCGGACAGCCTTTGGAGCTGTTGGATCTCGAACTTCCACGTCTACAGAGGGGTCAGGTGCTCGTCGAGATGCGGAACAGCTCCGTGTGCCATACCCAAGTGCTCGAGCAGCGCGGTGCGCGCGGCGAGGACCACTATCTTCCGCACTGTCTGGGACATGAAGGGTGCGGAGTCGTGTTGGAGACCGGACCAGATGTGACCCGGGTCACAGCCGGCGATCGGGTGATATTGTCCTGGATCAAGGCCGCGGGTCTGGACGTCGGTGGATGCCAATATCGGAGCGGTTCGCGTCTGGTGAACGCGGGCGGAGTGACCACGTTCGGTCAGCACATGGTAGCCAGCGAAAACCGAGTGTCCACCTTGTCGCACCCCTTGCCCGACGAGCTTGTTCCGCTCTTGGGGTGTGCGATTCCCACCGGGGTCGGCAGCGTGTGGCATGCCGCTGCACTCGAGCGCGGCCAAGTCGTCGCCGTGTTTGGAACCGGCGGGGTCGGCATGTGTGCGGTCGCCGCCGCTGCGACGGCTGGAGCGGCGGCTGTCCTGGCGATTGACGTGACGCCGGCGAAGCTAAAACTGGCGGCGACCCTCGGCGCGACGCACACGCTGGATGCCAGCCGCGAAGCCGATCTGCCGGCAGCCATTCGATCTGTGCTGGGACGCGAGATCGACGTCGCGATTGAGGCGACCGGGCGTCCGGATGTAATGAATCGGGCGTTGAGCGCCGTCCGTCCGCGCGGAGGTCGCGTGGTTGTCGTGGGGAATGCCCGGTACGGGGAGTTGTGGTCGCTGGATCCCGGGCAGCTGAATCAAGGCAAGAGAATCATCGGGACCTGGGGAGGGGATACGCAGCCGGATCGAGATTTCCCGCGGTACGCCGAATGGTTGGCCGCCCACCAACCCGAAATCTCGTCGCTGCTTTCCCAACCGTATCCACTGACCAGGATCAACGACGCTATGGAAGACTTGGCCGGCGGCCGCGTGGTGCGTCCGTTGGTTGACAACCGGCGGCTGTCGTAACAGGATCGCCCATGCATATCGGCATCGACCTGGACAACACGCTGGTTTGCTACGATCACGTCATTCATGACGCGGCGGTGGCTCGAGGATTGATCCCCCGCGATTTCCCCGCACGCAAGGACCTCGTTCGCAACGAGCTCCGAAGCCGCGGTCAAGAAGCCGAGTGGACGATGTTGCAGGGTTGGATTTATGGGCCGGGGATGCAATACGCAACGCCATTCGCCGGCGCCGTCGACGTTATACGGCAATGGGTGGCCGATGGCCATCGCGTTTCGCTGGTTTCACACAAGTCTCGCCTTCCCTTTGCCGGTCCGGCCTACGACCTGCACGATGCCGCACGTCGTTGGCTTGAGTCGCATCAACTTCTCGGGACGCGGGAGTCCCGCAGCCTGCTGGACGTCCATCTGGAACTGACCAAATCCGCAAAGCTGCGGCGCATTGCAGCCATCGGTTGTGATGGCTTCATTGACGACCTGCCCGAGATTCTCACGGATGCCGAATTCCCCCCCGGTGTGAGCGGACTGTTGTTCGATCCAGGCCGGATTCATGCCGAATTCCCAGGACCGAGTTTCGCCGACTGGACATCATTGTCGCCGGCATGGCTCGCAGAAGGGGCGCCGCAGTGAGGGCCGCCGGCACGCTCGCTCCGGTGACCGAGGTGAGTACGCTCCTGCAATCGATCGGAGTGACTGGCGAACCGCTTCTGTCTGCGCTGCCCGGCGGGAGAAATAATCGCCTGTATCAGGTCCAGTCCGGGGGGCACTCGTGGATTGCGAAAGCCTACTTTCGCGACCCCGATCATCCACAACAAAGACAGACCGTGGAATGGCGGTTCCTGGCCTGGGCTGATTCGCGGGGCATTCGATGTGTTCCGAAGCCGATCGCCTGCGACCTTGCGAGCGGAGTGTCGCTTCTCGAGTTCGTGGACGGATCGCCAATCATCCCCGGACAGGTCACGCACCTCGACTTGGCGGCTGCCTCGGATTTCTTCCGCGACCTGCAGCCACCGGTTCACAGTCGACCGCAGTTGCCGGAGGCGTCTGAGGCCTGTTGGACGTTAGAGTCGCATCGAGAATTGGTGGCTGCAAGAGTCGCGCGCCTCGCGGCTCTGTCGCCTCACGACGAAATCGGCGCTGATTGTCTCGAATTCGTCTTACGCGAGCTCCAGCCGCGGCTCCTCGAAAGTATCAGGGTGTTCGACCGGCAAGTGGGACAGTGGCAGCTCAGCCTCGCTACAGAGCTGTCGGTTTTGCAGCGAAGTCTGTCACCGTCGGATTTCGGCTATCACAACGCTCTCCGCATGCCAAACGGTCGCATTTGTTTCGTCGATTTCGAGTACGCCGGGTGGGATGATCCCGCCAAGCTCGTCTGTGATTTCTTTTGTCAGCCGCGCGTGCCGGCGCCGCGGGAATCTGCCCAGTCATTCATGGAGATGATCGGCGGCCTCGTCAGCGACGAACGGGCGCTGACTGGCAGAGTTCACGCCTTGTGGCCCCTGTATCAGGTCAAATGGTGCTGCATCGTGCTCAATGAATTCTTGCAGTCGGCGGCCAATCGTCGTGAATTCGCCGACTCGACCTGGGACGCGGACGCACAACGCCACCGACAACTGCAACTCGCACGCACCCTCCTCGAAAAGTGGACGCCGGAGTGGCCTCCATCACCCAACTAACGCAGCCCCGGAGCCGACAGCCCCGACGCCCGTGACATGGGCTTTGAGGAAGAATTCCGTTCCCTGAAGGTGCTTCGCCATGATCATCCCCCGCAAACTCCTCGTCCTTGGCGCCAATTCCTTTTCCGGTCAAGACTTCGTGGACTATGCCCTGGATCAGATGCCGGGCGAAATCCTCGGCGTCAGTCGCTCCCCGGAACGGTCGGCGTTGTTCCTCAGGTATCGCAGCCGAAGTGACCTTCAGCGCTACCGCTATTTCTCTCTGGACATGAATCGGGATGCGGCGGCCCTTCTCGCCCTGTGTGATGAAGAGCGGCCCGATGCCATCGTCAATTTCGCCGCACAAAGCGAAGTTGCTCCTAGTTGGGATCATCCGCAACACTGGTTTACCACCAACACTGTCGCGCTCGCCGAATTCATCAACCACTTGCGGCGTCAGGACTACCTCCGACGATACCTGCATATTTCTTCGCCGGAAGTGTACGGCAGTTGCGTCGGGACAGTGACTGAAGACGCGGCGCTGAATCCCAGTACCCCGTATGCTGCGTCCAAAGCTGCCGCGGACCTGCTTCTCGGCTGTTACGCGCAACAGTTCGGCTTTCCGCTGTTGACCGTGAGGGCCACCAACGTCTTCGGGGCCAGGCAGCAGCTCTTCAAAATCATCCCACGTTCATTTCTCTACTTGCGGCTCGGCCGCACCATCCAACTGCACGGCGGGGGAAGTGCCGTCAAATCCTACATCCATGTTCGTGACGTTTCGCGAGGGGAGTGGGCCATTCTAACATCTGGGCAAGTCGGCCGAATCTACCATCTCTCTCCCGATCACGGCATCGCAGTTTGTGAGGTGGTCAAACGAATCTGCGCCGTTGTCGGGGCCGACTTTGAGCAGTCCGTCGTGACCGTTGGAGAACGACTCGGCCAGGATGCGGCCTACGTCATTGATTCGACGGAGGCACGAACGGCGTTGAATTGGATACCTCAAATCAGTTTTGACGAGGGTTTGCAGGAGGTGGGACTCTGGGTGCGCAATAACTGGGGTGAACTAAAGTCGCGACCCCTCGACTACATACATCGAGCCTGACGATGACTCGGATGGTGGGCCCTCGGCTCGGAGGGATCAAAACCGCCATTGCGACGAATAACAAGCGGGCCGAAGAAGACGCCAAGATTGAAGTCGACGCGCTGTTTCTGTTGCGGCGCGACGTGGGGTCGTTCCAGCGTCTCGACACGTACCTGTCGCAAATCTTTGCTTATGGAAACACCGACATCGACAAGCGTTCGATCTTCTTCCGCCAAGTTCTGCGTCTGCTGGAACTCGGCCGGAAGCGCGAAGTGGTCGACCTGTGAAAGGTGGTGCTGACGCATCACAACCTGCGGAAACTCGGTAAGCAGCCCATGCCCCTCGCGGGGGGCGACTCCCCAAGGCTATCGCATCTTTGAGTCGTGGCGTAATTGTTGCGGTGCATGATCGCAAGTCAAGCGGGCGGCGTGGGCGGCTCGCGGGTCCCTGGGCAGCATGGAGGACGACTTGTGATTTCTACAACGGCGCCGGCCATTCTTA
>JANRLN010000030.1:0-7232 GCA_033762515.1 Planctomycetaceae bacterium
GTGGGGTTGATGTTCGAGTTGCCGGGAGAACCGCGGGGGCGGTATTTGATCCCGGAGGCGCTGCCGAAGAATCCGCCGGACTACGAGATGTGGCCGGAGGACGCGCTGCGATTTCGGTTTGAGTACGACTTTCTGCCGCCGGGATTGATCCCCCGGTTCATCGTGCAGGCACACGAGCATTTGAGCGACCAGCCGACGCGGTGGTACACGGGGGTGGTGCTGAAGGCGGAGGGGTGCTGGATCCTGGTTTCCGGGGATCGGGACAAGGATCGGATCGATTTCTCGGTAAAGGGACCATTCGGACGCCGGCGATCGGCGTTGAGCGTGGTGCTGAGCCGTCTGCTGCAGGTGCACCGTTTGAACCCGGAGATCGGACCGGACGCACGGGTGCCGCTGCCGGACCAATGGGAGGAGTCGGTGGCTTACGAGTATCTGTTGACGCTGGAACAGGAAGAGGGTTTGGACTTTTCGTTTCGTCCCGAGAAGGGTCGAAGAAAATATACGGTGCGGGAGTTGTTGGAGGGGGTGCGCTATGAGTTCGGCAAGCTGACGCCGGAACCGGAGCGCGGGAGTTCGCGTCGGTCGGGTCGCGTGGCGCAGCCGGCGCCGCAGCCGAGACCCGCGGGGAAGTGGGACTGGTTGACGAGCTGGCCGGCGTTGTCAGTCGGGAGCGGCTTGGGGGCCGTCGTACTGGCGGTCATCGTGTGGTTCCTGCCGACGTTTCAACTGCAATTGGCCACCGGCGTCTTAGCAGCGATCTTCGTTGGTGTAGCGGTGTATGTTGCGTCGATGAATCCTGTGTACTTTTATCGGCGAACGTTGTCGCAAGTGATCTCAGGAGGATTCCTGGTGATGGCGACCGGGTTCGGGATCAAGGCGTACGGGTTTGAAATCGACAACACGATTAGCGCATGGTTCTACGTCGCATGGGGATTGATTTGCGTGGCGCTGATTGCGGCGGACGTGTGGACCCAGCGCAGCCGCGACGTCGTGGGCACTCGGGAGTGATGGGGGTGCGGGGGTGCGGGAGTCATAGCCCCCCGTCAGTGACGGGGGGCCGAGGGCTTCAGGGGGCGTGGATCGTGCAACGTGTGGAATGCGAAATGCGCGTGTCTGCGAACGCGTGGGGGGCGCTTGGCCCCCGGTCGTTCACCGCGGGTTATGACGGGGACGGCGAGCCGCCCGCGTCAGTCCCTGTCCCTTTTCTCGCCGAGAGACTTGGCTTTCCTGCGGCATCCAGCCGAGCAATACCGCACCTGCTCCCAGACCATGGACCATTTTTTCCGCCAGGCAAACGGGCGCTGGCAGATCGGGCACATCTTCGTCGGCAGATGGGGCTTCTGGTGGGTCACGTCGGCAGCACCGATCACGATCGCTCTTCGATATCAAAATGTCGCTGGATTCTCTCGGACGTCAATCCTTTCGGCCAGCTTCGCAGTCGCCAACCTGTCGCTCATGGCGCTGCCCAATCGTGACGCGGCCCTGACGGCTCCTTGCCGCCGATGCGTCCTGGCGGGGGTTTGGCACTCACGATCACCCATTCGTGCTTTCGGCCCCAAAACGGGAACTGCTCAAGAGAACGGTTTGGTCACGGCGAGGAGAAGAGGGTCGAGGCTCTCTTCCATTCATCGCTCGATCTGTCTGCGGGATGCTCGGCGGGGGATGGCACACGGCGTCGCGCCGGGACTGCTGCCGGCCGGTCGTTGGCTTCCTTGTTCGCCCTCCTCAGCGACCTTTATCATGCAGGCCCGCTCAACGTCGGCCGTAGGCCCCCCGCCTGAGGCGCTGGGGTTCGCGCCCAACGAGGCCGGCGGTTCGCCAGAGTCTGCGTCAGGACAGTCCATCATGCCGATGATTCCGGTGGTGCTGCGTGGACAGCCCTGTGAACTCGACACATCGCCGGTGGACGTGATCGTAATCGGCGCGGATCGGTACGACGCCTATCACCCTGCGGAAACGACGCTTGTGCTGCGCGTGTCTCGATGGCAGCAGCTTCTTGCCGGTGGCGCCCTCCTGATCGGTCTCTTGCTGATCGTGGTCGGTCTGCTGGTGCTGACAATCGACTGGGCGGGAGCGATCCTGGTGATTGGCGGACTGGGCACGGGAGTGCCGGTGGGGCTGATCAACTGGCGACCAACCCATCACTTCGATCGTTCCGCCGGGACCTGGCGGTCTGCGTGGCTGCTCGTATTGCGGTCTTCACAGCCGCTCGATTCGATCGCCGCGATTCAACTGGGGCGCGGCAAATGGCTCCGCAAGAAAATTCCACGCGGACCGCGACTGACGCGACAGTTTCTCTACCAGTTTCATCTGGTGCTGGGTGACGGCCCGTTCACGCGTTATCTCGTCTGCATGCATCACGACGCCCGCCACCTGCTCCGCGTCGCGGAAGAACTGGCCCGTTTTCTCGACGTTCCGTTGATCGTCAGCCCCGAGGTCCGCCAGGAGTTCGGCTTGTCGGGTGAGAACTCCGGCTAACCCCCCATGCCCCAGCAGCCCGAAAAGTTCGCAGCAGTCGAACGGTCGCCCAATTCGAGGCGTCGTCAACATCACTGGCGACCATTTGCCCCCAGCAGAGACCCCCAGCAGAGACCCCCAGCGGAGACCCCCAGCGGAGACCAATCGCGTTGCAGCAACCGTGGCTCAAGCGACATCCCCCCGGCCCGTGGTCATGGACCGAAGGCGATGACGAAGAGGGCCGGCCGCGAGCGCCAGCGACCAAGTTGACCCAGGGGCGGTGCCCATGGCCGCCTCAACGACGTAAGTCTTGTCCCAGCAACGAGAAAGCCCTTCGACACGCCTGCCGAAGGGCTTCTTTTGAAAAACAGTCGGGATGGCGGGATTTGAACCCACGACCTCTTGCACCCCAAGCAAGCGCGCTAGCCAGGCTGCGCTACATCCCGTTGCTGTCAGGAGTCACGCCGCCCGGGGGAGGTTCGGTGGCAGGGTGCTCTTGGCAGGGGGGCAGTTATCGCAGTATTGAGGCGGGATTGCAAGGCTAGACCGCTCGCGAGAATTCGTCGACGCGGCGGCGACGGCGAAGCGGAAATGTCGCTGCAACTGCTTTCAGGTCATGGCGATGAGGCGGGAAATCAGCATGGCGGGAAGGACCAGGCACGCCGTGCCGAAGGCCAGAACGGGATTGCCCGTCTGCCAGTAGACCAGTGTTGCCGAAAGGGTGACGTAGTTGAGCAGGAAGAGCTTGATCAGCCCCTGGACTTGAGGCGGCGAGGGATCGGTGATGGCGTTCATGGCCCGCATGTTGAGGGATGCGGCGATGACTCCCAGGAGAATCAGCGGGGCCTGTTGCTGTCCATCGCGGGGATTGGCAGCCACGAGCCAGGCGAGAGCTGCGATGCCGGCGTCCATGATCATCAGACCGCCCATCAATCCGGTGCGGGCGCTCATCTTGGCTTCGGTGCGGGCGAACCAGGTGACCCCGACGATGTAGGTCCCCAAACCCGCGGCGACCGCCACCTGCGGCATGGCCCAGAAGTCGGCGAGGGTGGCGAAATCGCCGCCGCTGGCGCCCAGCATCAGGTTCAAGAATCGGCACAGCCCCATGCCGATGGGGCCCAGGAGCGTTCGTTTCAGATAGCCGTCATAGGCCAGGATCGCCGCGACGAGCACCAGCGCCGTCTCGCCGCTCAGCGCGGTCACCGTCCAGGCGGAGCCGACGCCGAGAAGCATCAGCACGCTGCCGAGGATAGCGGCCGAGCGACGCGCGACTCGGCCGGAGGGAATCGGACGCGTGGGGCGTTCGGAGGCGTCCTGGACGACGTCAAAGACGTCGTTGAAGACCATTCCCGACAGATACAGGCAGCAGGATGAGATCAGCAACCCCAGGAACTTCGGGAGCGGCTCGAACGAAGCGTGCGTGAGGTGAAAGCCGAGGACAATATCCACCATCGCGGTGAAGACCGCCGGCAGCCGCAACAGTTCGAGGTAGGCCCGCATGGGACGTGGGTTCCATTGTGGCGACACGCGGAAGCCGTGGGATTGCTATCCCTGGGCTTCTGCGACCCACTGCAAGAGTTGCTGATACTGCAGCGCAAAGGCGGGTTCGTCGCAGCCCATGGGGCTCTTGAAGAACGACGCCAGATGCCCCATCACACCCTTGCCGCCGCGACGGGCTTCCCGTTCGGTGAGGCGGATGAGGTCGATCACCAGCGGCGCCGCGAGGATCGAATCGCAGCCCTGCCAGAGGAACTGCAACACCATCGGCGTCCCCAGGAACCCCTGGAAATGGATGTGGTCCCACGCGGTCTTCCAATCCCCCATCGACTCGATGTATTCGATGGAAACCAGCGTTTGCGGCTTGTACCCGAGGATTTCCGTGAGGAGATGGTCCTTCGAGCGCACCTTGTTGGCCTTGTTGACGGGGTCGTCGAGGACCTTGCCGTCGAGGTTGCCGAAAATGTTGTGACCAACCCAGCTCATCACGTGCAGATTGCGGGCGGCGAACATCGGGGCGAGGACCGCTTTCATGAGGGTCTCGCCCGTCTTGCCGTCGCGGCCGACGTGCGGCACGCCTTGAGCCAGGGCGTATTCACACAGCGCGGGGTGATCGGTTCCCATGGAAGGCGTAAAGTTCACATGCGGGAACTGACAGCGCAGGGCGGCGATCGCGTACAGCGAACTCGCCGGGAGCAGGCAATCGGCGTGGGAGGCCAGTTGATGTTCGATGTCCGACCACGTCAACTGCCGCACGGCCTCTTCGACCGGGGGTTCCGTTGAGGAGACGTTGACGACGATCACTTGGTCGAGGCGGTTTTCCTGACGAAACGCCGTCAAATCGGCGGCGATCCGCGTAACCGCCTGTCCGGCGGACTCGCCCTTGAACTTCAGGGTGTTCGGCCCGGCGAGGGACTCGATCTTCCCCCCCACGCGGTGCAAAGTTCCAGGGAGGATGCGAGCGTCGATCTCGGCGAGGTCCCCCGCCAGCTTGGTCAGCCACGAATCCGGGAACACACGCGATTGCGAATGGAGCTGCGCGGCTTCGGCGGCGTAATTGGTCTCGCGGATCTCGTGCCCGCCGATCACCAATTCCTCCCATTGCACCAAGTCCAGGGGGGCGAAGGGCGGGAGCGCGGTGACGAGACCCGCGGTTTCGGTCAACTGCTGCTTCAGAGCCGAAAGCCCTACCACCACGGTGGTTGCGACGCCACCCCAGGCCCCTACCAGCCACACGCCGATTCTGCGTCCGGTCATCCGAATCCTACCTCGTCCATCTCAGGCGACCCCAAGCCACAGCAGGCCGGGTCCAGGGTGCGGTGGTCAATCATGAAGAGTCCTTGATCTTACCAGCGAAGGGACCCGGTCGCGAGTCGCGCTGCCGGGCCCGCAATTTCAGACACCGTCGGAACCACCGACTCGAACCGTCAGGCCGAGCCTCAGGGGGTGAAATCGCACTTCGCCGTCACGGTCGCGCAGAACCGGGCGATGAGCTCCGCCGCGTGGTCGAGGTCGCGCAAAGACACCATTTCCACCGGGCTGTGCATGTACCGATTCGGAATGCACACCAATCCCACGGCGACCCCCGACCGGCTCAACTGCAGTTCGGCCGCGTCGTTGCTCGCGGCCGTCGCGATGCCGTTCACTTGCGTCGGAATCTCCCCGGCGCGGGCCTGTTCCTGCAGCCGCGACAAGACCACTGGGTTGACGTTAGGGCCGCGGTACAGCACCGGTCCCTGGCCGAGCTTCACTCGCCCGTATTGATTTTCATCGATCGTGGGGCAATCGGTGGCATGCGTGACGTCGACCACAATTCCCAAGTGCGGGTCCACGCGGTGGGCGCTGGTCTGCACGCCGCGCAGGCCGATTTCCTCTTGCACCGTCGACACTGCGAAAATCGCCGCGTGCGGATGCCGTTCTGCGGCCCGCTGGGCGGCGGTCATCACGGTCCAGACCCCTACTTTGTTGTCCATTGCCGCGCCGGACACGAGTCCGTTGCGCAATTCGCGAAACCCGAGCGTGACGGTGATGGGATCGCCGATCGCCACCAGTTCCCGCGCCTCGTCGCCGTTCGCCACGCCGAGATCGACCCACAGATTCTTGATCTCCGGCACCACCTTGCGTTCTTCCTGGGTGAGGAGATGGATGGGCTTCCGCGCGATGACCCCCGGCAGCGGGCCCGACTTGGTCCACACCTGCACCGATTGCCCCAGCAGCACCTGCGGATCCCAGCCGCCGATGGCATGCACCCAGAGGAAACCGCGGTCGTCGATGTTCTTGACGAGCAGACCGATCTGATCGCAGTGCCCCGCCAGCATGATCCGCGGCGTTCCCGCAGGATTCACGGCGGCGATGACATTCCCATGCCAGTCGGTGTCGACGCTGTCGGCGAACGTCGCGGCGAACCGACGCACGACGTCCTGCACCGGGCGCTCATACCCGGAAGGACTGGGAGCGGTAAGCAACTCCTTGAGAAACGCCAGACCAGCATCAGACAGCATGACAACCTCAATCCACGGGACCTTCGCAACCGACGAGATTGTACCGGGAATCTCCGTTCCGTCGCGAGGGCACGGGAGGACTGCGCACAGGTTCAAACCCGCAGAGTCGGGGGCCGGCGACAGTTATTTCGCCAGTGCCTCTTTCACAGCAGCGACGGGCAACGACACCCGAAAACCAACATGGCTGTCACGGAGCGTCGGGCCGTCGGCGTAGCGAAGCGACGACCGGCAGAAGGACGGGAAGGTGTCCCAATTGCCACCCCGGAGCACACGCCAGGAACTGGCGGTAAATGAGCTGCTTGGGTCGATCGCGGGTTTGTCCGGGAATTGGCCGTAATAAGTCGCATCCCAGCCGTCCTGCACCCATTCCCAAACGTTCCCGTGCATGTCAGACAGTCCGAAGGGATTTGCCCTCAACTCGCCCGCTGCATGCGTTCGACCGCCGGAGTTCCCGACGAACCAGACAACCCCAACCAGGTCTTCCTCCTTGTCGCCAATCCAGTACTTTGCGGCCGTCCCGGCCCGGCAGGCAAACTCCCATTCCGCCTCGGCGGGCAAGCGGTAGCCAGTTCCGTCCAGCGGCGTGATCGTCTCTCCCGCCCGGAAGGAGAACGGTTTCAATTGCTCTTGCTGGCTCAACTTGGCGCAGAATTCGGCGGCGTCATTCCAACTCACCTTTTCCACCGGGTGCTCGGTCGTCTCCAGCCCGGCGACCGCCTCTTTGCCCGTGCCCGTCGGCTCGAAATGCGAGGGATTCTCGCCCATCACTGTTTCATA
>JANRLN010000031.1:0-12566 GCA_033762515.1 Planctomycetaceae bacterium
GTCTGGCCGCCGGGCTGTTGTTTATCGCTCCTGGGGCGATTGCGATTCTGATTCTGAGCGTGATCTATGCGCAGTATCAGGAAACTCTGCTGATCACCGCCGTCTTCTTCGGGCTCAAACCGGCGGTGACGGCCATTGTGATGGAAGCCGTGTTGCGGATCGGCAAACGGGTTCTCAAGAACGGAAGCATGGTCGTGCTGGCGGTGCTGTCGTTCATCGCATTGGCGGCGTTCGCGGTGCCCTTTCCAGTGGTGGTTCTCGTCGCCGGTCTGATCGGCTTTGTCGGCAGTCGAATCCGGCCGGAAGAATTTGCGGTTCTCAAGGGCCACGGCTCTGCCAATGCAACGCCGCCTGCCCCCACGCCGCTCGCAGTGGCTCCGGAGCGTCTGTGGCGGCGAAGTCTCATCGTGAGCGCGATTTGCCTCCCGTTGTGGTTTGCTCCCGTAATCATACTGGCGGCGCTGCTGGGACCCGATTCCATTCTCGTGACTGAAGGGGTCTTCTTCAGCAAGATGGCGGTAGTCACTTTTGGCGGTGCCTATGCGGTCCTCGCTTATGTCGCCCAACAGGGTGTCGAGCACTTCCACTGGCTGGAACCGGGGGAAATGCTCGATGGCCTCGGAATGGCGGAAACCACTCCTGGCCCTCTGATCATGGTGTTGCAGTTCGTCGGGTTCATGGCGGCGTATCGGAATCCCGGACCGTTTGACCCAATGATCGCGGGTGTGTTGGGATCACTTATGACGACTTGGGTCACGTTCGTCCCCTGCTTCTATTGGATCTTCCTGGGAGCGCCATTCGTCGAACGGCTCCGCGGACATCGCGGATTGACGGGAGCCCTGTCAGCCATCACGGCGGCCGTGGTCGGCGTCATCTCGAACCTTTGGCTGTGGTTCCTGATTCATACGCTGTTTGCTGGCGTCTATCCTGTGACCTGGGGACCACTCCACGTGCAGATTCCGGTACTGTCGAGCCTCAATCTCCCTGCCGCCGTGATCGCCATGCTGGCGATGCTGCTGACCTTTCGCTGGAAGCTGGGAATGGTCTGGACGCTGAGCATTTCGACCCTGGCAGGGGCGGCCTGGATGCTCGCGCAGAAGCTCCTGTAACGGCTGGCCTTGCGGGCGATTCTGGCTTCTGGCATAAGCAAGGAACAAAACTCCCGCAGGAAAGGATGCCTGCCCCGTGTTGGAACCGCCGAGCGATGAACTGCAGCAGCGACTGCGGAGTTGGCAGCTGTGTCAGCCCGCCGACTTGCGCCGCGCCCGGCGGATCGTGCAGCGACTCGCCCGTGATCTCCCGGCGTTTGATTCCGTCTGGATCGACGCACTCGTGCAATTGGGGCGGTTGACTCCCTATCAGGCACGGATTCTCGAATCGGACGCCCCGTCATCGTTGCGCGTTGGCGACGTGCTGCTGCTCGACGAAATCGGGCGTTCGGCGTGGGGTCGCACCTGGCTCGGCCGCTCGACCAGCCGAGGCGAACTTTGCGTCCTCAAGCGAGTCTTGGCACCCATTGAGAAGCAAGCAACGATCGCCGAACAGGGACGCCGACTAGTTTCCTCGGCACTCGCGTTTTCGCATCCGCATCTCGTCGCGCCGACAGGCTTTTCCGAAGATCGAGACGGTTGCGCGTTCGTAAGTCCTTATGTCGGGGGAATTCCACTCAGCGAACTCCTTGTGCGGCGCGGTCGGTTTCCTGCGCTGATCGTTGCCGAGTTGGCTCGTCAGTTGGCAACGGGATTGCATGCCTGGCATCGACATGGGCAGGTGCACGGCGATGTGCGGCTGTCGCATGTGCGGATTGAGTCAGACGGCCGAGCGGTCCTCGTCGAAGCGGGACTCCGGCCGGTCATTGAGCCGGAGATTACCTTGCATGCCGCGTTGTCGCTGGAAGCCTATGACGGGGTCGCCCCGGAACTGGTGGGGATCGGTCAGATCCCCGGCGCCGCCTCTGACCTGTATGCGCTCGGTTGCCTGTTATGGCAACTCCTTTCCGGACGCCCACCGTTCGCGGTGGCGGATCCCCTTGCCAAATTGGCGGCTCATCAGACGCGGACCATCGAAGACGTCCGCGAATGGGCGCCGGAGACCCCGGCAATCCTGGCCGATGTGATCGCCCGACTGGTTTGTCGCGCCGCAGCGGAACGACCACAATCGGCCGAAGAGGTTGAGCGGGAGTTGTCGCAGTTGCGTCTGCCGGGACGTGGTGCGATTCGAGCATTCCGCCGACAATTCGATCTGGCAGTCCCCCACCTGAGGCAAGACGCCAATTCCTCGAAATGGGGTTGGACCGCAGGAGCGACGGCAGTTGCTGCAATGATTGCTGTCGCGACGCTGCTGTCCGATCGTGACCGTCGTCAGGAGTTGCTGGCTCTGTCCGGGGGCCGGTGGCAGAGCACTTCGGTTTCTGCTGAGAGCTCCGCCGAACCAATGATCGACGCCTCCAGCGGACTGTTGCCGCTGCCGTCGCCGGCGGCGGACGGAACGTTGATCCTGAGCGAATCGGGACCCTATTCCACAGCAACCCTTCGCTATGCTGGTCAACTGCACATCCGCGGAGCGGCCGGAGTCTGTCCTGAGATCCTCATTCGCGATCAACCGCTGCGGCTCGCCTGCGAATCGCTGGTGATCGAGAACGTCCGCATCCGTCGCGACAGTCTGTGGCTGGGGGCGGAAACCCCACGGGCGCTGGCGCTGTTGCAAACCCAGCGGATCACCCTCCGCGACTGCGAATGGGACACGGGTCAGGCGCACCCTCGCCGTCCGAAAGATGCTCCCGTCGCTGGGATCGCCTGGCGTCTGATCGAACCGTTGGATGCAACGGCCGGTCAATTGTCGATTGCCAATGCGCTCTTTCGCGGCACCGGGACAGCCATTTTCGCGAATGATGCGGCGCGCCGTGTGATCGCTGATAATGTCTTGCGGCTGGGCCAGGGATCGTGGCTCGAGTTGCAATCGACGGAAAACGGTCCACCTCCGGACTTGCAGTTGACGCACGTGACGCTGCGCGAAGCGTCGTCGCTGGTGCACTGCCGCACGCATGCCGTCTCTCCGGTTCGCCGGTTGCTGCGCATCACCACAAACGACTGCGTCTTCTCGCTGAAAAGTCAGAGTGGTGCGCTGGTCGTTCTGGAAACGGCGGAAACACCCAGTCTGGGACCAGATGCACTGGTGTGGAATGGCGTCTCGTCGCTGATTCCGCCAGAAACCTCGCTTGTGAAGTGGTCCGCTCCCGCCGAGGACCAACTGCGTGACGTGTCGACGGACGAAATGTTGATCGACGGTCTTGTCGCCGGCGGGTTCACCTTCGTCGGTCCGCCAACTGCGTCCATCGCCGATTCGGTGCTGGAGACCCTCGACGTGCCGCGCGAATCGCTGGATCCGCCCGGCATCCTCCAGGAACGCTTCGGCGTCTGCCTCGGTGGCGCTCCTGCAGTCGCGCCGGCGAACATTTCGCTCGACCCACGGCCGCTGCCGTAAGGCGACCGGCAGGACGTGATTTCGCCATAGAATGGGCACTCCTGCCCGTCGGGTTTTCGACGAGAATGCCTCTGGATTTCCCCGCCAATTCTCGGATGATGAAACGCACATTCTCTCTCCCGGGAACTTCCGATGTCGACATCCCTTTCTCGTCGTGAATGGCTGACAGCGTGCGGAGGTCTCTGCGCGACGGCCGCGCTCGGTCCGAACGTCTTCGCAGCGGACGCGTCGGTGCAGATCGAAGACGTGCGCGTCATCAGTTGGAAGCCGCCCCTGTATCACGGGTGGCCGACGCTGGCTCGGCGCAAGAACGGGGAGTTGCTGCTGGTCTTTTCCGGCGGGCGCGAAACGCACGTTTGCCCGTTCGGCCGCGTGGAGTTGATGCGCTCGCAGGACAACGGCCTCAACTGGCGCTGGCCGCAGGTGCTGATGGACGGGCCGATCGACGATCGCGATGCCGGAGTGGTCGAAACCATGTTGGGCACGATACTGGTCACCAGCTTCACTTCGCTCGCCTACGAGGCCATCTTGAAGAAAGCGGAAGCGATCGCACCAGGAGAGCCGGGGGCCTGGGACCCGCATCTGCTCCGAGAGTGGCAGGCGGCTCACCACAGGATAGACGACAAACAGCGCCAGTGCGAAGTCGGCAGTTACATGATCCGCAGCGAAGACGGCGGTGTCACTTGGTCGCACCGCAAACGTATGCCGGTGAGCAGCCCTCATGGCCCAATCCAACTGAGGGACGGAATCTTGCTGTATTGCGGAGTCGAACAATGGCACAGGCGACGCCAGATCATCGCCTTTGAATCGGACGACGACGGCCAGAACTGGTTCGAACTGTCGATAATCCCCACGCGCCCTGGGGACGACCATACCCACTACCATGAACTTCACGCCGTCGAGGCGACCAACGGGACGATCATCGCGCACACTCGCAATCACAATGCTGAGAATCTTCATGAAACCCTGCAGACCGAATCGACAGACCGTGGTAAGACTTGGTCAGTCCCCCATTCCATTGGCGTCTGGGGTTATCCGTCGCATCTCTTGCGATTGCGTGACGGCCGCCTGCTGATGAGCTACGGTCACCGCCGCGCGCCGCTGGGCAACCAGGTGCGTCTCAGCGAAGACCACGGCCAAACGTGGTCGCCCGCCATGATCATCAACGGCGACGCCCACTCCGGCGACATGGGTTATCCGTCCACTGTCGAATGCGACGACGGTATCCTCGTGACGGTGTGGTACGAACTCCTCAAGGGTTCCGCGCAGGCGCAACTGCGACAGGCGCGGTGGCGGCTGAGTTGAGGGAACTAAGACGGTAAGACGGCCTAGGAACCGATCGGCAAGTTCCAGCTATCAGCTAATCGTAGGGTGACGCCGAGTCCGCGAGGCTCACCCGCATGGATCAAGGTCCCCCCCCGCCGTGTCAGCAATGGTGAGCCTCGCGGACTCGGCGTCACCCTACCACTGGCCCAATCTACGTTACTTTCGTCGCCAACGCCGCTGCCAGCGCGTCAGGTGTGAACTCAGAAAAGAGCAGCAGAGATACAACGGCAGAATCGGCAATAGGCCAGCGCCGAGCGCTACCGGCGCCGCAAGGACTCCGCCTACGGCGCCAACAAGTGGCATGGACAGGGATTGGCCCAATATGATCAAGCAGAGTCCCAACGCCATTGCATAGCTGAAGGCCGTTTCGACAGTGATTCTCAACTTCCAATGTCGACAGATCCATTGAAAGAGCAGGTACTCGATTGCAGTAATGACCGCAAAGAACAGCAATGCCGCGAAGTACCAGATGAACTACGCCAGCGAATAGAGTTTAACTTGGTTGGCGTCGTTCATGCTGGATCATACTGTGACGAATTGACTGGGCAATGCGTGCTACCACTTGACTATTTCGGCAACTCCGCCGAGATGTTGGGGTCATCCACTTTCACTTCGACGAACTCGACTGCGTCGGCGATCACGTGACCGGTTGTGTCTTTGGTGCTGATGGTCACGCTCACGGCTTCTCCTGCCGGGCAAGGGAACGAGCCCAGCGGGAAGTAGCCGCCGATTTTGGGGTTCGTCTGCTGGTTCATCGTGATCACCTTTTCCCCGGCGGGTGATTTGACTGTCAACGAGACGTTCTTGGCTCGGTTTGAGTTCGGCGTGTAATAGACCCGAATCTCATACAGCGCCGGCCGCGGCAACTTCGGTGTGTACGTCGCCGTTTTCGTCCCCTTCCCCTCGTTACCGTCGTGCAGATAGTCTCCCCCAACGAAGCCGCCGATCGACGCGCTCGAGGCCCAGTCGCCCACGAGTTTTGCGTCGGAGTTATCGACGACGATGCCCAGCATCTTCTTGGGGTCGAGGCTTTCCACGGTCTTGCGCACCGGGCCGGTCCATTCGAGAATCTGGCCGTCGGCAAGCAGCCGTTCGCGGAGTTTGGCGTAATCCACAGCCTGAACGGTGGTCTTGCCATCAATCGCCATCGATGCCGCCGTGGCGGCCGACTGACCCAGCACCATGAAGACCGGTTCCATGCGGATCGAACCGTAGGCGATGTGCGACGCCGCCAGACAGACGGGAACGAGCAAGTTTCCGCACTCCTCTTGTTTGGGGCGCAGGCTGCGGTAACTGATGCGATAGGGGGACACTCCAACCTGAATGTCTCCCTCGTTGCGGACGAACCCCTCTTTCGTAACGTAGCGCTGGCAGTTGTGCGAATCCATGTTGTAGGCCCCGAGTCCCACGGGATCTTCAGGGATAATCTTCTGCTGGCAGTGGTTCTGGTTCATCACGTACTCGGAAACCATCCGCCGGGCTTCGCGGACGTAAAGCTGATGCGGCCAGTTGTCGTTGTCGATGAATTCGTCCTTCGCCAGGCCGATCCGCTGGAACTCTTCGCGGATCTTTTCGGGGACGCGCGGGTTGTTCGCCAGCGTGTACATCAGGCCCATCTGATACCGGCGGTGATCCTCGATGATTTTGTCGCGCGTCCTGTAGTCGGCTTCGGGGTAGTCGTAATTCGCCCCGATGTAGTCGGTGCTGATGGCGTAGTTGTTGTTCGTATCGGTCTTGCGGTTGGGCATCCAAACCGGGTTCCAGGGCGAGCGATGGTCTCCCGCCTCGAAGTTCCGCAGCAGCAGTTCATAGGTTTTTGCGTCGTAACCATCGGGCTTGGGCCACGCCCGGCGGTTTTCCGCGACGTCGGTGGTGCACATACGGAAGTTGTACGCCTGCACGCGGTGGTCGCCGTCGCCATCGTTGCCGGGCGGATCAGCCGAAACCAGGGGCAACAGTCCGCTCGACGGATCTCCCGGTTTGACGTAGGGGTCGACGTCTTTGATGAACTGGTGCTTCGTTGAATGGACGACTTCAATGCCGTTGAGCGTTTCGTCATAGACGCTGTTGGCCTCGCGACCGACGTGGTAAGAGACCCCCGCGGCGGCCATCAGGTCTCCTTCGTAAGTGGCATCGATGAAGACGTCGCCTGCGAACATCTTCCCGGATTCCATCCGGATCGAGGCAATCCGCCCGTTCAATTTCTGGACGCCGCCGCCGCGCCGTTCGAGCCGTTCGCCGAGGACCACGGGCACGCCGATGTCCTCAATCCAGTCTCGATAGACCTGTTCGGCGACGTGCGGCTCAAACGTCCACATTTCGAGCTCGCCGGGAGCCTTGCGTTTCCCCTGGTACTTGTCGCGGGCTTCGTGTTTCCAGGCGGCGTCGGCGGCGTAGTGCCTGCCGATCCGCTGGTAAAACTCGCGCGACAGGCCGCCGATGGCCGCCTTGTTCCCGATATCGGTAGCGCCGAGCCCCCCCGAGGTGAGTCCACCCAGGTGCTGGCTGGACTCAATCAGAATCACCGACTTGCCGAGCTTCCTGGCCTGAATCGCGGCGACGATGCCTCCGGACGTGCCGCCGTAGACGACAATCTGATGTCGCGATTGCTCGGCTGCGCCCGTGTGTGCGGCAGAGCAGAGGAAGATCAAAGAAAAGCACAGTTTCGCGAAGCGGTTCATCCAGGTGTTCCTCATGAGTGCTGCCGCCGTTTCGATGGAGCGGCATCGGACCTTATCGATGATGGTACCGCGCCAAAACGCGAAACGCTCCAAGTTGCGCGTTGGAGGAGCCGCCCCTTGCCCGGGCGCCCTCTCGATTTACCACCCATCCGCACGAACGCGATCCACCGTCCGTCGGTGAGGGAGTTACAACAAGCCAACAGGCGTCGGGCATCGAGCTTCGTCCATCCAGGCTTGGAACATCAACACATCCCACAGCAGATACGCGCGGTCGTACTGACCTGAGAGATGTTCCTGCCACGCGGCGCGGATCAACCTGGCATCGAAGTAACCCTCCTGCCGGAGACGGATTTCGTCGAGGAGAGATTCACTCCAGTCCCGCAACGGTCCGCGGAGCCATTCGGCGATGGGGACGCCAAAGCCCTTCTTCGGACGCTCGAACAGCGTCCGTGGGACGTGACGCGCCAGGAGTTCCCGCAAGATGTGCTTGCCGGTCCACCCTTGCGCTTTGAGCGCATGGGGCACCCGCCACGCCAGTTCCACGAGGCGCGGATCGAGGAGCGGCACACGAGCCTCCAGCGAGACCGCCATGCTGGCGCGGTCGACTTTCACCAGAATGTCGTCCGGCAGATAATTGAGCGAGTCGAGCCACATCCACCGCTGCTGCCGCTCGGGGAAGTTGGGCCATTCTCCAGGCGTCATGAATGTCGTTGGAACCGGCGACGGGCTGCCGAGGACGACGCCGGAGTCGAGCGCCCAATGAGTCATGCCCCGTAAATACCGATGATCGGGATCGGCGTCGGCGAGAAAGCTCGCCGCCCGTGAGCAGAATTTGCGCCACTTCCCCGCGGGGAGGCAACGCGCCGCCAATTGGGCGCCCCACGACGCGGGATGACGCACGAATCCCGGCACCCGTCCGCCCCGCAATCCGAACAGTGGCGCGAAGTAGCGCAGATAGCCGCAGAACAATTCATCCCCTCCGTCGCCGGAGAGAACAACAGTCACTTGTCTGCGCGCGAGCTGCGAGACCAGGAACGTCGGGATCTGCGAAGAGTCGCCGAACGGTTCGTCGAACATCGACGGCAGCTTCGGGATCACATCGCGCGCCTCGGCCGCGGAAACGTAGTGCTCAGTGTGCTCGGTCCGCAGATGCCGGGCGACAGCTTCGGCGAACGGGGCTTCGTTGTAGTCGTCGAGTTCGAAGCCGATGGTGAAGGTCTGCACGGGCCGGCTCGATTGCTGCTGCATCAGCGCGACAACCAGCGAAGAATCAATCCCCCCGCTGAGGAACGCCCCTAAAGGGACATCAGCGAGCATTTGTTCGCGAATCGCCCGCGACAACTCAATGTGCAGTTGGTCGGCAATGGCCCCCGGATCATCTGCCAGGGGCGCACGTGCGCCGGCCAGCGCCTGTTCAGTAAAAGACCAATAGGGTTCGGGGTCGAGCTGCGGGTCGTCCAGCTGGATGACGCACAGCGTTCCCGCTGGCAGCTTTTGAATCCCCGCGTAGATCGAGTAGGGGGCCGGGACATAGTTGTGCCGCAGATACTGCGGCAGCACGCGGCGATCGATCTCGGCACGAAAGGCCGGATGCGCCCGCAACGCCTTCAGCTCCGACCCGAAGAGGATGACGTCCCCCTGGCGTCCGAAATACAGCGGCTTGATCCCCAGGTGATCGCGGGCCAGCGTCAGTTGCCGCGCGGCGGTATCGTAGAGGGCCAGCGCGAAGATCCCGCGACAGCGTTCGAGCGTTGGCCGCACTCCCCATGCACGGAAGGCCTCCACGAGCGTTTCGGTGTCGGACGTGCCGCGAAACGTGACTCCCGTCGCGGCGAGATCGGCGCGGAGCTCGAGGTGGTTGTAGACTTCCCCATTGTAGGCGATCCACAGCCGCCCATCGTGGGAGGCCATCGGTTGATGGCCCGCGGGGGAGAGATCGAGGATCGACAGTCGCCGATGCCCGAGCGCCACCCCCGCCGCCGGGTCAACCCAGACGCCGGAATCGTCGGGTCCGCGATGTTGCAGCGTATCGGCCATGCGCGCCGTGATCGCACGCAAGTCGTCAGCCGAAGTTTGCCGCCGCAGATCGATGAAGCCGGTGAACCCGCACATCCTGCGCAGTATCGGGGATGTCAACATCGTCGCCAAGGGAAGCCCCGGGGATTGCGATCCCGGGGCTTCAGCCGCGTCAAACATCAAATCTCGGGAGATTCCTCCCGCGACGCCACACGGGACGTTATACTCGGCGGCGGTGCGCTGCACGGCGGCGCGATCGTGTCGAGACGCATCTGCGGAATCTGCTGTGACAGTCACGTCCGTTGTCGGTTTGCAATGGGGCGACGAGGCCAAAGGGAAAATCGTCGACATCCTGACCGATGTGCATCAATATGTGGTCCGTTACCAGGGAGGCAACAACGCCGGTCACACTGTGAAGTTCAACGGCGAAACGTATAAGCTTTCGCTTCTGCCTACGGGCATTCTCCGTCCCGGCGTAACGGCGATCATCGGCCCGGGCGTGGTCGTCAATCCCGCCGCACTCCTCAAAGAGATGGGGTCGCTGCAGGAGCGGGGCCTCAAAGTCGGCGACAACCTCCTCGTCAGCGATCGCGCCCACGTCATCTTCCCGTATCACATGCAGGAGGAAGCGGTCCTGGAACGGACGCGCAAGGACGGCGCCATCGGCACCACCATGCGCGGGATCGGCATGTGTTATCGCGACAAGGCGGCCCGCACCCACGCCATCCGCGTCGGCGACCTCTACCGCCCCGGCAGCTTCCAGAAGCGGCTCGTTGAGATCGTCGAGCACAAAAACATCGTGCTGCAGGCCATGGATCCCACCGCCCCGGCGATCGACGCCCAGGCGGTCTTCGATGAATACTCGGCCCTGGCGGAGCAACTCAAGCCGCACGTCATCGATACCACGGCGTACCTGCATCGCATCCTGAAGGAAGGGGGGAACATCCTCTTCGAAGGGGCGCAAGGGAGCCTTCTCGATCTCGACCACGGCACCTTCCCCTACGTCACCTCCTCGAACAGTTCGTCCGCCGGGATCCACAACGGCAGCGGCGTTCCCCAGCGGGCCATCAACGACATGATCGGCGTCGTGAAGGCCTACACCACCCGCGTCGGCGGCGGACCGTTCCCGACAGAATTGCACGATGCCGTCGGCCAGCACATCCGGGAAGTCGGCCGGGAATACGGCACCGTCACCGGTCGCCCGCGACGTTGCGGCTGGTTCGACGCCGTCGCCACCGCCTACAGCGCCCGCGTCTGCGGCGTCGATCGCATCTCCGTCATGCTGCTCGACGTCCTCGACCAGTTGGAAGAAATCTGCGTCTGCGAGGCCTACGAAATTGACGGCGAACGGGTGACCGACTTCCCCAGCCACATCGAAGACCTGCAGAAGGCCAAGCCGGTCTATCGCTACTTGAAAGGCTGGCAGCAGGACGTCACCGGCATCCGCACACTGGCCGATTTGCCGGCGAACGCCCGCCGGTACGTCGAAACAATCCAGGAACTGGTCGACCGCCGGGTGTCGTACATCTCGGTGGGGCCGGATCGCGAGCAGACGATCTGTATGTGAGTGTCGATCGTCGGTTCAACTGTCGCGGTGCGGAACCGAAGGAGGCGGCCAGGAGGCAACCTTCAGCCTCACACGACGGCAATCCGCAGCCGCGCCAGCCCCGGCAGAATCTCGGCGCCCGCCCGACGCACGGCGTCACCCACATCAGCAACCGGGTGACCGTGGGAGCCCGCCTGTTGACTGCGGAGCGTCGATTTCATCAACGGGCCGGTCAGCGCGGGAGTCACCGGTTCACGCGATGCTTTCAAGTCCCGCGGATGTCGGTCGCAGATCGCGTCGACTCAGCCGACCCTTCACGGGCTCTGAAAATTCCCGGAGAACGGGAACGTTCCGGACGAGTCGACCCAGCGGCCGTTGTTGAACGAAGTTCCCGTGGAGTTGCCGATGGCAAAGACGAAGCCGGAACGGTTTCCCGAGGGGGTGATGCTGGCGTTGGAGCCAATGATCAGGGAACCAATGCCGAAACCGTTGATGAAGAATGACGAATCGGCGCTGCGACGGACTCCGGAGAAAGCCGTCAATGGTCCAGAAATCGGATTCCCTAAGATTTGCCAGTTGTTGCCTGACGCCGGGTTGTTGGAGACAGACAGATTCCAGGTGCCGTCAACCAGTTCGGCAGCGTGAGTCGAAGTCGGCAGGCTGCAAAGTAGGAGCAGACCCGCACAGGCCAGACAGGAATGGCGCACGTTCATCATGAGAGACCCTCTTCGTTGTTGCGTACCGGGAGCGCGTGCGGCGGGAACATCCCACCGTCGAGAGACTGTGAAGAACCAAAATTCTGCGAGCCGGGAACGTCAGTGACCGGAGTCTGAGTCTTCGATGCGGACGCGAAAGAAACACTCCGGTCACTCACGTTCCCGGCTCGCAGGGTCGGCGACTTTTCTTTAGCGTTTGCGGCTGGTGAACTTCGGATCGGGAATCGGTTTGAGTTCGACTTCCATCACTTTCGTCGCCGCGAGACGCACGCGCAGACCGGAGCTGTTAATGGTGTGGATCAAGCCGCCGGTTTCCGGGTGCTCATGGATGATGAGTTGTTCGCCTTCAGACAGCATGTAGCTGGCCCCGGTGAAACCATCGAGCAAGGTACACTCAGGAAAGTTGCTGGCGTCGTAAAGCTGAGCGGAGACGGCGACGCGCACCTTGCCGCCGTCTTGCGGCCTGCTGAAACCGTCGCTAACGGTGAACTCATGGCTTCCGCCGAAGGGGACTTGGGCGGCAAGGGTGACAGGTTCCGACTGGCCTTCCGAGAGGAATTTGGTGTAGGCGATCCGCATCTCCTTGGCATCGGGGCACACGTTGAACGGCCGGTAGTCATTGTGCACCATGACCTTGAAGCTGATCCGGTCCTGCGTGCATTCCAGCGGGTCATCGTCTGCCGCGGCAATCTCGTCGGCCCCGAACACGGCGTCGTAGGCCTTATGGAACAGTGCGAACGTCTCGCGAACCGGCTCGAGTTCGTGGGGCAAGCGGGCGATACTACAGACGAACCCCAG
>JANRLN010000032.1:0-6763 GCA_033762515.1 Planctomycetaceae bacterium
TCTTGAATCAATTCAGAGGCGGCATCAAGGAATGCGGAATATGGAACTCAATCCGTGGAATACGAGATTTGCGCCGCTTCTCCTCAATTTGTTTCAGGCGATGGTCGATAAAGTCTGCACGCGATTTCGTCGACTCCTGCGCACCCGTTTCCCGAGGCGCCTCGGATGGGTGACGACGGCGAGTCGAGGGCTCTCGCGGATTAAGGATGAATCGTTTGGCTTCCGCCTTTGCCTGCCGACTGGGACTCCTGGCGTTTGCGGCCACCACGCTGGATGCAGCGTGGTCGGGCGCGGATCTATCCGGGGGAATCACGAGCGCGCTGGTGCGGCTGGCGGGTTTTTATGGTTTGGGGCTGGTGTGCGGCGCCATGGCCGGCTGGCTCGTTGAAGAACAGGCGCAACAAGAATTCGAACGCTGGAAAGCCGCGGCGGATGCGCCGCCTGCCGCGGCATCACGAGCCTGAGTCCTGCACGACGCAGGTCCCTGGTCTCATCCTGACAAGCTGCAGTAAGACGTAGGCTCACCACGGAGGGTCGGATGGTCATGACGGTCATCGAGGACATTGGCGAACTGTGGATCGCCTTCAAAAAAGACATGGGCGACCAACGGTTGCGCAATGCGCTCATCGAGCGGTACCTGCCGCTGGTGCGCTACAACGCCGAACGGGTCTGGGCCAAGCTCCCCGACGGAGTGGACCTCAACGACTTGATCTCGGCCGGAGTCTTCGGGCTGATCGACGCCATTGAAGCCTTCGACATGGAACGCGGGGTCAAGTTCGAGACCTACTGCGTCCCGCGTATCCGCGGCGCCATGCTCGATGAGCTGCGCACGATGGACTGGGTCCCCCGCCTCGTCCGCAGCAAGGCCAGCAAGGTCGAAGCGGCCCGAAAAGAGTGCGAAGCCGAACTCGGCCGGCCCCCGACCGACATCGAGATCTCGAAGAAGATGGGTCTCCCCATCGAAGAATTCGAGCGAATGAAGAGCGAAGCCTCGGCGGTGAACCTCGTCAGCCTCAATAAGAAGTGGTACGAGACCGACAGTTACAAAGATGTTCGTGAAATCGACATCATCGAAGACACCAAGGGGGAAGACCCCACCCGCGGCATCCAGAAGCGGGACCTGATGAAGCTCGTCACCAAGGGCCTCAACCGCAGCGAGCGGCTCATCATCATCCTCTACTATTACGAAGAGCTGACGATGAAGGAGATCGGCAACACGCTGGGTCTCTCCGAATCACGCGTCAGCCAGATGCACTCGTGCATCGTCAACCGTCTCAAAGACCAACTCCGCCGTCGTCGTCCGGAGTTCGCCCAGCAGTAGGGAAAGACTTTCCGTACGCCTGACGCCTGCGGTTTCGCGACTCGTGTTGCCCACGATCGCGAAACCGCAGGCGTCATTTCGTTGCGTCAACGCACCCCGCGGGCCAGCATCAGCAGCGCAACAGCGAAATCGATCAGAAAGCGATACTTCCAGACCCGCACGCAGAATCGCGGCGACTCGACAAGGGCTCGCGCCGCAAGGACCAGGTAGAGGTTTCCCGCGAACAGAAACGCAAAGTGAACCACCACCGCCAGGGGAATCGCGACCAGCACCGTGGCCACGTCCAGCCGGCGAATCAGGTTGACCGCCACCGTGTGACCAATCGCGGCGGCGATGCAGAAGTGGGTCATCCACCACACGGCGATCCAGGGTCGCCAGAACCAGTTGAAGAACGGCATCCGCGCCGCCATCGCGAGCGCAAAGGGGAGTTGCACCACCGGGAGCGCAGGATCAAACTTCGGTTCCGGCTGCGACGGATCACTGAGGCGACCGATGGACGCTTCCGCCGCCATCCGAGCGATGAGCAGCGCCAGCCAACCGGTCGCCAGAGTCAGGCAGACCATGGGAACAATCACGGCCGGTCGCTTCTGGGCCAGGCCGATCAAGGCGTAGATGGCAAACGTGACGGGGGCGCAAAACCCGATGAAGAGCGCCGCCAGCAGCCCCAACGTGGTCTCGAACGTGACCTGCACTTCCAGCGGACCGTGCCAGCCGGAAGCATCACTTTCGTCGGCGGCTACGCTCACGCTGTGCTCCTGTGCGGATCGGGCAATGAGGCACGGCAGTGCGGGAGCAGGTGAGCGCGGGAGAAAAACCAGTACGTTTGTCGTTTCTCCCGCACTCACCTGCTCCTGCGCCCGCCCTACTTCACTAATGCCCAGCCTTCGGCAGACACCGTGAGCGCCGAAGCCCCCGCATATTCATCATAGACCGCGTGCATCTCCTCCGGCGAATCAAAATATCCGACAAGGAAGGCCGCCGAAAAACTCTCCCCCGCCTTGATCGGCCGAGCGCCGAACTCTTCGATCAGGCACACATATCCGCGCTGATGGCACCAGGCTTCGCTGACGACGTCGGCCTTCAGCGTCATTCCTGCCAGCCACGGCCCCTCTTTGCCCGTCTGCGGATCCCGGATGTGATAGCCGCGGATCATTCGCTGCGGCAACGGATCGCGCCCGCGGGTGTAGTTGAGTTTTTCGTCCGGGGCGAAATTGGTCAGGAACTCGGACGACGGAATCTTCCCCAGGTAGCTGAGGTAGACTTCGGAAAATGTGTCCCCGTTCTTGTGAGCGATATGCCCAGGCATATCGACGCGGAGGAACGCGGCGTCGCTGTCATTGACCATGTCGATCTTCTGCATCGACACGAAGTACCGTTTGCCGACGGGGAACACCATGACCTGCGTCCAGCGGGACCCCGTCTTCTTGTCTGGCGCAGCCGTCCGGTACTGGAAGGACTGCTTAATCGCCGCGAAATCCCGTCCGCGAATGATCTCCGGCTGCATTGCCTTCGCCTGTGTGCAGATCTGTGGTCCCTCGATGGCCCGCTTCTGCCCCTTGCCGTGATAGCTGTTGCCGAACTCATAGATCAGTTCTTTGTTGCCGGCCGCGATTAACTGGTCCCGGTAGCCGACGTCGCTCCCCGGTTCCATGATCCAGTCGGCGATGTCGAGACCGAAACCGAGGTCGCGCGCTCCGGTTTTCTTATCGACCAGCGAGTTCCGATAAACACCGGTGACGTAACCACGTTTCCGCACCGCCGCTTCCAGTTGCGGAGTCGACAGACGGATTTCGTCGTCATTCTCGGTGACGGTGTAGTCGGCCGCCGCTGCGGGGGCCATCAAGACACCAAACACGAGCCAGCCGATCAAGTCGCCGCGGATCATGAGTTCATTCCTTGCTGCATCAGTTTCTTGGGCTGGAGCGCCGCGTAACAGTCCGGCAGATCGAACGTGAGGAGCGCTCGAGGCACGAAGGTCGACAACGGCCAGTCGTAGTCCTCAGCCTCCGCAATGCTTTGATAGCTCGGCAGTGCGTTCTGCAGCGTCACTTGGTCCACTGCATCAGAGATCACCGACGCGAACGTTGCAGGGATCGTTCCCCAACCCAGCGCGATGACATGCACCTGACGATGACCCAAGGACTGCAGCCACGCCAGTACGCCGAGGACGTCCAACGTCCGCTGTCCGGGATAGGGGCGATCCAGCATCAGGCCGTGGGCGGCATAGAAATAGTCGTTGCCGTAGGGGGTCAGGAAGGTCTGCGGTCCGCCGCAGGTGTTCGGGAGCGAATCGCCGATGCCGCGGACGTCGCAGGCATAGAACGGAACCGTGGCTCGCTGCTCAATCCACCCCTTCAGCCAGGCCTGTTCACGCAGCTCGACATCGCTGGAATGGTGGGCGACATACAACGTGCAACGTTCGGACCCGCGCGACGGACGGGAATAAAGCGGCTCATCTCCCAGGCGGTAAACCAGCGTCTCGATGCCGGGTTCCGTCGCGAGCGCGTAGTGTGTGCTGTGCGGCGCGGGGTAGCGGCGGCCGCCGGTGGCCCGCAGGATGCGGTACTCCGGAACGCGAATCTGTTCGGGGAGCTTCAGGACTGAGCGGAGCGCGCCCTTGAGGGCGTCACGCTCCAGGGGTTGGCGTTGTGCCGTCAGCGCTTTCGAGGTCGCACGCGTAAAGTCGAGCACAGTTTTTGAAGGCACCTCCGCAACCTGACCATGCGGCATCACCCATAAGGTCTCGTCTTTCTCGACGACGATGTTCGGCTCTTTGCTCCCCTCGGCGACCCGTGTCGCTCGGTTGAAGAAGCCGTACATCGCTTCCCGATTGGGCCGCGAATACCCATGTGGATCGGGGCCGATGTGGAGAGCAAGGTTGTCTTCGGCTCCCAGCAACTTCCACAGATGTTTCAACTGCCGATAGGTCTGCTCCGACCCGCGGGCGTCGAAATAGTCTTTCTCTTGTGCCAGGATGATCACCGGCTTGGGAGCGAGGGCGGCCAGGAAGTCGCCATGATCCAAACCCAACGCGAGAACCCGCGGCGGACATTGTTCGGTGTCAGCAGGCAACTCGTTCTGGAAGTTCCGCGCGAAGGAAGTCACCGCACAACTGGGGGCGGCCATCGTCCAGCGCGGCTCGACTCCGGCCAGCCACATGGTCATCGTGCCCCCGCCGGAATTCCCCGTGATGCCGACGTGTTGGGGATCGACCTCGGGGCGCGACAACAGATAGTCGAGCGCCCGGACCCCATCCCAGGCTCGCCAGGCCCCGAAGAAATCACCGACAAGAAATTGCGGATTTCCCGCATGCAGGTGCTCCGCGACACCGACTCCCACCTGGGACTTCGACAGATCGTCCGTGGGATACTGCAAGCGCTCTCCCTGCCCGATGGGGTCGAAAATCAGGACGACATAGCCCTGCCGCGCCAGACCCTGGGCAAAGGATTGATACGCCTCGGCGGCCTTCCCATTGGACGAATGTCCGCACGAACCAACCACCCCGGGCAACGGGAACTTACGTCCCTTGGGAACGTACAGATTGGCGGTGACGAAAAACTCCGGCCGACTCTCGAAGGTTACTTTTTCGATGGTGTAGACATCGCGCTCCACGATGCCGCTGACACGCGGCTTGAGCGGCGTCTTCTCGGGAAAGGGACCGAAGGACTGGCGGATCTTGTCTCGAACAGTTTGCACGTAGCCTTCGGCGTCGGATTTGGTCTGCAATGCAGCGATACGCTCCGCCCGCGCCTGCATGAGCGGACGGATCTGATCGTCGTAGAATTCGTGCACCATCCGCCCGAAGCGATTGAGCGGCGGCAATGCCAGCGGCTCCTGCGCAAAGACCCGCTGTGCCCAGAGTGAACCCAATGCTGCTGCGGTGGAGGATTTGAGAATGTCACGCCGAGACAGCATGGTCGACACCTTTCCCACCCGCGTTTGGGCACGATCACATTGCTGAAAGTTACAGCACCGTCGTGCACGACGGTAGCCAGCCGTCAGGGGGGCGGCGGGGCCGCGGCCGTTTCCGACACCGAGTTGTTCAGTGAATTCGCCCCGGAGACCGATTCCGGAATCGCTGGAGCTGCTTCCAGCGCCGGTTCGATTTCGTGAGCCCGGCGAGCATCGGCCTCCGCCAATTCGAGGCGACCCAGCTGTCGACGGACCGTGCTGCGGCCGCGCCAGGCGGGAGCTAACAGAGGATGCAGCCGGATCGCTGTCGTATAACTTCGTTCGGCCTCAAGAAGCGAATGCGCCTGCAGACAGATTTCACCACGCAGCATCCAGGGCGCAACTGAACCAGGCACCAGTTCCGCCGCCCGCTCGAGGTCGGCGAGGGCCGACGACAGATCACCGCGGCGCCCGTGGGCCACGGCGCGGTTGCGAAAAGCCAGGGAGTCCTTAGGAGCCAGTTCGATGGCGCGCGTAAACCCGGCGACGGCAGCGTCCAGCTGCTGTTGTCGCAGCAGTACGAACGCTCGGTTGTGGTGGGCCTGACTGTACGATGGCTGGAGAGCGATCGCCCGCTCGTAGTCGGCGATGGCTTCCTGATCACGCTCGGCGAGTTCGTGTAGCTTCGCTCGATCGTAGAACAAATCGGCATGGCTCGACTGCAGAGAGATCGCGGTATTGAGCGCTTGCAGGGCTTCATCCGCTTTGCCGGCCGACGTCAGCAATCGGCTGCGGGCATGCCACACTTGCGGGTTGTTTCCGTCGGGTCGGCACCCGGAAAGGATCAGACTGGAGAAACCCAGCCACAATGGCAGAAGACGAACGGTGACATGCTTGCCGATCGCACGCTGACATTCGGACGACTCCTCGTCTGACGCGACGATGCGCCATATCTGTGCCCGATCCGGCGTCCATGCTCCGCGCCAAGCGCCGCGGAGACAGGTCCACCCACGACTGGGATCAATGTCGATGGTCGTTGTACGGTTGCCCCGCCAGAGGAATTCGCACCGTTGCTGCAGCCGCAAGACCATCTCTGGCGGCACGAAGGACACGTAAGTGACAATCATGATCAGGCCAAACGTCCACATCCCCAGGAACGCGCCGATCCCGAGATGCATCAGGACGCCGCACACCAACACCCAGAGTTGCCAGCGTGTTCGCCAGACGAGCAGAAAGAAGGTGACTTCCCAGGCGACGGTGAAGATCGTTACGAACTGCGGAACGTACGGATACCAAGCCATCCAGGTGAGGTCGCCCGATTGATACTCATAGTTGGCGGCTGCCATCCAGACGGCCGTGCCGTCCCACCACGCGTCTCCTTTCAGCTTTCCCAGGCCGGCGTACAAATAAACGATCGCCATGTGCACCTGCACCAATCGCGCAGCGATGTTGGCCGCGACCTGTCGTTGCGGAGCGGCGACCCGCGGGGGAACGACCCCGCAACGCGCGGACTTCCACAGTGATCGAAACCGACGCCAGACCCGGTCCAGC
>JANRLN010000033.1:0-1686 GCA_033762515.1 Planctomycetaceae bacterium
CTGCCGCCGCAACCGTTCATCCAGTCGCGATGCCAGCGCCGCGTAACGAAATTCAATCCCTTGAATCACCTGGGCATCATGCATACCGCCTTGTAGTTTAACTCAATAACTTGATCAAGTTATTGTGACGAGGCTCCTAACTTGCTGCAGTCAGAGAATGTTGGCTTTGATGCCGACGTAGACAATTGGATTCGCGGGGTGACTTTTTTGGGGATTTCGATATTGTGGTTGCTCGCATTCTCGCCGATTGTCGCTCTTTTTACAATCGGGCCTGAAGGCTTTTTCGATTGGGTGCCAATCACGGCTTTCGGCTATTGTGTGCTTACAAAAGAGATGTTGAAATGGTTGCCTTTCGCAGTCGTAATTGTGGAGATCTGTGTTCTGGCCGCTCTGGCAACGATTGCTGAATGTGGAGGGTTCGGCACTCCTTTCAAGGAAATGAGAATTGGGGAGTGTTGAGTTCGGCACGTATCCCAATGGCGAGGTGTGGTGGATCGAATGGGGCCGCACCCGATAGCGATGACAGGAAGTCCCGCCCGGCCATTCGCCCCCAGCGTTGGGGCGACACCGCGAGCGGGTGCCGGGGTCAGGAACGAAGTGGATGGCCCCGCGGACGCTCCCTGAGGTAGACCTACGTGCGGTACTGGTGCGTGTCGGCTTGGTTTTACTGGCGACAAGAACAGTCGTCGGCGGCCGTCGTGAAGCACTCGCGGAGCCATCTGCGTTGCTCCTCACCCCGGCACCCTTTGCCCGAGATGTAGCAGACTTCGCCAGAATTCTGAGCCTTGCGAGGCGGTGATCCCAGCGACGATCGGTCAGAATTCTGGCGAAGTCTGCTACGGAAGAGCTTGGCGCCTGCGGCATCCGTGCTTGTCAGGGAAGCACCACTGACCGATAATTGGGTTGGAGGTTGACATGGTTCTCACCGTTGCACAAATCGACGCCCTGAAGCGGGGCACGGCGGTCCCATGCACGCCGGAAGAGGCGGGGACGCCCTGTGTGCTGGTGCGGGCGGATGTCTTTGAGAGGTTGAAGCAACAGGCGGAAGGTTTTGCCGATCTGCGTCCGCGGGAGACGTATGCCGCGGTCCTGAGGGTTCTCGACACCGTTGACGAGCATCCCGACCAGTACCTTGAGTACTTGAATGACTAGAGGCGATCTGGTCATCGTCGACTTCCGACCGGTCAATCCCAATGCCGGAGTGCGTCCGGCGCTCGTCGTGCAGAACGACCGCGACAACGCCCGCATGGGGAACACCGTCGTCGTGCAGGTCACGTCGAATGTTCGTCGAGCGGTTGAACTGACGCAAATTCTGATCGATCCCGCGCATCCCGATTGGAGTCTCTCGGGGTTGCAGCGACCATCCGTCGTCAATCGCTCGACCATCTACACCATCGAACAAGCCGACATGACCAAGACCGTCGGCCGTTTGTCCCCGACGACGATGGAGCAAGTCGCCGAATGTTTGCGGACGGTTCTGGAACTCTGAGGCAGAAGCTCGGTCGGAAACGTAGCAGAATTCGCCAAAATTCTGGTCTTCGCGTGAGGAGATCCGCGTCGTCAATCGGTCGAAATTCTTGCGAATTGTGCTACGGGGAGGGCTGCGGCCGCCGTGGAGCACTCACGCGGACTTCCGCGTTGCTCCTGACTTTGGCTCCCGCTGCTCGGGATTGCGGATTGATCCAA
>JANRLN010000034.1:0-4527 GCA_033762515.1 Planctomycetaceae bacterium
CTGCCGCCGCAACCGTTCATCCAGTCGCGATGCCAGCGCCGCGTAACGAAATTCAATCCCTTGAATCACCTGGGCATCATGCATACCGCCTTGTAGTTTAACTCAATAACTTGATCAAGTTATTGTGACGAGGCTCCTAAACCCGGTCTCGCTGTCAAACTCGCACTTTCTAAAGGCAGCTTGCTTGTGTCTGCAGACACGGCGAGTGAACTGAATGAAGTGTTGCGGCGTAGAAAATTCGATCGCTTCGCCACGATCGAGCAGCGGTTGGAATTCGTCGCAGCATTGGTTCGCGATTCCATTCTGGTTGAAATCCATGAGAAGATTGCGGCATGCCGCGATCCGAAGGACGACAAGTTCCTGGAAGTGGCTGTCAGTGGTCGAGCTCGGCTCGTGGTGTCCGGCGACATGGACTTGTTGTCTTTGTCTCCCTTTCGAGGAATCCATGTACTCTCGCCTGCGGAATTTCTGGAAGGTGCCTGGTGTTCAGCCGAGAGTCGGGATGCCGAAGCACCTCTGGAGTTCCCGATCTTCGTAGTTGCCAATTCAGCGGGCGACATCATCATCGTTGAAGCCGAAGGAGTCACGTGCCTATTGGGCTACGAGACTAAGGAACTTGCAGAACTCTACATCAGTTTGACAGGCGATCTGTCGCTGAAAATCTTGTCAATTGCCGGCTGGGATGCAGTTCGGCCGCTGGCTGCGTCCATGATCAAGCAGGGAGTATCAACAATGCTCCTGAACGCAGTTCTCCGGCCGACTTGGTTCAAATTCCTCGACCTAAATCAGTTTCTGGACGATGAGCGCCGGCAGGATTAACCATGTACCGACTCTGATCGGTTCAGTCCGCTCACGTGGGGGATTGCGTAGCGGGAAATCTCCTCAGTGTCGATGCTACTTTTCTGGGGTCTTGCTCCCGCCCTTGCCGCCGATGTCGACTGTCCAGTACAGTCCTACGGGATTCGGGACGCTGGTTTGTCCCGGTGCTCATGACTGGCGGGTCTCTGGCAGCAAGGCGAAACGCGAAACATGTACGATGTGACACTCATTCCCGGCGACGGCGTTGGACCGGAAATCGCCGAAGCAACCAAGAAGTGCATCGAAGCCACCGGTGTGAAGATCAACTGGGATGTCCAGGAATGCGGCATCGAAGTGATCGAGAAAGTGGGCAAGGTTCCCGATTCGGTGCTCGCCTCGGTCCGCAAGAATCAAGTGGCGCTCAAGGCGCCCATCACCACTCCGATCGGCAAGGGCTTCCGCAGCGTCAACGTCTACCTCCGCCAGGAACTCGGCCTCTACGCCTGTTTGCGTCCCTGCAAGACGTACAAGGGCGTTCGTTCCTACTTCTCCGACGTCGGCGTCGACCTCGTCGTCGTTCGTGAGAACACCGAAGACCTCTACGCCGGCGTCGAATTCCAGGCCGGCACACCGACGACGGCCGAGCTGATCCAGTTCATCAACTCCAAGGCAACCGGGAAAAAGATTGGCACTGGCCTGGACACCACCGGCGTCAGCATCAAGCCAATGTCCTACGAAGGGACGCGGAACATCGCCAAGTTCGCTTTCGACTATGCGATCAAGGCCGGACGCAAGTCGGTGACGTCGGTCAGCAAAGCCAACATCATGAAGTTCACCGACGGCCTGTGGTACGACGAAACGCGCGCGGTCGCCACGGCCTACGGCGCCAAGTACGAATGGCCGGAGTTGTCGGTCCCCGCCGATCCGCATCTGGCAGGCAAAGTCGCCGACGGCAGCAAGGTGGTCTACATGGAGCGGTTGATCGACAACATGTGCATGCAGCTCGTGCAGAAGCCGGAACTGTACGACGTGATTCTGCTGTCCAACCTGTACGGAGACATCCTCAGCGATCTGTGCGCCGGCCTCGTTGGCGGTCTTGGGGTGGCGCCGGGGGCCAACTACGGGGCGGATTCGGCGATCTTTGAAGCGACTCACGGCAGTGCACCGAAGTACAAGGGTCAGAATAAGGTCAATCCGACCGCGCTGATCCTCTCCGGCCGACTGATGCTGGAGCACCTCGGCGAACAGGCGGCGGCCGATAAACTCGACCGCGCTGTCGCTGCGGTCATCGAAGAGGGCAAGGACGTGACCTACGACCTGAAACTCGACCGCAACGATCCAACCGCCGTCGGGACCATGCAGATGGCGGAAGCGATCTGCGCCAAGATGGCGGTGCTCGGGTAGAAGACAGCGGACCTGGCAAAAGAAGCCCAGGGACGGCGATCCCTGGGCTTCCAAGGAAACAGAAAGCGCACGTGCTCATGGATGAGCGCTCGGCGATCGCTGTGATGTCTGGAGAACGCCGTGATGCGGTTGCTGCCGTGCTGCGCGGAATGTGCGGCGCGGCGGCCCTCGGCTACGCGGCTGTCATTCGCTGTCGAAACGCGGCTTACGATCGCGGTTGGTTCCGCGTCGAACGTGCCACAGTGCCAGTCATCAGCGTCGGGAACATTACCACCGGCGGCACCGGGAAGACCCCGGTCGTCGCATGGCTGGTGGAAGAGCTTATCCGACGCGGCTATCACCCCGGCATCTTGAGTCGCGGGTACCGGAGCCTGGATGGGCACGCAAACGATGAAGCCCGCGTGCTTCAACGTTTGTGCCCCGGGACGCCCCACATTCAGCAGCGCGATCGCGTCGCCGGCGCCCGACTTGCCGTTCGCGAGCACGGTTGCGACGTCCTGGTCCTGGATGATGGCTACCAGCATCGACGACTCTATCGCGATCTCGACGTGCTTCTGATTGATGCGCTGCGACCTTGGGGGTTTGGATCTGTCCTCCCCCGCGGACTCCTGCGCGAACCACTCACCGCGTTGTGGCGGGCCGACGTGGTTGGCATTACGCGGGCGGAACCGGAACTCCTGAGCCGCGCACTGCCGCAGATCCAACCGCTGCTCCGTCGCCACCGCGGTGACGAGGCGGCCGCGCTCATTCGGTTTGTCCCCCAGGGCTGGATTTCCGGCGTGGGGGCCGCTCTTGGAGCAACCGCATTCACAACAAGTCGGGCTGCGGCTTTCTGCGGGATTGGCAACCCGGCTGGCTTTTTGCAAACGCTCGCAAAACAGACGCAAGTTGTCGCCGAAAGGACATTCCCGGATCACCATCACTACGGGTCTGCTGATCTCGACGAACTTGACGCCTGGCGGCGGGAGCTGGGAGTTGAGGTTCTGGCCACGACGTTGAAGGATCTGGTGAAGATCCCTGCGGACCACCCCGTCGCGGCACACACTTTCGCCCTCGACATTCGCAGTCAGCTGGGCCTGGGGAGCGAGCGATTGATCGCCGCCCTGGATTGCCTTTGCCCGTCGCGGTGTCCGCAGCGACGGGCTGCGTAGCTCGATTGGCCGCCGCGCCGCGATTCGATGTGGGGGCGTGCAATCCGCGCTACTGAACACGTCCGATCCGTCGCAGATCAGAATGGTGCTCGATCGCTGGACGTCTCTGGGTAGAATCGCTACGAATTCGGTTGAGCGGGCGCATTGCCGGGACCTACTGGCAGATCACGGTTCGCGGTCGCGCTCCTTAGACAGTTTCCATGTAGCAGACGGGAGTCGTTTCAGGGCCTATGAGCACAGCAACCATTGCCGTCGATCGGCGGACACAGCGTCGGATGCAGGCGGCCGAAGGGTATTTGGCGTTAGAAATGTACGAACATGCCCTGCGGGAACTGCGGGCGGTGACTGATCCGGGGGACGAGCGGTACAAGTACCACTTGCTGAAGGCGGAAGCGTATCGTGGTCAGCACGATTGGTCAGCGGCGCAGGATGAGTTTCGCTACTGCCAGGGGGAGCAACCCGAGGACTTGGGAGTTCTGATGGGACTCGCCTGGTGCCTGAAGCGGACCGGCGAGTTGTCGCAGGCCATTTCCACCATGCACGACGCTTATCGCGCCCATCCAAAGACGCCCGTTGTACTGTACAATCTGTCATGCTACTACGCGCTGGCGGGTCAGAAGTCTCAGGCTCTGTCGTGGTTGGGCCGAGCGCTGCGGATGGAGCCGGGGCTTCTCCGGTTGATTCCCGAAGAGACTGATTTTGACCCGATTCGCTCCGCACCGGAATTTCAGAAGCTGCTGGAATTGTGCGCGTAACGAAGCTCAGGGATCGCTGGTCCCGGGCTTCGAGTTGTCACTGCACTCCCGCCGCTCGGACTGCGTCCAACACGGCCTCGTGAAGTGAGCCGTTCGTCACGACCACCCCGCGGTTGCGTTCCAATCCGCGGCCGTGAGTGAACTCCAGCGGCTTGCCCGACACATCGGTCACTCGGCCTCCGGCCTCTTCCACAACCAGCACGCCGCCGGCATGGTCCCAGATGCGCTCCACGTAGTCTTTCTTCGTGGGTAGCCGGAGATAAATGTCGGCTTCGCCGCGGGCGACGACCGCGTACTTGGCCTGGCTGTCCATGCGCACGGGGGTGGCCGTCATGCCGAGCCGTTGCGCGATCTGTTCCGATTCGCTATGGGAACTGTGTCCCGACTCGACCGATTCGCAGAAGCGTGCGAGCGCGGGA